>NZ_VPBQ01000003.1:0-318865 GCF_013418635.1 Acinetobacter sp. YH12131
GTAGCAACCCTTTGTACCGACCATTGTAGCACGTGTGTAGCCCTGGCCGTAAGGGCCATGATGACTTGACGTCGTCCCCGCCTTCCTCCAGTTTGTCACTGGCAGTATCCTTAAAGTTCCCATCCGAAATGCTGGCAAGTAAGGAAAAGGGTTGCGCTCGTTGCGGGACTTAACCCAACATCTCACGACACGAGCTGACGACAGCCATGCAGCACCTGTATGTAGATTCCCGAAGGCACCAATCCATCTCTGGAAAGTTTCTACTATGTCAAGGCCAGGTAAGGTTCTTCGCGTTGCATCGAATTAAACCACATGCTCCACCGCTTGTGCGGGCCCCCGTCAATTCATTTGAGTTTTAGTCTTGCGACCGTACTCCCCAGGCGGTCTACTTATCGCGTTAGCTGCGCCACTAAAGGATCAAATCCCCCAACGGCTAGTAGACATCGTTTACGGCATGGACTACCAGGGTATCTAATCCTGTTTGCTCCCCATGCTTTCGCACCTCAGTGTCAGTATTAGGCCAGATGGCTGCCTTCGCCATCGGTATTCCTCCAGATCTCTACGCATTTCACCGCTACACCTGGAATTCTACCATCCTCTCCCATACTCTAGCTAACCAGTATCGAATGCAATTCCCAAGTTAAGCTCGGGGATTTCACATTTGACTTAATTAACCACCTACGCGCGCTTTACGCCCAGTAAATCCGATTAACGCTCGCACCCTCTGTATTACCGCGGCTGCTGGCACAGAGTTAGCCGGTGCTTATTCTGCGAGTAACGTCCACTCTTCTCAGGTATTAACCAAGAGAGCCTCCTCCTCGCTTAAAGTGCTTTACAACCAAAAGGCCTTCTTCACACACGCGGCATGGCTGGATCAGGGTTCCCCCCATTGTCCAATATTCCCCACTGCTGCCTCCCGTAGGAGTCTGGGCCGTGTCTCAGTCCCAGTGTGGCGGATCATCCTCTCAGACCCGCTACAGATCGTCGCCTTGGTAGGCCTTTACCCCACCAACTAGCTAATCCGACTTAGGCTCATCTATTAGCGCAAGGTCAAATGATCCCCTGCTTTCTCCCGTAGGACGTATGCGGTATTAGCATCCCTTTCGGAATGTTGTCCCCCACTAATAGGCAGATTCCTAAGCATTACTCACCCGTCCGCCGCTAGCTCAGTTACCGAAGCAACCTCGCCCGCTCGACTTGCATGTGTTAAGCCTGCCGCCAGCGTTCAATCTGAGCCATGATCAAACTCTTCAGTTAAAATCATTTTGAAGTTTTAATCTAAACTTCCAAATCTGGCTCATCAATTTTCTGACTTAAATTTCGCTCAAATAAACTTCGAGTAATTTAAACCAATCAATCAATGAAATATCTTCGATCAATCAATCAGTAAAAATCCACACAAGTTGTTCTTCATAATCTCTTAATGATCTTCTCAATGCTTCGTCAGCATCAAGCTAGGTCGGCTATATTACGCTTTATTTCTAAAGTGTCAACTGGTAATTTAAATTATTTTAAACTTTCTTTCTAAAACCCAACTTAATCAAGTTTAACCAAGTCATTGTTTTATCAGAAGTTTCAATCTTCATCACCGCCGATGGATGTGCATTATAGGGCAAATATTTCGCCATGCAACCCCTCTTTTTAAGTTTTATCAGTTTTTTAATCCAAACGGTTAATTATTCAGCAAAATACTTCACTTTTCCACAAAATACTGTTTATTTCTTTTTCTTGATCATAAAAGGTTCAGGATTCATAACTACATCTGGCATTTTTTCTGGCTGATCATGTTCCTGCCATTTCAGTGCGCGGCAGTCGATATATTCACAATAGCCTCCTTTTCCTTGTTGTTGATCTCCATTTATAGCCAACTGATATTGAAAACTTCCGACATAACCTGCTGCAGCCCCAAATTTAAAATCACCACGACTCTGCGCCTGTAAATGAATTGAGGTGCCATCTTCATCTTGATAACGCCATTCAAACTCACGTGGCAAATACATACACTGACCTGTTGGCGTTTTTACTTTTGGATAAACCCGTTGAATATTAAATTGTACTTGCCCATCAAATACCCGAGTTTGCTCCGTGTTCGCATTTCGCAGATAGATTCGAGATTGCAAAATTCGATTCAACACATCACGACTTTGTAGCAATATCATTTGTTGCTGATGATTCAGATTAATCACTTGATAGCAAAAAAATGCCACAGCGAAATAAGGAAACTGGATTGAGCGGGCAAACTCAAAACTACCCAATTGCTCAATCTGAAAATGCTGATCTTTATAGCGTACACTTCCCTGACACTGACACAGCAAAGACCAATGTTCTGCCAAATTCATTCGCAATTTAGTGAAATATGAAATTGTAGAGCTTGTGGTGATCTTTAAATCAAAGCTAAGTTCGCTATCTTCACGTTGAATATGAAATTGCGGAAAGTGTCCAGTAATGCGCTCTTTATTGGCAAACTGAAAATACTCTGCAGTAAATACGCAATCATGTTGTATTGAATAATGATTGGACTGCCCCACCATGTGTGGGCTGCTACTACAAAGAATACTGGCTGTGTCTAAAGCTGAGGTTGTAATCACATTTTCAGGGCGCAGCATTGCGGTATTTAGGCTGCCCAATAAACCAATAAAGTTGAGATAATGTAAGGGTGCAGGCAAATTAGGAAGAATTAAGCCCTGATAGATAAATTTATAATGATGTTTTGGGGCGTGATAAGGCAGTTTGGTGGTTGCCGCAGGAGTTTGATTGAGTTGTTTGGAACGATCGAGAAAATCTTGAAACAGCTGCATATCAAACTCCTTGTGAGTTGATGCTTTTATGAAAGCTTAATTAACTCACTGCATTTTTTCTTGCCATAAAAGTGGTCACAAAACCTGAAAGTGCATAAATAATTGAAATCACTAAAATTCCAACAGGAATATTATAAGTCATGGCTGCAAGGATAAATACTGCGATTGGCAATACAAAAAACGGCACACGCTTACGATCAAAGGTTTTAAATGAATAATATTTAATATTGGAAATCATCAACAATCCTACTGCAATAATAATCACAGCATTGAGGATTTGTAGACCAATTTCACGAATATCATACAGTTCAGGAAAATCCCGTCCTACCCAAACCAGCGACACGATAATCAGCGCAGCCAAAGGACTTGCAACACCAATAAAGTAGCGTTTATCGACCACACCAATTTGCACATTAAAACGCGCCAAACGGAATGCGGCACAAGCCGTATAAACAAAGCAAGCCGCCAAGCCGATACGACCTAAATCATGCAAACTCCAGCTATACATCAAAATCGCAGGTGCAACACCAAAGGCGAGCATATCGGATAATGAATCAAACTGTTCGCCAAATGGACTTTGCGCACCAATCGCACGTGCCACACGACCATCTAAACCATCAAACAATGCTGCTAGAAAAATGGCATAAATCGCTTGGCTAAATTCGCCATTCATACTGGCAATAATGGAGTAAAAACCCGACAGCAAGGCTGCCGTGGTAATCAGGTTTGGCCACAGATAGATACCACGACGTTTCACCTTTTGCCCTTCACGGGTATGTTCTTCTTCCACCACTTCAAATGTAATTCCGTCATGCTCAAGATCACGGGAACTATATTCTCCTTCGGGTTTGGATGTGTTTGTCATTATTTTGTGTCCTAACTGTAACTTGAACGTCTATTTAAATTTTTTATTCGCCAACTAACCAACGCACTGCAGCATGTCCACCATGTTCTTGCATACGCAAGTGCGGGAACAACCATTGCAGGGCTTCATCTGCATCTTCAGAGAATTTCCATGGTGGATTAATCACCAATAAACCACAACCGTTTAAGCCCACAGGAGTATCGTCAGGCCACACACAAATTTCACAAATGAGTTGACGGCGAATACCTGTTTTAAACATTTTCTTTTCAAAACGTTCAATCATGGCGCGGTCTTTAATTGGATACCACACCGCAAATACGCCTGTTGGCCATTTTTTATGTGCAGCTGCCAATAATTCAACCAACTGAGGGAAATCTTTACGTTCCAATTCATACGGTGGATCAATCATCACCAAACCGCGTTTTTCTTTTGGTGGAATGACGCCCAATAAACCTTCGTAAGCATCACGCTCATGTAAACCTGCGCGTTTGTCACGAATGTTATGACGCAATTGCTGGAATACATCGCGCTGCATTTCAAAAATAGTTGCTTTGTCGATGTCACGCATACCTTGTAAAGCAAACCATGGCGAACCGGGATATGCACCTTGCCCATCCGTTTCACGCATTGCTTCAACCAGTTTTAAATACTGCTGTACGCCTTCTGGTGCCTGACGTTTGATTGAATCATCTAGTTTCACTAAACGATGAATACCATTTAAAAATTCGCCCGATTTTTGTGCAGGTGCTAAAGATAAGTCATATTTACCCGCACCGCCATGTGTATCGACATAGCGATAAGGTTTATCTTTGGCATTTAAACGTGTCAGAATTTGCAGCAATAAAACATGCTTCATGACATCGGCAAAGTTGCCCGCATGGAAATGGTGACGATAATTCATGTTTGGTTCATTCCTAAAATCAACCGACATTTTAGCATGAAAAAAAGTTTCATTCAGGAGCTTGTATTCCTCTAAAATAATCAGCTTGTCTTGCATTTTGTCTGAGTATCTATTTTATGGACGCCACACTGCTTCCAAAATCTTGGAATATTGATCAAATTCTTGAAGATTTAGATTTGCATGGTTTTGCCATGTTGGATGATGCCTATTCACCTGAATATCAACAACAAGTTCTCGCAGAGTGTAGTCAAAATTTAGATCAATTTCGTGAAGCAGCCATTCAAAATGGTGTGGTCAGCAAAATTCGCAGTGATCATATTTTATGGATTCACGAAAATTTAAGCATTGCACAACAACATACCCAAACCCTTTTGACTTTGGCCAAACAATTCAATCAGGCATTTTATTTAGGGATTCGTGAGGTCGAAGCGCATTTTGCCAGCTACCAAGCAGGTTCTTTTTATGCCTTGCACCGCGATAACCCACAACAAAAAAATGATCGGGTGATTTCTGCAGTCTATTATTTACATCCTGAGTGGCAGACAGATTGGGGTGGACAACTACGCTTACAAGACAAACATGGAGCATGGCAGATTATAGAACCACGCCCAAATCGGATTGCAATTTTCCAAAGTGATTTATTGCATGAAGTTTTACCTGCAACACAGCAACGTCTTTCCATTACCGCATGGCTCCGCAGCGGCAATCAACTTTGGTAAAGATAGACCGCATTTTTCAGATTATTGGCTTTAAAACTGTAAATTTGCCCCGATGTAGAGCAAATATTGCTATCAGGAATTCACCCATGCGCAACTCGACTCAACAGATTATTCAACGTATTGGGGAAACTGACCAACTTTTTTTACAAGGCAATACGCCTGAATTGGCATTAGAACGTGCCGATTTACGCTTACAATTGGTGAGTTTGAGCGAGTTACGCCAAGAACAGATTTACTTTTTGCAAGAAGCCATTGTGCTGTTGGAACAGGGTCGGATTGAATTTGAAGAAATGCCGTTGACGCTATATATCAACTTGTCTTTGCATTTAGCCAAAGCCTATATGATGTATTTTGAACTGACCCGCGATGCAAAATACGCCTTAATTACCCAACAAATTTTAAAAGCCATGACTCATTATGTACATGGAGATATTTTCTTTTTCTTGGCTTATGCCAGCGCCAGTATAAATGAAAGTGCACTGTGTCGCCACTGGTTAGGCAAGTACAGTAAAACTGCCGAATTTGATTTGGAACTCTTACAAATTCACCCTGCCTTTAACGCCTATCAAACCGAAGTCTGGTTTAAACAAATTCTCAAAAGCAGAATGCATTAAAAAAACGCCTCGTTCTGAGGCGTTTTTAATGAAAACATATTAAATATGACGATGACTTAAACCTAAACAGCTTGTAAACGATAAGCATCTAAATGCAATTGTTGATTGAGTTCATCAATCCAAATGGCCCAATCATCGTCTTGTACCAAATGACTGATTAAAAATTCACGTTGTGATTTATTCCAAAACGGCGCTTCATGTAAATTAATATGTGCAGGTAATTGATGCGTACGTACATACAGTTCAATGGCTGCAGGGCTACTGGCTAAACCGAGTTGGCTGAATAACATGGCTAATGATGGAGTATTTTGCATGAGCACCTTGCCCCCTTTTATTAGTTTCGTTGTAATTCCTTATTCAACCAACTTATAACACTTTGTATAAAAAACCCAGTCTTCCGACTGGGTTTGTTGTATCTTTTTGTGAGCACGCAGTTTACTGGCGCTTTTTAGATAAAAAGTATTTGATTTAACTTAAAAACTTTTAACTTAAATACCGATTAAACACTCGGATGTTGATCACTATGTAATTGCTCATTTAAGGTTTCAATCACAATGGCCCAATCATCATCTTTTTTCCAATGGCTTTGCAAAAATTGGCGCTGCCCTTCCGTCCAAAACTCGGCACAGTGTAATTTGGTTTCTGCAGGTAATTGATGCTCACGAATAAATTGATCAATTGCTGCATCGTCAGCATCTAGACCCAATTGTTGAAATAACAGTTCTAAAGTCGGTTGTTGGTCAAACATGGCATCCTCCTTTGATTCGTCTTGTACTTTTAATGACCTTAACCTGCTTCGAGCCGCAATTCAGCAGCAGCCGAGTTGCAGCATGTTATTTTTTGTACGATGCGATATACCTAAAGCATCCCACTCAATATTCTTAACACGATGACAGGCAACAAAAAAGCCAGTCAATGTAAACCGACTGGCTTTCATCTACTTAAATTAAAAGTTAGCAACCTGTTAGTTTTTCAGGCTGTGGCTTTTCATTTGGAAAGAAGATTGGGCGCAATTTCACACCAATGGCATTCCCCATAAATGCAAATACTAGCCATAACCAACCATGCACACTGCCCGAAGCAATTCCGCTAAAGTATGCGCCAATGTTACAACCGTAGGCCAAACGTGCACCATAACCAAGTAATAAGCCACCTATAACAGCCGCAACCAGTGAACGGCGTGGAATATTAAAGTTCGGGGCAAATTTTCCAGCCAAACTTGCAGCAAGCAATGCACCCAACATAATGCCAAAATTCATCATAGAGGTGATGTCATGCCACAATGAATTTGCCAATGCTTTAGCATTGCCTGACTGCTGCCAATAATCCCAAGCACTTACATCTACACCCGCAAAAACAGCAACTTTTGCAGCCCAAACTGCAAGCGCAGAAGTCACGCCCCACGGACGACCAGCCAATACCAAGGTAGCAAAATTCAGCAGCGTTAAAATAAGCCCACCCCAAATTAACGGCCAAGGACCTTTGAGGAAACGCTTCCAACCATGGTACTGACTTTGCGGCTCGACTTCTAAACTGCCATGACGTTTCTTTTCAAAAAACACGGTTGCGGCAGCAATCACAGCAAAAATAACAAAGCTTAGAATAAGTGCAGGAATCACCCCAAAACTTTCGACAATCGAGATTGGCGCCAAATGCGGCAGATTAAACCACCAATCTAAATGCGAAGTGGCAATCAGTGAACCTAAGCAGAAGAAAAATAGCGTAACCAACATACGCGCACTGCCACCGCCTACCGTGTATAGCGTACCCGATGCACAGCCACCCCCCAACTGCATGCCAATACCAAAAATAAAAGCACCAATCATGACCGACATCGACACAGGATTGACATTGCCCTTGACGGGATTGCCAAACAACTCACCTGCACCTAAAGCAGGAAAGAACAACAACACCGCCAAGCCCAGCATAATCATTTAAGCCCGCAAACCACGACCACGACGTTCTTTAATAAACACACGCCAGCTAGAAGTAAAACCAAAAGAGGCGTGATACAACGTCATCCCCAAAGCACCACCAATTAAAAATAACAGTGCTTGATTTAGACCCACGATTTGATAGGCGCCGATAGTACCGACAACAAGTAAGATAAAAGCCACCCAAACCGAAACATTCGATCTATGGGCACTTGCAACAATAACTGACATGACAGAGAGAAGATTTGAAAAAGGAAACCCGCGTATTCTAAGCAATTTCCCCTACCGTGCAGGTCAATCAACCTATTTTATAGTCGCTTATCCATTCTGATATTTGATAAGCAATATGATCTTAGCTGATGATAGGCTTTTAATTGCAAAGATAAAATCAAGCGCAAAAAAATGCCAGTCAACTTTTAGGTTGACTGGCATCACTCCCGAAGGAGTTTTAACTTAATCTAGCAGATTAAATTATTTAATCATGTCAGCAATTGCTGCGCGTTCTTCTTCAAGTTCGTTTAACGTGAAGTTGATACGCTCACGGCTAAACTCGTCGATTTCAAGACCTTGAACGATTTTGTATTCGCCATTTTCGCAAGTTACAGGGAAACCGAACATTACGCCTTCAGGAATACCGTAAGAACCGTCAGAAGGAATACCCATAGTTACCCATTCGCCGTTTGTGCCAAGCGCCCAATCACGCATGTGGTCAATTGCAGCGTTTGCAGCAGATGCAGCAGAAGATAAACCACGTGCTTCGATGATCGCAGCGCCACGCTTACCAACTGTAGGAAGGAATACGTCTTTGTTCCATTCAGCATCGTTGATTTTGTCTTTTAAGCTTTCTCCATTTGCAGTTGCAAAACGGTAGTCAGCATACATTGTTGGAGAGTGGTTACCCCAAACTGTCATTGTTTTGATGTCAGAAACAGCAACGCCAGCTTTTTGAGCAAGTTGAGTTAACGCGCGGTTGTGGTCAAGACGTAACATTGCTGTGAAGTTTTTCGCTGGAAGATCTGGAGCAGATTTCATTGCGATGTAAGCATTCGTGTTCGCTGGGTTACCAACAACTAGAACTTTAACATCACGGCTAGCAACTTCGTTAAGTGCTTGACCTTGACCAATAAAGATTTCACCGTTTACTTTAAGAAGGTCAGCACGCTCCATACCAGGACCACGTGGACGAGAACCAACCAATAACGCGTAGTCAGCATCTTTAAATGCCACTTTAGGATCATCAGTACCGATCATGCCAGCCAATAATGGGAAAGCACAGTCGTCAAGTTCCATCATTACGCCTTTAAGCGCAGCTTGAGCTTTCTCAAAAGGAACTTCTAATAATTGAAGGATAACTGGTTGGTCTTTACCCAACATTTCACCGCTAGCGATACGGAATAATAGGCTGTAACCAATTTGACCTGCAGCGCCAGTCACGGCAACACGAACGGGTTGCTTCATGTAATTATCTCCAGTTGAGGATAGTCAATGCGATTAAATAGTCAGTCCATTTAATCTAATAATCATAAACGCGAAAGATTGTACTCCAATCATTCAGCGGATGCATGCAAAAGCGCATCAAATTCCACAAAAGTCTGATAGAAAATATAAATAAAATATTTCCAAAAGACTCAAAACCACAAATTTAATGCGCTCAAAAACCTAGTAAGAACCTTTAATCACAAACTGACTTGGGCAATTTGACCCAATGTTGGCAGCACATTGCTTATAGCGCCCTGCACTGTTATAGCAAATTTTGATTTCGGTTAAATAACTGCTGCCCTGATGATTCGAGCATTGAAAATGAATGCTTTTGGATGACATACCCGAGTTGGATTTTAAGAACAGACTACGCAACTGACCCAGTTGTACGGTTTGAGTGTCTTGGCTCGTCAATACCGCAGGCACATTAATCCGATCTGCATTGTTAATGATCATTCGGAAATACTGACTAGCATTCATAGGCACACACCCACCTATACCCTGCCAAAGCTGTACTCGCGCAGCATCATCGGGCATGACTCGCGCCACTACCTTCGCTTGTAGCGGCGGTAACTTTGCCGATGAATGGGTGCTACATTCACGCGTGGCTACTTCGGGATATAAACCCTCAATATTCAGTGAGTAACCTTCTAAACATTTACGCTTTTTGCTTTTGGTAGAATCAATCAAACATACGGCTGGAGTCATTTGAACCGACATCACATAGCCTTGCACAGGAGCTGAAAATGCGTTTTGTGTACACATGACCCAAGCTGCACCACCCAAACTGAGCAATGCAAAATGAATTGGCTGCAAAATGGTACCCATCCTCATTTTCAATGATTCTGCCCCCTTAACAGTGATTCGATGACAAATGGCATGCTTGAGTATTCCACGAGCTATGGTGTATTGCGTGATGGAATACTTTGCATACGACTACTCATAGATTGACCACCTTGACCTAACATCAATCCATAATGTGTAGCGTTGGTCATGACATGTTTCACATAGTCACGTGTTTCCAACAAAGGAATGCTTTCAGTATATTGGTCTGCCGCAATTTGCTGAAACTCTGGCTGCCAACGGCGTGCACGATTTGGCCCGGCGTTGTATCCTGCTGTGGCCAGCACAGGGCTATTGCTTAATTGTCGCTGAATGGTCGACAAATAAAATGTACCGTAGCGGATGTTGGTATTCATGTCACTGAGTGCAGCAGGATTATAAGTTTCACCCATTTGTCGTGCAACCAAACGTGCCGTGTCTGGCATAATTTGCATGAGTCCACCTGCACCTACATGCGAACGTGCAGTAGTATTAAAACGGCTTTCTTGACGCATCAAACCATAAGCCCAAGCAGGATCAATACCTGCATTTTGACTATGACTCACCACATAATTACGGTGTGGCATTGCATAACGGTAACTGTAGTTGTGCTTATTCACAGTACGGTCTGCCGCATAAATCGCACGGTCGTACCACCCCATATCGGTCGCACGTTTGGCAGCTGCCAAAATCAAACCATCATCCTGTCTTAAATAGGCCTGACGTACTGCCCAGTTCCATTCACGATTCACATAATTGGCGGGCGCATTAATTTCACGTAAGGCAAAAGCACGGTTAAAGTGAATATCCTGATTTAAACGCTGCAAATCATTAGTTGTCGGCTGGCTATTTACTGGAATGGCATTGTAACGCTGCCCAAGACGATCTTTTGCTAATAAGTTGTGATAATCATCGCCCTGTGCCAACTGTTTATAAATATTTTGCGCACTGCGTTTTGATGCTGCATCACCACGTTGTTCTGAGGCACGGGCCAACCAGTATTGCCAACGGTCTTCTTGTTTCTGAGTCACACTCATGCTGTCTACTGCACGAATCACACTTTCCCATGCACCAAAGCGGATGGCCTGTCTGGCATAAATTTCTGCCTCTTCGGGGCTAAATGGCAAGCCATAACTGGCATCTAAGGCATTTAACACTTCACGGTTGAAATTATTTTTCATCACCGTGGTGCCGCCAATATAGCCTACTGCACGGTGCAACGCTTTTTGTACGGCATCGGGTGTTCCCTCTGCGCTCCGTTTTAGCGAAGACAAGGCCGAATCCAGATCACTGTCGGCTAAACGACCTATGGCATAAATTAAATAAACGTGATCTTCATTGCTGGCTTTTGGGGCCGACCATAAATAATTCAGTGGATTAGCCTGAATACTGTTCAGTTGTGCCAAACTCAGATTCATACCCAAACTTTGCGCAGTCGCCAAAGCTTGCCCTGACTGCCCTGCACGCAATTGCCCCCACAAACGCTGCTGCTTGTCTTGCTGAGTCATAATTGGACTAGAGAGCATCATGCGGCCCAAACCTGTACAAGATTCAGGTTGTGAATTAGTGGTCAGCCAAACATCTTTATATTCAGCCAGCACTAAAGGATCGCCCGAACGGGTGCGCACCTGCGCCATAGCACAACTTTCCGCCTGATCGGCATTACTCACATAGGCAAGCACAGGTTGTGCACTGCCAAAATCTGCTTGTTTAACTTTTTCTTCGACATAATCGGCAGCCAATTTTTCCGCCATAGCTGATTGAGGATGTCGCTGTGCAAACTGGATAATAGCGGTGGCAGGCTGCATGCCAAGGTTAGTATTTAATGACCAATATTCAGGATAATAGCCCAATACATCATTTTGCATGGCGTATTGATACTGCTGCAATAAATCGACATCACCTGAATTGGCGGCACGTAACGCATCATTGAACTGTTCATTTGCCGCATGCGTACTTGCCATGACTGCAAATGAAACAAGGCTCAAAGCAAGCTTTTTAGCTAAATTATTATTTTGTTTCATCATTTGCAGCATTCGCTTGCTTTCGGTCATTTACTTCCGCCTCGAGGTCCGCATCTCATCTTTAGGTTTAGTTTAATTAGTCTAGAACCGCAGTTGTGTTCTGTTATGTAACCTTCTGATTAGACACTATTAATCTTACAACTCATGTTCAAACAAATTTCTTCATATTTCAATCAGCTGTTGTGCTGATTTAAGGCTGTCAGTTTAGCGTGAATTCCTGCTAAAATATGCGCCTTTCTTTTGTCTAATGACGTTTATTTTTTTAAACGATTTAGTGAACTATCTCTTAGGAGCCTACATGACGGTTCAAACCTTCATCCCCAATGGTGCCCAAGCTGCCTCAGAAAACACTGTTACCCAGCCACAGCACACCCCAGCCGACGGTTCAGTCAAAAAACTGTATATCGAAACGCAAGGGTGTCAGATGAATGAGTATGACAGTCACCGTATGGCAGACCTTTTAGGCGATTCTCACGGCTATGTACTGACCAGCAACCCTGCTGATGCCGATATTCTGCTCATGAATACCTGTTCGATTCGTGAAAAAGCGCAGGAAAAGGTGTTTTCTGAATTAGGTCGCTGGCGTAAGCTGAAAGAAAAAAATCCTGATTTGGTGATTGGCGTAGGCGGTTGCGTCGCTTCTCAGGAAGGCGACAATATTCAAAAGCGTGCCCCGTATGTGGATATGATTTTTGGTCCACAAACCTTACACCGTTTACCGCAAATGCTTGATCAACACCACGATCAGGTCGAAAAACCAAAGAAAGAAAAAATCAAACTGGTGGATATTTCTTTCCCAGACATCGAAAAGTTCGACTTCCTACCTGAGCCGCGAGTTGAAGGCTTTAAGGCCTTTGTATCGATTATGGAAGGCTGTTCAAAATACTGCTCATTCTGTGTCGTGCCATATACCCGTGGTGAAGAAGTTTCACGTCCTTTAGATGACGTATTGGCTGAAATTGCGACTTTGGCAGAAAAAGGTGTACGTGAAATTAGCTTGCTCGGTCAAAACGTGAATGGTTACCGTGGTGAGACTTTTGACGGCAAAATTTGTACTTTCGCAGATTTACTGCGTTTAGTTGCCGAAGTGCCTGGCATTGGTCGTATTCGTTACACCACATCACACCCGCTTGAATTTAATGATGATTTAATTCAATGCTACCGTGATTTACCGCAAATGGTGTCGCATTTACACTTACCTGTACAAAGTGGCTCAAACGATGTGCTACAAGCCATGAAGCGTAACCACACCATTGATGTGTATATCGACAAGATTGCCAAATTACGTAAAGTGCGCCCAGATATGCATTTATCTAGCGATTTTATTATTGGCTTCCCGGGTGAAACCGATCAAAACTTTGAAGAAACTTATCAGTTTATTCAAGAGATGGATTTTGACCACTCGTACAGTTTCATCTATTCAAAACGTCCAGGTACGCCTGCATCTGAACTTGAAGACACCACACCTGAAGATGTGAAAAAAGAGCGTTTGGCCAAAGTCCAACAATGGATCAAACAATCGAGTATTGATAAGACCGATGCCATGCTGGGTACGGTGCAACGTGTCCTGATTGAAAATGTTTCTGATAAAGATCCGAACATTTTGGTCGGCACAGCAGACAATACACGTTTAGTAACATTTATTGGTGACCCTGCTTGGGTCGGACGCTTTGCGGAGATTGAGATTACCGAGATTAAAACTTTGAATTTAGTTTATGGTGAGCTCTTGAATCTTGAGCCTGACGTGGCGTAATGTAGGAGCTAAAGTCCAATAACAGATTAAGGAATTCTCTTGACTGCAGCGATTCGACGTACAGTAACTTTTCCTGGTATTTCAATGGAACGTTTAAAAAGCATGCTCGGTGCTTATAACGGACATTTGAAACAAATCGAACAACGCCTAGACGTCCAAATTTCCCATCGTGGTGACGCCTTTTTTATAGATGGGGAAATTGATGCAGTTGAGCGAGCCGAAACGCTCTTGCAACGCCTGCATGAAGAAGCGGAAAGTTCTGCACAAATCAGTGCAGACACGCTCCACATGATGATTCAAGGCAGTCAGACTGACCGTGAATTACAATCGGATGATGGGCAAGAGCATACTGGATTGGATGCTGTTTGGTTACAAACCCGCAAAGGCCGTATTAACCCACGCGGTGCCAACCAAAAGCGTTATGTTCAGCGTATTTTGCAAAGCGATATTTCTTTTGGTATTGGTCCTGCAGGTACAGGTAAAACCTATTTGGCCGTAGCTGCTGCCGTAGATATGCTGGAACGCAATGAAATTCAGCGAATTCTATTGGTGCGTCCTGCGGTTGAAGCAGGTGAAAAACTGGGTTTCCTACCTGGTGATTTAACCCAAAAAATTGACCCCTACTTGCGCCCACTTTATGACGCCCTATATGAAATGTTGGGTTTTGAGAAAGTGGCCAAACTCATTGAACGTCAAGTAATTGAAGTTGCGCCCCTAGCATATATGCGTGGTCGCACCCTAAATCACTCTTTTGTGATTTTGGATGAAGCGCAGAATACCACCCCTGAACAAATGAAAATGTTCCTGACTCGTTTGGGCTTTGGCTCTCGTGCGGTCATTACTGGTGACGTGACTCAGGTTGATTTACCACGTGGTCAGCAATCAGGTTTATCTCATGCGCTGCGTGTCTTGGAAAATGTGCATGAAATTCACATCACACGTTTCCACTCACGTGATGTAGTACGTCACCAGTTGGTGCAAAAAATTGTTGAAGCCTACGAAGGCTGGGACAGTGAGCAACAGCGTTTAAGTGCCGAAGCACGTGCTGAACGCAAAGCACGTCAGGAAGCTTTAATTGCGGAAAAAGATGCCGCAGCAGATGCACAGCACTAGTGGCTGTGCGTTCTGCAACCTACTGAAGTATTAAGGATTCATTTTGAAACTAAGTCTAAGCCTGCAACAGGACATTCAAGCACCTGAGCTGGTATTAAAGCGCGCCTATCTTAAAAAAGTGGTGGAAACCACTTTAAGGCATATAGACACCCAAAGTGACTGTGAAATTGGGATTGCCTGTGTTGATCATGCAGAAAGTCTCAAGCTTAATCTGGAATATCGCAAAAAAGACAAATCGACCAATGTCTTGTCTTTCCCGAGTGATTTACCCGATGAAATGGCACAAGTGTTGCCAAGCTTTCCAATTGGTGATCTGGTGATTTGTATTCCTGTGGTTTTACAGGAAGCAGCCGAACAAGCTAAAACACCTTTGGCACATTTCACTCACATGCTGGTACACGGCACGCTGCATCTCATTGGCTACGACCATGAAACCTCAGATGCAGATGCCGAAGAAATGGAAGCTTTAGAAATTGAGATTCTTGCCAAGTTGGGTTTAGAAAATCCATACGTGGAAAGAGATTGAATTTGAAGTTCTAGAAAACTATAAAAATAGCGGGCTTAGGCTCGCTTTTTTGTTTACCCCTCCCTCTAACTCCCTCCCAACGGGAGGAAGAACACAGAGTAGAATCGTATGCGTGTATCACACAAAATTCCCTCTCCTTTCAGGAGAGGGTTAGGGGGAGGTGAATAATCATTAACGCACCTCAAACTCAGCTTCAGCAGGGTCAAAGCGCCACGTCCGCACAATCCGTAATTCAGAAATATCTTTCATTTTCGCATCGAATGCGCCAAAAGGTGCAGCCTTACGCACCGAAGCCTTCGCTGCTTCATCCAACATGGCATGACCTGAACTTTCAATTAAACGAATGGCACGAATCCCACCATTGCTGTTTAAAACTACCATTAAATGCACCTCACCCGCTAAATTCTGTGCTTTGGCCTGTTCGGGGTAATAGCGGTTGCCATAAAACTCGACTTTTTGACGGAATTTTTCCATATAGCCCGCAGTGTTATCTTGCTTGGCCTGAATTCCATCAATGGTTTTAATTTTTTGCTGACGGCTAAAGTTTTGTTGGCGTTGTAAATATTGCGCTTCAATACTGGCAACCATGGCCGCCTTGGCCTGAAACTGACTATTCAATTCCTGCATGGCTTTTTTGCGCTGATTTTCTGCAGCCTGCTTTTGCCAACTAAGCGTGGTCATCAACACTTTTTCTTCAAAGTTTAATTCGCGCTGTTGCTGCATACGCTCTAAACTTTCCAATTGCTGCTCCCCTGCACTTTGTTCAGTCATGGGTGCAGGCATATCACTCGACATGCGATGTTCTTCTCGAAAAGTCCCCGAACCTTGCTGATCGGCCTGTGCTAAAAAGTCTGCATCTTCAACTTTTGTATCACTCATTCGTACCGATACCGCAATCTCTTTGACCGCAGCATCGCTTTGTTGCGGTGCAGCAAACTGCACGGCCAAAATTAATGCGTGCAATACAGCAGCCACCAGCAACGCTGCAGCAAAAATAGGATCTTTCCACCAATCTTGCGTAGAAGGCATCAATTGAATTTTTTTTAGCATCACATTAATCCGACAAAACGTCTGATTCCCCAAGCCGCCAAATGCGGTATAAACTAAAGAGCATATTACTTTGCTCAGTTTTTGCTTTTCTGCAAAACTGCGAAGTTCATCAAAAAGCTGACTACTGAGCCTTAAAATCTTAAAAATGGTGCAACTTATTTTGCTAAACTGCAAGCTTCTATGCCTGTATTTTTAATACAATTCGACAAAATATTTGTATCTGTAAAGAATGAATGAACGACTTGGACGGCCGTATGCAAACCCTGATCACCAATATCTCTCAACGTATCCGTCAAGTGTACCAAAAAGCGGAAGGATTTATTGAGGATGAACGTGAATTTCCATTATCTCAGGTCTTCTTAAATGCGACTTTTCAGCGCTTTGTGACCGATAATGTGAAAATGTTGCAAGATCTGCACGCAGACTTACACGACGACTGGTTACGTCTTTATGCAACCCTAGATTACAACGGCTTGAACATCACTCTGTCTGTCGATTTAAAATTAGTACAGATGGAATTGAATAAAGATACTCAGCTGATTGTGTTTGAACAAATTAGTGACACGCAGGTGATTGAAGCAAGTTATCCAAGTTTTTTGCATAAAATCGCTGTGAAGTGCGCTTTATTTTACTATCAAAAAATACGCAATGATGACCCTTTAGGCATGATTTTAGAAAAACTCAAAGTCATTAAAGTCAAAGATGATTTGCTGCATTTAGATTTAAATCGCTGGTTGGGCAAAAGCCGCTCTATCATTGACACACTCAGCAAAGTTCATGTGAATCATGCGGTATTACGTGAAGCGGAATTGGTGCTCACTGGCAACGTCAATTTAACGGCGTTGTTCCGCAAAATGTCTGAAGAAAGACTAGAAGATGTGGAAGAATCTCTTGCAGATACGCAAGTCACACCGCTGAAACAAAAATAAAGCTAAGCTGAAACTTTAGAAGAGAATACATACAGGAAAACTACACAAGCCGCATAATTCCTAATTTTCTCTTCATATTCAACGCGTATAATGGCAACAAGCAAGCAAATTGCATCTCCCTACATACAGAGGAAATATCTCAGCAATGGCAAATCATGTATTGAAAAAAATGGGTATGGCAGCCGGTGTGTCTACAGCACTGTTTTTGGCTGGTTTCTCTAGCCAAACATTTGCCATGAGTCCTTTCCAAGCCAGTTATCAATTTAACTACAATGGTAAAAACTTAGGTTCTGCAACACGTACTTTAAGCCAAACAGGTAACCAATGGAGTTATGTGTTTGCTGCCAAAGCAGGCGTGATTGCCTCTGCTACAGAAACTAGCCGTTTTAGTTTTAATAATGGCAAAATTGGCTCATCTAGCTTTAGCCGCAGCAGTAAGATTTTGGTGCATAACAACACCATGAGTATTAACTTCAATCCTTCGGCGAAAACCATTAACACCAAAAAGGACAGCGACACCCGTTCTTTTGCGTGGAAAGCGGGCGTGTTGGATGAGTTGAATGCGGAACTGCAAATCCGTGAAGACTTAAAAAGTGGCGGTTTAAAATCGAGCTACTATATTGCCGATAATAAAGAGGTGGAATCACGTCGCTTTATTAAGCAAGGTTCAGAAAAAATCAAAACCAGTTATGGTACTTTTGATACCATTAAAGTGGTGCTGAAACACAACAAACCAAACCGTGATACGATTTTCTGGTTGGCACCAAAACTTGACTACTTGCCTGTCAAAGTTACCCACCAAGACAAAGACAAGTCTTATGGATTATTACTCACAGGCTATAAAGGCCCGACCAACTAATTTAGAATATAACTACTGAGCAAAGCTTGGCAGTTATTCACCATTTGGTAAATTGTTCTTGCATTTTTTCAGGTGCTTTTTAAAATACGCTTTTGCTTTGAAAAGCACCTGCTCTTGAGGATTCTCCCGTGCATGCACTAGAACAGAAAATTTTAGCCGAAGGTATCGTTCTATCTGAAGCGGTTCTAAAAGTCGACTCTTTCTTAAACCATCAAATTGACCCTGTGATGATGCAGCAAATTGGTCAAGAATTTGCGCGTTTGTTTAAAGATGCAGGCATCACCAAAATTATTACCATCGAAGCTTCTGGCATTGCACCAGCTGTGATGGCAGGTTTAGAGCTTGGTGTACCTGTAATTTTTGCACGTAAATATCAATCTTTAACCTTAAAAGATGATTTATACCGCTCTAAAGTATTTTCATTTACCAAGCAAACTGAAAGCACGATTGCCATTTCAAACAAACATATTAGCGCTAGCGACAAAGTCTTGGTGATTGATGACTTTTTGGCAAATGGTCAAGCTGCACTCGGTTTAGCAGATTTAATCCATCAAGCCAATGCAGAAGTCGTGGGTATTGGGATTGTGATTGAAAAGTCATTCCAGCCGGGTCGTGAATTATTGCTTGAAAAAGGCTATCGCGTTGAATCATTGGCACGAGTAATGTCTTTGGCAAACGGTACAGTTGAATTTGTACGCGATTAAGGTCGATTAAAACTGATGTTGGTTCATCATTTAAACCCGATGATCAAAGAGTGCTTAGGCGCTCTTTTTTTTATGCTTTTTTTAAACTTAAACAACTCATTTACATATATTGAATTTACAAAATAGCCGCGCTACGCCATTCTGCACTTGAAATAACAGTGATTCAGCAGTCTAGTTTTTCTGATTGCAGCTCTAGACAGCACTTTTTAGATCGTCTGCGTGCATTGATGCATGCGGCATGAGCATAAGGCAATTTACAGTCATGACACAAGACAATCCGTTGATGCAACACAGTATCACCTGTCCGAAATGTGGTTCAACTCAAGTTGAAAAACGCAACCATCAACAAAACTTACAAAAAATTGGTGGCGTGTTATTAGGCTCTGCAGGTACAGCAGCAGGTACTGTGGGCGGCGCAGCTTCGGGAGCTTCTATTGGTGCGGCAATTGGTACAGCCGCAGGGCCATTGGGCGTGATTATGGGCGGCACCATTGGAACATTTGTCGGGGCAATTAGCGTGGGAATCACAGGTGGTTTTCTTGGGCATCGCTTTGGTAAAAAAGCAGGTGTAATTGTTGATCAGAATATTTTTCTAGATTTTCAATGCCTCAAATGTAAACACCGCTTTAAAGAAAAGTTGAAACAGCCAAGCAACTCTAAGTAACCCTAAATCAATTTCAAAAAAAGTGCTGCACATTGCAGCACTTTTTGATTGCATCTTTTTATTTTGCAGTGCTGCTTGCAGAAGTCATCACAGTTTTTTGTGCCGCTAAATACTGTGCTTCCGCAGGTTGTTTTTCAATACGTTGTTCTTCTGAAAAACTCAGACTATGCACAATTTCAGTCGCTGCAACACTCGACCATGAACACCCTAAACTCATTAGACCTAACCCAATCAGCATCCACTTATTCATTTTCACTTTCCTCAATCTCTCATTTTTACAGCAGTCCGTTGTGCTCAATACATTAGGGTCTGTTGACAATTCGTCTATGTTTGCGGCATGAGAGATATATCTCGCAAGGTTTTTTAGCTGATATAAGGCATGGGACAGGAAATTTAGTCATTCTAAATGACTGGCACATAACGCAATAGCAGCAAAAAATATGCTCGCCCCGAAAGGCTGTGGCTAAAACTTTCTCAGATTGCGTTATGAAACTTAGCAATAATCTCGCTATTCCTTGCGTTTCATGCCTGATCTGCTCAGTTTTAGCCTACAGCGCAAGCCATTTATGAAATGTCAACAGACCCTAGCCTGCAAAAAAAATGCTGCGTGAACCGTGACAGAAAACTCTGCTTTTAAAGCGGTTATTAGACGTGAAAAGAGAAAAACTGAATATCACTGCAAATGGTGATTTTAGGTGAAAAGTGAACTTATTTTTTAGCACGCTCAATGCTACATAAGCCAATCGAATTCAAGTACAAAAGATAAAAGCGTAAAACGATATCCACATTTTACGCTTCATCTTAATTAAAGAAAGAATCTCACATGCCCTGTAATTTTTTTACCATTTCACCTAGGCGTTGTCCTTGCGCTTCACAAAGGATTTTTTCATCCTGACTCAAAGCCTGATCGTGGCGCGGGCCGCTCACATGCGTTGCACCATACGGCGTACCGCCCGTTTTGGTATTTGATAAAGCAGGATGCGCATTATGCAATCCCATAATCATCATTCCGTGGTGAAACAATGGCGGCAACATGGTCAATAAGGTACTTTCCTGTCCACCATGCATCGAACCCGATGAGGTAAAAACGCAGGCAGGTTTATTGTGCAATGCGCCATTCAGCCACAGACTAGTGGTTTGATCCCAGAAATATTTCATTTCAGATGCCATATTGCCAAAACGTGTAGGTGAACCTAAAGCCAAACCTGCACAATTGGCCAAGTCATCCAAAGTACAATAAATATCACCTTCGGCAGGAATACTTGGCTCGGCTTGTTGCACCACGGTCGAGATATTTGGCACAGTTCTAATTTTAACGGGCATGCCACTAGCCTCTACCCCGTTGGCAATTAAATGTGCCATTTCTTTGGTAGAACCATATTTACTAAAGTACAAAACCAGAATATATGCTTGCATCATGCTAAGAAATCAGACTAAAAATGAAAACTATACGGTATTTTGCTGCTTTTTTGGTTAAGCTTAACCATGAAAACAGATAAAGATGATTAAAAAAGTTGAGACAGCCACTGTATGATCGTTGAGTATTTAAAGAAACTGCCTTTTTATGACAAACAATGGTTTCAATTTGTCTTATTTGTGCTGCGTCGCTTTGAAGCAGATCGCTGCCGTGAACAAGCAGGCTCTTTAACCTACACTACCCTGTTTGCCGTTGTACCTATGCTCACCGTATTTTTGGTGATCATCTCATCCATTAAGGCACTCGAACCTGCACGGCAACAATTACAACAACTGATTTACAGCAACTTTTTACCTAAAACCACCATCGCCTTTGATAAAGCCTTAAATGCCTTTACCGACAAATCTAGCAACTTAACCGTCATCGGGATTTTGTTTTTATTCGTGACCACGGTGATGATGCTGACCAGTATTGAAACTGTGTTTAACCGAATTTGGCGGGTTAAGGAAACCCGTGGCGGCATTATGGGTTTTATGCGTTACTGGACCATTATCTCATTAGGCCCTATTTTACTGGGCAGTGCTTTTGTCATTTCCTCAACTTTGGCATCTATGAATGTGCTGAGTAATAACTTTGCAGGTTATGAACTCAATGGCGCATTTATTTTATGGCTGATTTCATTTGCCCTAACCATTTTAGGTTTTTTTATTCTGAATTGGACCATTCCCAACCGCAGTGTACCTATTAAAGCCGCATTAATTGCGGGGGGTTTCAGTGCTGTTGTATTTGAATTTTTGAAAAACCTGTTTGGTTTTATTATGTCCAACTTCACCAGTTATGAAATTATTTATGGTGCTTTTGCTGCCGTACCTATTTTCTTACTGTGGATTTTCCTGTCTTGGAATATTGTGCTGTTAGGTGTTGAAATTAGTTATGCCTTGACCGCTTTTGAAGCCAGTCGCGAAAAAAAATGCCATCCGCTGCTCATGCTATTGGACTTACTGGAATTGTTTTACAAAAAACAAATGCGCGGAGAAAGTGTCACTGAAGCTGAAGCCTTAGATGTATTGGGACGTAATGAAATTGGGCGCTGGCCGTCTTATGTGCTGATGCTAGAACAACAAAATTTAATTAAACGTACTGAAAATGATGAATTTGTTTTGGTGCGCAATTTATCTCAGGTAGATTTTTGGAGTTTTTATTCACAGCTACCGTATTCATTGCCACGTCGTCAGGACTTGGCCAATGTCTATCCTGATGATGAATGGATGCAAAAACTTGGCCCCGTACTCAGTGAAACCGATGACTATTTGGCTGCCAAATTGTCGATTCCGCTCTCTAAGATTTTTGAAGAAAAATAATCTTGTACGCGCTCGCTAGATTTTAAATATCACCCATCTTCAAATTTAAACCCGTATTGAGCTACTAGGTTATTTGAAGATGATTTTTACATGACAACATTGCTGATGTTGAGTCTTGCTCAAGTTCATGGAAAAGCTGCAAATACTTATTTTCTTTTTAGTACTTGGGTTTTATGTTTAAACCAACATTGAGCATTCACCATCAACACCCCCAGCATGACCAAAACAGCCCCAATCATAAAACTTTGGCTCAAGCTTTCATTCAACAACCATACACCAAACAATACGCCAAATAATGGCGTTAAAAATGAAAACACGCCTAAACTGGATGCTAAATATTGTTTCAGCAACCAAAACCAAGCGAGATAGCTAATAAACGAAATCAATACCGCATGAAAAATCAAACTGCCTATGGCTAAAGCTGTCCAATGAATTTCAGCCTGTCCCATCCACCATGCCATCGGCAGTAAAATCAAAAAACCACCCATCAATTGGTAAAACAAAGTTTGTGTTGCAGGGGCTTCCGATAAACTACTTAGACGTACCGCAACAGTTGTGGCTGCCCAAAGTATGCCTGCACTCAGCGCAAGTAAATCGCCAAAAAGCATCTGGCTGAAGTTTTGGTGGCTCTCTTGTTGCACAGTATCACGCCATAAAAAAGTCACCGCTATGCCAGCAAAAGACAACAGAATCCCGCCCCATTGCAAGCGAGATAAACGCTCTGCAGGTAGTTTCCAATGCAACGCTAAAGCCACAAAAATAGGCGCGGTATATAGTAAAACCACCACATGCGACGCAGAAGTATATTGAATCGCCTGCCCTAACATAAAAAATTCTGCGGCAAATAAAATACCCACCAATATGCCTGCAGGCAGATATTCAGTCGAAGCCCATTGTGTATTTCTTGCAAGCAATAACAAAGGCAACACCATCACAGCAGACAAGCCTGAACGCAGTGCCAATTGCATCAAGGGTGAAATATCTGCCGCAGCAACTTTTAGCACCACTTGTTGCAGACCCCAAAAAACACACAAAATTAGCATCATACTGCTGGCTTTTGCATCAAGTGCTTGGCGTGAACTCATGGCTGAACCTGATCTGAGATAAAAAATAGACTTTAAAGTAAGCAGCGGACTCAACCTAAATCTTTTGGATATTCAACATCATTGAGTACTTGAGGAGTTTTGGCATTATGTGCGACTTTGCATAAAAAAAGCGACCTAAATAGATCGCTAATTTTTAAGGATTAACTTAATCATCTGTTGCGAAAGCAATATCACTGAGTCCGGCTTCACTCGCACGTGACATCACTTGCGCCACAGTATCATAACGCGCATCTTTATCTGCTCTTAACACCACGGTTGGCTGTTGAGCTTGCTGACTAGCATCATTAAAGCGGGTTTGCAACTCATCTAAACTAATGATTTGATCATCCCACGCCACTTCACCATTGGCATTGATACTGACCTGAATTTGCTCAGGCGGTAAATCAACAATTTCTGCGCTGGTTTGCGGTAAGGTTAATGGTATAGATGGGTTGGCAACGGTCGCTGTCACCAAAAAGATGATCATCAATACCAACATAATGTCGATCAGGGGAATAAGGTTCATCTCATTCATGCCTGAATCGTTGTCTTCACCCAATTGAAAAGCCATTAAACCTGACCTCCCACTAAACTTTGTTGTGTTGCATTCACTTCAGTTCTTTGAACAGAAGAATCTTGTTGCAACATGGTGTCAATCAACAAACTATGTGCATGATCTTGCAAATTTGTAGATAAGGTACGGTTCACACGCGAACAAATGTTGTAAGCAATCACGGCAGGAATCGCCACCGCCAAACCGAAGCCCGTCATAATCAACGCTTCACCAACAGGCGTTGCCACTTGAGCCAATCCCGCCTGACCGCTTTTTCCAACCGCAACGAGTGCATGGAAAATACCCCAAACTGTACCAAATAAACCCACAAACGGTGCTAATGACGCAATTGTACCCAGTACCGATACGCCTTTTTCTGCCGATGCTTTTTCTACCGAAATTTGACGCAATAAGGCTTGCTCAGCAACCGCTTTACGCTGCTCAAAATTTAAGGGCACCAGTTTTGCTTTAAGCTGATTTAAAGCCTGTGACAGTTGAGCATAAGCTTGTTGCTTCAATTGGCGCGTGCCTATCAAACGTAATGCGAAGATGGTCCATGTCGCAATCGACATCGCCAATAACACGAAATACAGCGTTTTGCTGACTGCATCTGCGTGTTGCCAATAGACGGAAAAGTTCATACTCGAACTCCTGTTGAAGGTTAGCCGTTAGGGTTCAATGTCAATTCAAAAGGCTGCTCAGCACGAATTGGATAAGCCACGCCATTTTCTTTGTACGGTTTGAATTTTGCACTACGCACTGCGCGTAAAATCTTTTGATCTAAAGCAGGTACACCACTAGAACGCGTAATTTGAGCATCGGTGATCACGCCTTTTTCATTGGCTTCAATCCGAACCACCACGTTACGGGTTTCCCCTTGTAAATCACGATTGGTATAAGAAGGTTTTGGAGAACGACTCCATTGCACGCCTGAGCCGCCAATCGACACTGTTTTTGGAGCAGAAGGTGCGACAGGAGCAGGTGCTGGCGCAACAGGTGCAACTGTCGGTTTCGGTGCAGGCTGTACCACTTTAGTTTCAGTCACCGTTGCTACAGGTGCAGGTTGCACCACACGTTCGACTGGTTTTTCTACGGGCTTCGCCACGGGTTTAGGGGCTTCTGCTTTTTTAACTTGCTGTACTTTTTCTACTTTTTTCGGTGGCGGTGGCAACGGTTTTTCTACCACAGGCACTTCTTTTACAGGCTGAGGCTTGGGTTTTTCAGGCTGTGGTTCAGCCTTAGGTTGCGGTGGCAACGGTTTAGGCTGTTCTTGAATTTTTACAAAGCGTACTTTTAAAGGTTCTTTTTCTATGGGCTTTAAGGTCGGAGTTTGCATTTTCCCCAATGCCCACAACACACCGACATGACCTAATGCAACCACAGCTAAAGCCGTCACAACTTTCTTTTTCATGGCATTGGGCATTTGTAGCATAGCGTTGGGAGATTGGTTCATTAAAGTCAGCGACCTTCAAAAGCAATTGCCAAACCATCACAGTTCCGAACGATCAAACTGATCGGTTAGCACAATTAAAGTAACGCAATAATAAATGAGAAGTGTTTTCATTTGCAACTATTTTTTAATAACAAACGTGAATCATCCAATAAATTTGCTATTTTAAAAACAGTTTAAATAAATGTTATAACATTACAATTTTAGCATAAAAAAACATGCCATGTCGGCATGTTTTAATTCGATTTTTAGATAGCTTTTACCCTATTGAAATACAACAGTTTTGTTGCCATCTACAATAATACGGTCTTCCAAATGCCATTTAACTGCACGTGCCAGTACATTACGTTCCACATCCTGACCCAATTCACGCAGTTGATCTACCGTAAAGTCGTGGTTTACACGCTCTACATCTTGCTCAATGATCGGACCTTGATCTAGGTCTGCTGTTACATAGTGTGCAGTTGCACCAATCAGTTTTACGCCTTTTTCATAAGCTTGTTTATATGGATTTGCGCCTACGAAAGCAGGCAGGAATGAATGGTGAATATTGATCACTTTCATTTCCCACTTAGAGACAAACTCTTCATCCAAAATTTGCATATAACGCGCCAATACCAACAAATCATTGCCTTGCATCAATTCATCAATTTTAGCGTAAGCTTCACGTTTATTTTCTTTATTAACAGGCACTACTTCAAACGGAATACCAAAGTTTTCTACCGCTTCACGCAAGGTGTCATGGTTCGACACCACTTTGGTAATTTCACATGGTAAACCACCACGTGAATGACGCCATAATAGTTCGAGCAAAGCATGATCAACTTTAGACACCAAAATGCCGACTTTTTTCACATCGCTGACCAAAGCCAAACGCCATTGCATTTCATAACGCTCTGCCACGTTAGAAGCAAAGGTTTGCAATAAGCTTTCTTTACGGCTTTGCAAGTGATCCAGTTCAAACTCAACCCGCATGAAATAACGCCCGCCCTGAGCTTCTGTTGCGTATTGATCAAGCGCGGTAATGTTGGCTCCTTGATGATACAAAAAGCTCGATACAGCCTGCACAATACCTGGCTTATCTTCACAGGTAATCAGTAAACGTGCAGTATTCGCAGTCGTCATATTCATGTTGTTTTTAGTCACTACTTGGTTAAATTGAAAAACAAGCCGAGTATTCTAGCGCGTTTCTCAGACATTCTAAATAGCCATTCTCAGTCTCTTAGTCGGCTTGAGTATTTTTACTGGATGATAAACTCTCAAACAGTTCAGATGTGCCTAGTGTTTCTAGTAAACGCTCATAGGTTGCACGACTTTCACCCCGTAAATATGCCCCTTCAAGGAACAGCATTTGACGTAAAGCCTGCCAAATCCATTTTTCTTCCAAATGGTTTGAATCGGTAATGTGACCCGACATATATAAGAAGTTCGTCCAGTTGGTCAGCACAATCCAAATATTGATAATCAAGGCTTCAATTTCTGACTCAGTCATTTGCATCAGACCCGCATCCACAAAGGCCTGATAAATTTTTTGTCCCTGCTGCATGACCTGTCCTGCAAAACGTGGATACATTTTGCGGAAATCTTCATTGGTTTCGACCAAATGATAGACATCACGATGCAAAAAACGATAAGCCCACAGCTGACTACTGAGAACCTGAAAATAACGAATTTTGTCATTGGCATCTAAGCCACGATTTTCAGGCAAAGCCAGCATTTCTAAAGTTTCTTGCTGATATTGTTCCATCAGCTCTTTAATAATTTCGTTCTTATTGCGGAAGTGGTAATACAAGTTTCCTGGGCTCATGCCCAGTTCTGCCGCAATATGATTGGTTGTTACCGAACGCTCACCACGCTCGTTAAACAATTGCAAACTCAATTGCAAAATACGTTCTTTGGTTTTCAACGTTTTGGTTTGAGACATCCTAAAAACAACCATTCTTTAAAATTTGGGGGGGCATGAAAACATAAAGTCACTTGACTGATTAGAGTAAATACTCTAAAAATTAACTTATATTGCTTTTATTGAATGGTAACATGCCATGAACAGTCAAACAAAAACAACTTCAATGACCCCACATTCACCCGATTTACAACGTCTGGATGATATTTTGGCATTGCAGAAATATGCCTATCAGCGTCATCCTGTCCCAAGTGCCAAAGAACGCATTGAACGCTTAGCCCGCTTAAAACGTGTGATTGTGAAATATCAGGATCAATTTGCCGAAGCCATTAACCGTGACTATGGCAACCGCGCCATTGCAGAAACCAAAATTGGTGAATTACTTACCTGCTTGGAACATATCAAATATTACAGCAAAAACCTGACCGACTGGATGAAGCCATCTAAACGTCAGGTTGGTATTATCCACCAACCTGCAAAAGCATGGGTACAGTATCAACCTTTAGGGGTAATTGGCATTATTGCACCTTGGAACTATCCGCTGCTGTTGTCTTTAGGCCCACTGATCTGTGCTTTGGCTGCAGGCAACCATGCCATGATCAAAATTTCCAGTGCTTCTGCGCATTTTGGTAAAGTACTGGAAAACGCCATGAGCGAAGCATTTCCACAGGAATTGGTGGCAGTAATTAATGGCGGCGGTATTATTTCCGATGCGTTCTGTCATTTGCCTTTTGACAAAATTATTTTCACAGGCTCTACCGAAGTCGGCAAAACTGTAATGGCTGCCGCGTCACAAAACCTTGTGCCTGTCATTTTAGAACTAGGTGGAAAATCCCCTGTTTTGGTGCATCCATCTAGCGATATGGTCGATGTAGCGCAGCGTATTGCGGTAGGTAAACTCTGGAATGCTGGACAAACCTGTGTTGCACCCGACTATATGTTCTTGCCTAAAGGCAAAACTGCCGAATTTATGGAGCATTTCGAGCAATTTGTGACCGAAATGTATCCGCATATTCGTGATAACCAAGACTACACTTCTATTATTAATGACAAACAATATCGTCGCTTACAGGGCTATTTAGAAGATGCACGTGAGCGAGGTGCAAATATTATTGAAATTAATCCGCAAAGTGAAAATGTGGCTGCAACCCGTAAAATGGCACCAACGGTACTGACCAATGTCAGTCCAGACATGCAAATTATGCAAAATGAGATCTTTGGTCCAGTCCTGCCAATCTTAGAATATGAACAAATTGATGATGTAATCGAGTTTATTAATAGCCGACCGCGTCCTCTTGCTTTATACTATTTCGACTTTGATCAGGCGCGTGCCGACTATGTCGCACAGCGAACCCATTCAGGGCATTTCGGACTCAATACTGTATTGACCCACGTTGCACAAGATGACTTACCATTTGGTGGTGTTGGTGCATCGGGCATGGGGAAATATCACGGTCCAGAAGGTTTTTTCAGCTTGTCACATGAACGGTCGGTAATGTCTAATCCGAAGCTTTACAGCTTGAAGTTCATTCTCCCCCCATTTGATAAGCCGATTCATCGATTGATTTCGAAGACGCTTCTTCGTTAACTGATCAAGGCATGAGCTATCAAACACGCTCATGCTGTTTTTGAAGAAAATCGCTTGTCTTTTAAGCGTATTTTTGATATAAAACGCCCCTTGAATGAATTCATCCGTTTATTTTTGACTGGCCATACAGATTTGCTGTTGGCTAAATCAATGGAGTTACACCATGTCTAAGGTTTGCCAAGTTACCGGCAAGCGTCCAGTCGTTGGTAACAACGTCTCACACGCCAACAACAAAACTAAGCGCCGGTTCGAGCCGAACCTGCACAACCACCGTTTCTGGTTAGAAAGCGAAAAACGTTTCGTACGTCTTCGTTTAACCACTAAAGGTATGCGTATTATCGACAAATTGGGCATTGAAAAGGTTGTTGCTGACCTTCGTGCTCAAGGTCAAAAGATCTAAGTAAGGAGTCAGGACAATGCGTGATAAGATTCGCTTAGTTTCTACAGCTGGTACAGGTTATTTCTATACCACTACTAAAAACAAACGTACTATGCCGGAAAAAATGGAAATCAAAAAATTTGATCCAAAAATCCGTCAACACGTAGTTTTCAAAGAAGCTAAAATCAAATAATTTTAGCTTTTTTAAAAAACGACCTTATTCAGGTCGTTTTTTTTTGCACTTTTTTTGCCTCACTTGTTAAAATTTCCTCGTTTTCTTTTTTGGCACTATTTGTGCTTGTCTTATTTCAGTCTTTTGACCGCACCTTCACCATGGCTTAGGAGTTTCTCGTGCCTCATGATGTAGAACTCATCATCTTACTTGCCGTTGGTTTTAGCTTGGCACTGGTATTTGGCTATATCGCTGCGCGCTTACGCCTTCCACCGCTTATGGGCTATCTGATTGCAGGTGTCATCATTAGTCCCAACACACCGGGCATTGTGGCAGATATTCATCTTGCCAACCAATTGGCAGAACTTGGGGTCATGTTCCTCATGTTCGGTGTTGGCATGCATTTCTCGCTAAATGATTTAATGCAGGTACGACGCATTGCTTTGCCTGGTGCAGTATTGCAGATCGCCGTGGCGACCCTGCTCGGTGTAGGCGTGTCGATGATGTGGGGTTGGAGTTTTGGTTCTGCCTTAATTTTTGGCTTGAGTCTGTCTTGTGCCAGTACCGTTGTGCTCTTAAAAGCATTGGGTGATCGTGGCCTGCTCGACTCCGTGAACGGTAAAATTGCCGTAGGCTGGTTGTTAGTTGAAGACTTAGTGATGGTCTTAGCATTGGTGCTTTTGCCTGCCACAGCTGTATTACTGGGTGGACAAGCTATCGACAATGCCAGTGATGAAAATATTTGGCTAACACTCGGGCTGACTTTACTGAAAGTTTCAGGCTTTATTGCCTTTATGCTGATTGTTGGCAAACGCCTTGTGCCCTTCATTATGCAAATTGTGGCTCGCTTAGGCTCGCGGGAACTGTTTACCCTGACTGTGGTCGCTGCTGCGGTATCAATTGCCTTTGGTGCTTATAAAATCTTTGGCGTGTCGATGGCACTTGGGGCGTTCTTTGCGGGGATGGTGGTCAAAGAATCTGATTTCAGTCATCGCGCCGAAGAAGAAACTTTACCCTTACGTGAAATTTTCTCCATTCTATTTTTCGTTGCTGTGGGCATGCTGTTTGACCCGCGTATTCTGATAGAAGAACCACTGCACGTTTTAGCGGTCGTCGGCATTATCATGGTGGGTAAAACCATTGCAGCCATGGCATTGGTCTTGTTCTTCCGCTATCCACTCAATACAGCCTTGACCGTAGGCGCGAGCTTGGCACAAATTGGTGAGTTTTCCTTTATTTTGGCAACGCTAGGTGTATCTTTACAACTGCTGTCACTAGAAGGACAAAACCTGATTTTAGCAGGCGCACTCATTTCAATTACCCTCAATTCCTTTGTTTTTTCTGCGATTGAGCCTGTGCAAAACTGGATTCGGGAACGCTCTTATTTGGCGCGTTTGCTTGAACGCAGCAATGACCCTTTAGCCATGCTGCCCGATGAAGTTTCTCAAGATTATTTACGTGATCAGGTGGTGATTGTTGGACATGGTGAAGTCGGACGCCGCATTACTCAAAATTTAATGGCTGAAAATATTAAGGTCGTGATTGCAGAAGAAAACCGTGAAATTGTCGAAGACTTACGCGAAAAAGGCATTGCTGCAGTCAGCGGCATTGCCACAGAAGCGGGTGTACTGATTCAGGCACATATTCAACATGCACGACTACTCGTTCTCTCGCCTATGGACATTCTGGATATTCATAAAATTGTGGATATTGCCAAAACCCTAAACCCTGAAATTCAGGTTTTGGTGTGTGCAGAAAGCAAAGCCGAAGCGGAAGTAATTCGTAAAGACAACATTGGTGAAGTGTATTTTGCCAAAGAAGAAATGGCGAAAAATATGAGCAATTATATTTTAAATCAAATTGAAATTGCCCATCATCAGCCACCAACGCATTGAGCATCATTCATCTAAAACCCATAGCCAAAATCACAAAAAGCGCACCGTTTAAGCTGCGCTTTTTTGTTGACGTATAGATTAGCTTTCACTGTGTTGATGAAAAACTATCTAATACTGTCCATGATTTTAACCAAAGCAGATAGACAATCTATTCATTAAAGATAGCTCATCACCGAAAGACCTTTTCGGATTAACTCATAAATTGCGGCTGTTCATCCACAATTTCGGCATGCCATTCATTGACCTGCTTTTCCAACAAGCCAAATAATGCCGCCTGAATCATGTGCTGTGCCACAACAGCCGTCTGATCGCCCAATATGGCTTTGACTTCGTCATTGAACTGGATTTTGACCAATGGCTCTTTCTCTGAGCCTGCATTACGCAATGCCAACTCGCCACCTTCAAGCTGAACCAGCTCTAAAATTGCTTCCTGATTACCAAATAATTCTTTCAATTGCTCTATAGACATATATCCTCCATGCTCGACATGGCGGCAAAGGCGCTTGCACTTTGCATCGTTCAGAATATTTATATCGGGCTGATCAGATTTTTTTCAAGGGCGTTTGGTCGGCTTAAAATTCCACCATTTCATTACGAAAACCATCAATCAACTGGGTTAAGTCACGATGCCATTCGCGCAAAATTTTCGTATCTGGTAGCCATGCTTGCGGAGATTGCGTGACTTTAATAATCAAATTGGATGACGTTTCCTGTTCAGGTCCTGGTGCACTTGGCTCGGGCGTGTACTGACATAAACGATAAGCGCGCTTTAACTCTGCAATAAAACCCGATTTGCTCAGTTGCTCTAAAATTGCCACTTCAGGGGAAATCTGCCCTTTGGCTGCCATCAATTCTTCAATTGATTTAAGGGTTGGATTACTGTCATTTAAACGATAATACCGCACCAATTCCTGCAAAAAAGCCAGCACCGCGCCATTTAAATGAAACACCGCAGCTTCACGATGTGCCTGCGCTTGCTGAACATGCTCGGTTTGCTCGGCCTGCTGACATGAAAGACGGGCGAAATATAATTTCTGATTGGTACGATCTGCATGAAAACGAGCAACACGGGACATGAGCATTTCCTCAATTTAGCGTTCTAAGAAGCTTAGATTAAACCGATTTTCCTGCAACACCCAATAAAAAATACACTATTTTTACTGCGATAAAATCGCGCACCAATGCAGTGCCAATCTCGTATTTTTACTAAAAATCACGCATAAAAAAGGAGCATTTTTTGCTCCCTTTGAACTATTTTGATGCAGGTTTATCTTCTGCTGCTTTGACACGTATTCCATGACCATGCAGACGCAAAGTATTCAGCGCTTTAATGGCTTTTACTGCCTCACGTGCATGTGGCATTTCTACAAATGCAAAACCTTTAGATTTTCCTGTTGCAGCATCCAACACCAAATTACAAGATTCTACAGTGCCATATTCCTGAAAAAGCTTTAACAATTCTTCTTCAGTCACTGTACGCTCTAAACTACGAACTAAAATTTTCATCTTACAACCTTAAAATAGGCAAAAAACATCAAAAAGCACTCGCCTACTCTACTTTTTGCAGGAAACCTTGTGGCATAGTTTAATCGAGATCAATGCCAAAATCTAAATTAATCGCTTGGCGTTCCACCAAGGCACTTTTCACAGTTTGCTGACGGGTACGGTGATGAGTTTCCATCGCACACAACTGCCGTGTCAGATCATTCAAAAAATAACTGTCCAGTTTGCGCCCTTGTTCATCTACCGTATCACGCGCCCATAAATTAAAATTTTGCTTGGTTAAAATCAGTTCATTTTGGGCACGGGTCAAAGCCACGTACAGCACTCGACGTTCTTCTTCAATATCATCAAAACTGCCCTGCGCCCGTGCATGCGGGTACTGCCCTGCAGTCACATTCGCCACATAACAGACTTTTTGCTCCGTACCTTTGGCAGAGTGAATGGTGATTAAAGTGACCACATCGGTATCAGACTGGCGTTCAATTTCAGAAATAGACACAGGATCGAGCACATATTCTTCTAAAAACTCACTTAACTGCGCATGCTTACCCGCCAGTTGTTGCACCAACTGAAAATCACCCTGACGACGATTCCAGTCTTTTTTATAGTTATCTGCCAATTGTTCCTGAATAGCTTCAATGCCTAAACCGACGCAAGCTGCAACTTCATGTCGTAAGACATCCATTTGCTTCATGATCAATAAAGTTTTTTCTGGCAAGCGTCCAAATTTTTCCAGCTTTTCAATCACCTGATCCATTGTCGGTTCAAGCAACAATTGCTGTGCCAACTTACTCGCACCGACATCACCCACGCCATCCCATAAAGTGAGAAAACGCATCCACGCAATATCATCTAAAGGATTGGCAATAACGCGCAATAAACTAAGCATGTCTTTTACATGCGCAGTTTCCAAGAGCTTCATGCCGCCAATAAAACGATACGGCACACTTGCCGCAATACAGGCAGCTTCAATATGTCGCGCTGCAAAACTTGAACGCACCAAGACCATGTGATCTGACCACGGCGCGCCTTGCAAGAAATGTCGCTCTTTAATATCAATCGCAATCCATTTGGCTTCATCAAATTCATTCGGGAAAATATGCATTTTGGGTTTGATGCCATCACCACGATGCGCCTGCAACCGTTTGTTATAGCGAATCTCACTTTGATCTAACAACCAATTGGACAGGTCTAAAATTTCCTGCGTAGAACGGTAATTTTGCTCTAATTTGAAAATTTGAGCATTGGGTACGCGCTCTGTGAAATGATGAATATTTTCAAAATCTGCACCACGGAAACCATAAATCGATTGTGCATCATCGCCCACACAAAACAAACTGACCCGATCTTTTAAAGGCTCAAGCAAAGCCCATTGCAAAGGATTGGTGTCCTGCATTTCATCGACCAGAAGATGCTGACAAATTGACGCGACATAATCGACCAGACCTTCCGACTGCGCCAATGCCGATGCCACCACAGCCAAAATATCGTCATAATCGAGAAAGCCACGTGCACGTTTACGGCTTTCGTATTCCTGCATAATTTCAGCAATTTGATCTTTTAATGCCAAATATTCAGGCTGTTGCTTTTCTAAAGCCACACTCAGTTTTTGACGGGTATTCCGCGCAAAAGAATACAAATCACATAATTCTTGAGGCTTAGGCAACTGACTTGGATTTTTCTTATCATCTTTTCCGCGAATGAGGCGAAACATCATCAACTGATCATCACGATCAATAATAGAAAATTGTTCCAAGCCAAAAGCTTTAGGAATACGTCGTAACAAGTACATACAAAAAGTATGAAAGGTCGAAGCACGTAAGCCTTTGGCTTGCTCGCCCAGTGCCAACTCCACCCGTGCGACAATTTCACTCGCCGCACGGCGGGTAAAGGTCAAAATTTGAATTTGATTGGCTGGAATACCTTGATCAATCAAGTACGCTGCACGTGCCACAATGGTTTTGGTTTTGCCACAGCCTGCGCCAGCCAAGACCAGACTATGTTGATATGCTGTCGTGGCTGCTTGTTTTTGCTGGGGATTCAATTCATCAATTAGGCTGGCTAAACTCATAGTGACTCATCGTACTGGGTGGATGAATAGTTTAACAGATCGGTTTAGGAATAAACCCATGAATATAAATGGCTCGGTTCATGCCTAAACACATACTTTTACACAAGCTCTATTGTAGAGATGTGGATAAGTACATGCTTATCCACATTATTTCCAGCCCAATTCTATGGCAGTGATTTCGTTAATACGTGTCTGTTGTAACGATTCAGGCATTTTACTTTTGCTTTGCGAAAGTGGCACATAACCCGCCATCAGTTCAGCCTGTCGTTGTGGATACAATGGTTGCTGATTTGGGTCTGCATAACCAATCGGATAAATCGGCTGACCTGTGCTCAAATCGTATTTATCTGTGGCACCAAAGGTATGCAGTAATTCATGCACCATCACCAACGTATTACGCTGACTGTGCGCAGCAGAAGCAAATAAATTCACCGAGCCAATTTTGCCTTTTTGCAAAGCGGTGGAATGCTTCAAAATTTGAGTTTGACTCGGATCATAATAATTCAGGTACAGTGTCACTGTTGCAGCACCATCACTGCTTTGTCGTTGCTGCCAAGCGTAAAAACGGAACTTTAAACTCCAAAGTACGGTGCTCAGTAGCGATGCTTGCTCAGGCACTTTTGGTGGCAACTGCTTTAATTCTCGCCCCTGTTTGAAATAAAGCGCAATCGGTTGCCCACGATACTGCAAAGAAGCTTGTTTTAGATAGTCTTGAGCTGAATTTAAATTATTGATATTTAATGTATTGATATAGTTTTGGGTGTTTGATCGTCCATCGGCATTGATTGGGTGTAACAATACGATGATGGGCTTATTCCAGTCTTGGCTCTGATCACGCCAAGCATTGACTGCAACGACCAGCAAAACCAGCAATAAGCATAAAATTCGGATTTTTTTCCACATGAATTAGGACAACATTAAGACATCAGCTTGCCGACTTTAACACGATTGTGATCATTGGAAAATTCCAACCAACCACTGTGTATTGAAAGTATAGCTGACTGTGTATTTTCAAATCCCTGATTTTGAATATTAAAGTAGAGATCATTTTGTTCGATATGTTGAATAATCTCGGAAATTTTTGCCCAACCTGCCTGATCTGCAAGTTGCTGAATGATTTTTTGGACAAGTTTGACAAACGTACTAAAACTACGCTTTCTCAAATACATCTGACTGCCCTGTAATTTGGTTTCAAATAAACCCAAGGCTTTAATTAAACCAGAGAGTTTATCGTAACCATAGTTTCGGGTGTCAAAGTCGGGCTTGACCGAGCTGATATACGTACCAATTGCCCCTAAATAAGCCCAACCACTATCATCGGCATTTTCTTTGACCGCTTTATAAATCAGGTTCAAGGTGTATTTATCTATGCTGAGTGCAACATCGGTAACTTTATTATTTTTCCCTTTCTGATCAGATTCTTCTGCTACCGCAGCTTTTTCAGCTTCGGACACCAAGTTTTCTACATAAATAAATTTATCGCAGGCTTTACGAAAAGCTTCAGGCGTATTACTACGCCCAAAACCATAAACGATTAAACCACTTTCACGAATGCGAGAGGCTAAAGGCGTGAAATCACTGTCGCTAGATACAATACAAAAACCATCTAAAGCACCGCTATACAACAAATCCATGGCATCGATAATTAAAATCATATCGGTGGCATCTTTGCTTTTGGTATAAGCAAATTGCTGTACAGGCGTAATGGCGTGCGGTAAAAGTACATCACGCCAATTTTTTAGACTTTCGCTGCTCCAGTCACCATACACGCGCTTTACACTGGCGATGCCATACTTCGCCACTTCTTCCAATACAGACTCAATCGAGTTGACCGATGAGTTATCTGCATCGATTAAAATGGCGAATTTTTTTGGCTTCAACTCCATAACAGATCGTGTTAAGCCTCAACCCACTTACCATCTTGGTAAACCAATGACCATTTGGTTTGTTTGCCTTCAGGCGTTTCCGAACCAATATATTGCGCTTGATTCTTACGGCTGAATTTCACTAATGTTGGATTACCCTCTGGGTCTGCATCAGGTGCTTGCAAAATAAATTGATATTTTGGATCAAGCTGTTCTGCAACAGTACGCAATTCCGCGACTTTCGGCGCACGGGTTTCACGCACTTTCGGGAACTTGCTAGCTGCCAAGAATAAACCTGCTGCACCATCACGTAGTACAAAAAAGTCATCGTGTTTGGTCGAGCGTAAATGCTCCATTTTAATTGGATCAACGCGCGGTGGCGCAGGTTGACCATTCTTGAGCACTTTACGCGTGTTTTCACAACTGGTGCAGGCAAAATAAGGGCCAAAACGACCTGTTTTCAGCTGCATTTCGCCATCACACTTGTCACAAGGAATGGTTGGACCATCATAGCCTTTAATTTTGAACTCGCCTTCTTCAAGCTCAAAACCTGAACAGTCTGGGTTATTCCCACAAATGTGCAGTTTACGACCGCCATCAATTACATAACTGTCCATGGCTGTTTCACAAATTGGACAGCGCTTTTTAGACATCAAATCTGCGGTTTCAGCGGCATCATCATCGGATAAGGCGGCAAGTGATTCTACAGGTGTCAGGTTCAGCGTTCCCTTACAACGCTCTTTTGGCGGCAAGTTATAGCCTGAGCAGCCTAAGAATACGCCTGTCGTACCTGTACGAATCTGCATTGGTCGTGAGCATTCTTTACAATGTACTGCATCGACCTCTACAGGCAAGTTACGGCGCATGCCTTGTTCGCCCTGTGCATTGGTCAAACGCTGTTTGAAGTCACCATAAAAACTGTTGAGTAAATCTTTCCAGTCACGTTCACCATCTGCAACCTTATCTAGCTGACCTTCCAAGTCTGCTGTAAAGTCGTAGTTCATCAGATTATTAAAACTTTCATCCAGGCGGTCTGTAACAATCTCACCCATTTTTTCGGCATAAAGACGACGGTTTTCCAGTTTGACATAACCACGGTCTTGAATAGTTGAAATAATCGCAGCATAGGTCGATGGACGTCCAATACCTTTTTTCTCAAGCTCTTTCACCAAAGAGGCTTCGGTAAAACGCGCAGGTGGTTTGGTAAAGTGTTGTGATGGATCAAGCTTCTCTAATTTAAGAATTTCACCGACTTTAACTGCAGGCAGTAACACATCATCATCCGATTTGTTTTGCCCACGCACTTTAGTAAAACCATCAAAAACCAGCGTACGACCTTTGGCTTTTAACTCGACACCATTGGCATCAACCAAAATGGTCGATGATAAATATTCGGCTGGTGTCATTTGGCAAGCGACGAACTGACGCCAAATCAGATCATATAAACGCTGTGCATCGCGCTCTACACCCACCAAACTGTCGCCTTTAAGCGCAACATTAGATGGACGAATCGCTTCGTGCGCTTCTTGTGCGCCTGCTTTATTGCCATAACGATTTGGTTTAGCAGGCAGATATTTTTGACCAAACTCCGCTTCAATATGCGTACGCACCATATTGACCGCGTCATCACTCAGGAAGGTCGAGTCTGTACGCATATAGGTGATAAAACCTGCCTCATACAAACGCTGTGCTAGCATCATGGTTTTCTTGACTGAAAAACCAAGACGGGTACTCGCAGCCTGTTGCAGCGTTGACGTGATATATGGCGCACTTGGGTTGACTTTGGTCGGCTTATCTTCACGTGCAGATACGGTGTATTGCGCATCTTTAATCAAGTTCAGTAAAGCATCGGTTTCCGCTTTGTTGCGTAACTTGAGGGTTTTACCCGCTTGCTTAACCGCTTCTAGACGAATGTCATCTTTTTCAGATTTAGTATCTGCAAAGACTTGCCAATATTCTTCGGGTACAAAGGCGCGAATTTCACGCTCGCGCTCCACAACCAGCTTCACCGCAACTGACTGCACTCGTCCTGCCGATAAACCACGGGCAATTTTTTCCCAGAGCAGTGGCGAAATCATAAAACCCACCACGCGATCTAAGAAACGACGTGCCTGTTGGGCATTGACTTTGTTGGTATCTAAACGCGCAGGATGCTTAAAGGCTTCTTGAATCGCATTTTTGGTAATTTCGTTAAACACGACACGTTGATAACGTGAGTCATCTCCACCAATGACTTCTTTTAAGTGCCACGCAATCGCTTCCCCTTCACGGTCCAAGTCCGTTGCGAGATAGACTTCATCGACCTGCGATGCCAGTTTTTTTAATTCAGCGACTACATTTTCTTTGCCTGGCAGCACTTCATAGTGTGCTTTCCAGTCATGTTCAGGATCAACCCCCATACGGTTGACTAATGCTTGTTGAGCTTTTTCAGCTTTCTGAGCCTCGGTCAGTTTGGTTCGGGTGGTGGTTTTCTTTTCTGTGGTTTTTGCACCACCACTGGTTGGCAAATCACGCACGTGACCGACCGAAGACTTCACAATGTAGTCCGAACCAAGATATTTATTGATTGTTTTCGCTTTTGCAGGCGACTCCACAATCACTAAAGCACGTTTGTGACCAGCTTCAGATTTGGCTGCAGTGCTTTTGGATGTGGACCGAGGAGCGTTCGCCATAAGTAACCGTATTTCCTATTTAATGGTTTAAAAATTAACGTTCAGCCAAGCTATGTAAAAAGGCTTTCATCTCATCTAATTGAGTTGCGCGAAGATCGGCTTCTTCATCCCAATAGATTCCTACACAGTTTGCCTGCATATCAATAGCATAAATGCCCTTTAATGCAATGGGTAAGCCTTGGAATTTCTCATCGCCATGCAACAGCTCTAGCTTTTGATCTGTCACTAAAGCACGCATTAACGGTAAACGTGCATCGGCAATGAGTACGCTGTAATACGCCACCATACTGGCACGTGATTCCGTAGCTTTGGGGATTTTTGTCCAATCAGGTGCAACCACCAAACGAGGGTGTAGTCCCATTTTTCGGGCTTTTTCACGCATCAATCCTAAAGCTTTTTCTCTTGGGCTGACACGCAGACCAAAAATAGAGCCCATCACAAATATAATGATGGCAACGGCAACCCAAATTCCAGTATTTTCCATAGTACAACCTTTCTATTCTTATATTAGAGTTGCATAAGCACAATATAAAACGCAAGATTAAAATAAGCTGTGATTTATTTATTTCAAGTGTTTTAGTCTATCTGCCTACAAACAGCTTAAAATCGTCTTACGTGAAAAGGCATCATTTTCAAAACTTTAAATGGTTGATAAATGATGACTTAAATCAGTCGTATCGATAAAAAACTATCTTGCAGATGGGTTTTAAATCGACTCATGCCATTAATCGAAAAATTCTAAAACTTAGCTTAAAAACATCTCATGACTATATAGCACTTCATGTCCATTCCAATAAATATAGCCTTTTTCAATCAGTTCTTTGAGCAATAAACGAATATCAGATTTTGGAAATAACCGTTCCAGCAAATCACGCAATTCATAAATATCTTTTGGTTTTTCACCTTTTAGCTCACGTAACTTTTTGGCAACTTCCCATTGCACAGGGTCAATTTGGCTAAAGTTTTTAAATAAACTGTGCTGAGGATGTGGCTCTACGGCTTCAGTTTGCGCCACGATTGTAGAAGTGACTGTCGCCTCTTGCGTAGATTCTTCCACGACATCTAGGTCAAGTTGTACCCACTGCTTCAGTACTTTTTTACGAAAGCTAATTTGCTCATCCACCCGCTTTACAATTTTCAGGTTCATCAACATACCAACCACATGCTGCACTTTGTCTGCCTCAAGTTGCAAAATATTGGCAATCGAGTTTTTTAAAGCCTCTACGTTAGTTGGCTTGCCTGACATTTTTGCCAACGCATCACAATACTTTTTTACCAACAGCAATTCAGGTTTGTTGCGAATTGCCATTGGGCTTGGTAAACGATTTTTGCTTTTCCCAGACTGCATTTCAGGCTGAATATGAATCAGGTGACAGGCAATTTCAGATGCTTGCAACATTTCCATTAAAATCTGAATACTGTCAGCCGCAGAAATCACTTTAACTTGTGTTTCTGGCTCTAGCAGTGCCATCAGTTGCCCAACTACCACTGCATATTCAAACTCTTTAAACTCTGCGCGCGGGCTGTCTAAAATCATAAGTTGACCCGTACTGATCCAGCCAGCGAGTTCAGTTAAATCCTGCAAGTTATATTCAAATTTTCCTGCACAATTAAACAGATACACACTCGGATGATGCTCAATAATTTCTCGCAACAAAGTCGCGGTAGGCAGGTTGTTTTCAAGGTCAAGTAATACAACTTTAGAGGACATAAACTTTAGCGGACACAATAGGGTTTAAAAGATTCAGGCACAGCAGCCGAGCATTACAGCGGGAAGTACAGCAAAGGTCAAATTAAAATCAGCACGGAAACCAATACCGTTGATTAAGTACGATTGATTAATAGTGTGGTGGGCGATTGGTCATCGGGTCAAATGGTGCAATCCCATCCGACAAATCTGCCGACTCTACCCGCTGATATAACAACTGCATTTGTTTCTTTAAATCAGCAATTTCCAGACTTTGATGAACCACTTGTTCATTCAATTGCTCAACTAAATCGTCCAAAAATGCAATTCGCACTTGCAAATCTTCAATGGGTGCGGAAAATGACGCCTGATCATCTATACTTTGTTTAGTCATTTCAAATCCTCATTTGAGATTTTTTAGGAAACACTATGGCCTATATTACTTTAAGGGATGTCCAACTTGCATTTGGTGGACCTGCCTTGCTCGACGGCGCGAATTTTAACCTAGAACGTGGCGAACGAGTGTGTTTGATTGGCCGTAATGGAGAAGGTAAGTCTACTCTACTTAAACTGATTGAAGGAAGTTTACTGCCCGATGCAGGTGAAGTGTCTATTCAAAATGGCATCACCATTGCCATGTTGGCGCAAGATGTGCCCATGGATTCAGGCAAAGTCGCCGATATTGTTGCTGATGGTGCAGGCGAAGCTGCTGCAGTATTAAAAGCCTATCACGAAGCCAGTGATGCCTGTGTATTGGGCGATATGGATGCCTGTGACCGTATGGGGAACTTGCAACACAAGCTAGATCAGCTTGATGGCTGGGCGCTAGAAAATAAGGTCAATGCCATTTTAAGTAAAATGGGACTTGATCCAAATGCCGACTTGGCCGATTTATCGGGTGGACGTAAACGTCGTGTGTTGTTGGCACGTGCCCTACTCACCCAACCTGACGTATTGTTGCTAGATGAGCCGACCAACCACTTAGATGTGGAAAGTATTGAATGGCTAGAAAAATTTTTACTCGATCAAAATAATTTAACTCTACTGTTTATTTCGCATGACCGTGCTTTTGTCGATAGTATCGCCACCCGCATTGTCGAGTTAGATCGTGGTGTATTACGCAGCTACGAAGGCAACTATTCGCGTTATTTAGATTTAAAAGCGCAGCAACTTGAAGCTGAAGAAAAACAAAATGCGCTGTTTGATAAAAAACTGGCCGAAGAAGAAGCATGGATTCGTCAAGGCATTAAAGCACGTCGTACCCGCAACGAAGGACGTGTGCGTGCTTTAAAAGCCTTACGTGAAGAATCCAAAGCACGTCGCTTCCAACAAGGCAAAGTCAATATGGCAGCGCAGGAAGCCAATCGCTCAGGTAAACTGGTCTTTGATATTGAACATTTACAAGTGGCCTTTGGCAATCAAGCTCCAATTATCAAAGACTTTTCAACATTGGTATTACGTGGCGACCGTATTGGTTTAGTTGGTGATAACGGTGTCGGTAAAACCACTCTGATTAAAGCCATTTTAGGTGAAATTGAACATGGTGGCTCTGTCAAAACAGGCACACAACTGGAAATTGCCTATTTTGACCAATTACGTAACGTCTTAGATTTGGAAAAGTCAGTCAAAGATAACGTATCTGAAGGTTCAGACTTTGTTGATGTGAACGGACAACGTCGTCATATCTATAGTTATTTGCAAGATTTTTTATTCTCACCAGAACGTGCGCGCACGCCAGTTAAAGCCTTGTCTGGCGGAGAACGCAACCGTATTTTACTGGCAAAATTATTACTCAAACCATCTAACCTGATAGTGATGGATGAGCCGACCAACGACTTGGATATGGTCACTTTAGAATTGCTTGAGGAAATGCTCAGCGACTATAAAGGCACCTTATTGCTGATTTCACACGACCGTGCCTTTATGGACAACGTGGTGACTTCAACTTGGGTATTTGATGGCAAAGGCAATATTGATGAATATATTGGCGGCTATCAGGACTATTTGCAGCAACGCCCAGACCAAACTGTGGTTGATCAAAAAAGTGATGTTAAAAAAGCCGTTGCCAAAGCCGAAGCGGCTGCAGCAGCACCAACGGCTAAAAAAGTAAAATTGAGCTACAAAGATCAACGTGCTTTAGAGCAGTTGCCAGGTGAAATTGAAGCACTGGAACAGGAACAAACCGAATTGGCTGAAAAACTGGCGGATGGTTCTTGGTTTGTAACAGATGCCAATGCAGCCACCAAAGCCTCACAGCGTTTGGCTGAAATTGATGAAGAACTGCTGGAAAAACTGGAGCGTTGGGACGAACTGGAAAACTTGGCGAATGGTAACTAGGGTCTATTGACACTTCGTCTACGCTTGTCCTGAAAGACTTCGCAAAACCGTTTTAAGCATCTTTCCCATTGGACGGATGCTTTTAAATTTTAAAATCGGTTCGTGCTAAACTGCAACGATACAACACTTTACACGGTCATTATGAGTCAACACACTGAATATCAACCAGGCGAATTTCAATGGTCTTTCCTGTTGCCAAAATATTGGGGCATCTGGATTGGCATTGTCTGCCTGATGATTTTAGCCATTTTGCCGTGGGCGATTCAGTATCGTTTGGCGCAGCTTTTAGGCAATCTTGCCTTTAACAGCATGAAGTCACGTCGCGTAACTACGTTACGCAATTTGGAAGTGTGCTTTCCTGAATGGAGCGAGGCTGAAGTACATGAAAATGCTCGCCAAGTCTTTGTTGATCAAATGCTGGGCGTATTTGAAACCTTAAATGCATGGTACTGTCCACAGTGGTTTAAAGGACGCACTCAGGTTGAAGGTTTAGAACATATTCAGCAAGCCCAAGCAGATGGTCGCGGGGTTTTATTGTTAGGCACACATTCTACTCTGCTAGATGCAGGTGGCTATGTCTGTGCACAATATTTTGACCCCGATGTGGTCTATCGTCCACAAAACAATCCCTTACTGGACATGCTGATTTACCGTTGTCGCGACACCATTTACGGTCATCAAATTGACCACGATGACATGCGTGGTTTAATCCGCCACTTAAAAAATGGTCGTGCCATTTGGTATAGCCCAGATCAGGACTTTGGTTTAAAACAAGGTGTTATGGCGCCATTTTTTGGCGTGCCTGCTGCGACAGTTACAGCGCATCGTCGTTTACTTAAAATGACCAAAGCCGCAGCAATTCCGTTATATTTTTACCGTACAGGTGAGCTTTCCAACCCTCAATATAAAGTCTTGATTGAACCTGAACTGCTGGATTTCCCAAGCGCAGATGAAGTTGCAGATGCAACGCGCACCAATTTCATTATTGAGCAGCAATTACGGATCGCTCCTACCCAATATATGTGGTTTCATCGTCGGTTTAAGAGCCGCCCCGAAGGTTATGACAGTATTTACTAATCTGTACGGCAGAAGGAAAGATTCATGAAAGTCATGCAGTTATTACCCGAATTAAACAGTGGCGGTGTAGAACGCGGTACGCTCGAAATCGCCCGAGCCTTGGTCGCTCAAGGACATACGTCATTGGTGGTGTCGAATGGCGGACGGATGGTTAACCAACTCGAAGCTGAAGGTTCCACTCATTTAAAGTTAGCCATCCACAAAAAATCATTATCAAGCTTGTGGCAAATCCGTCCTTTACGCCAACTGATTATGCAACATCAACCTGATATTGTGCATGTACGTTCCCGCGTACCTGCATGGCTAACTCATTTTTCCCTAAAAGGTATTCCAGCCGAAAAACGTCCACACTTAATTTCAACTGTACATGGTTTTTATTCAGTTAACCGTTACAGCCAAATTATGACCCAAGCGGAAAAAGTGATCGCAGTTTCTGACAGTGTAGTCAAATACATTCGTGATCATTATCAAAACTGTCCACCTGAAGATATTGTCCGTATTTATCGTGGAATTGACCCTGCTGCATTTCCGCACGGGTATCAACCTTCGGCACAATGGATGCAACAAACCTATCAAGATTTCCCAGAACTTGAACATAAGTTTTTAATTTGTTTGCCGGGACGTATCACCCGCTTAAAAGGTCATGAAACATTGATTGATCTAATTGCGAAATTAAAAACCCAGTATCCACAGATTCATGCTGTTGTTGTAGGCGGTGCAGATGTTAAAAAAGCAGCTTATTTACAGGAACTGGAACGCAATATTCGGGATAAACATCTGACCGAAGCGATAACCTTTGTTGGACACCGTTCTGACATTCGCGAGTGGCTTGCGTTTAGCGATATTGTACTTTCACTTTCCAATCAGGCGGAAACCTTTGGACGCACTGCACTTGAGGCTTTATCTGTAGGAACACCTGTGATTGGCTGGAACCGTGGTGGTGTGGCTGAAATTTTGTCACAACTGTATCCGCAAGGGCTCATCGCAGCAGATGACCAAGTGGCTTTATTCAATGCAGTGCAATTGCATCTGGAAATACCGCAAAGTGTCACCCCTGTTGAATTGTTCAGCTTGGCAGATATGTGTCATCAAACCTTAGATTTATATCAGCAAGTTTTGCAGTCAAAACACACCTAAAGCCTTAAAACTGAATCGAGCTGATTGAAATTTAATTTGTTTAAAAACAATGAGAATGAAAAAATAAGCCCTAAAAAATCATCGCCCGAGTTCTACATCCTGTAAAACTCGGGCTCATGAGGTTGTGCTTTCAAAACTTATTGTTATTTTGTTGTGTGGCGTTCCTTACCTACATCATATCCTTGATGTTTATCCCTCAGCGTCGTCTTCCTTAATGGGATATTCCGTTCCCGAGTCCTTGTGCTGATGAATTAATCTTAACCAGATCAGTCAGAATAAACCATGCGTCATGCGCCTAAATCCGTGTAAGCCATTTCGTACACTTTTCGTTTAATTTCTAAACTGATTTATTCTGCGCTTTATATGGTTGTGCAATTTCATCGGTCACCAGTTTTTCTTCTTGCTCTGCTTTTTCAATCCCATCCTGAATCGCCTGTTGTGCTTCCTGCTCATCGGCATCGGTTTGCGGCAGTTCTTCCTGAATTCGATCAAACACCCGCCCAGTTTGCAATACCACATACACAGGAAAATGATCTGAACCAATATGTGCTAAACGCTGCATATCTACCAATGCAAAATCTGTACTATGAAATACATGGTCTAATGACCAACGCAGTAAAGGATAATCGGCATGAAAGGTATTGATATAGTGCCGCCCTACGCGCGGGTCGAGCAAGCCACTGATTCTTTGAAACAAGCGCGTAGTCCGCGACCACGCCACATCGTTTAAATCACCCATTACGATACAGCTTTCATCTAAATCTTTGATTTGATCGCCTACAATCAACAATTCGGCATCTCTTAAAACTGAATCTTTGGCTTCGGTAGGACTTGGTGGTTTAGGATGCAAACAATACAACTGTACAGGCTGCCCCGAAGGCAAAATCACACTGGTATGAATGGATGGAATTTCATCGCTGAGAATAAATTTGATCTCACTGTCTTTTAATGGCAAACGGCTATACAAATGCATGCCATATAAATTATCTAAAGGTGCAGCGACCCGATAAGGATAATCGGCTTCAATCACAGACAAGGCTTTCTGCCAAGCCAAATCAGATTCTAGGGTCAACACCAAATCTGGTTTTAAGGCTTGAATATGTTCAATCAACAGATGATATTTTTGATTTGGTGTCAGAACATTGGACACGATTAATGAAATTTGTTTTTCAGGATTTAGCTGTTCTGGACGAACTTGTTTGACCTGTTTTCTCCACAGCAAGGTGTAGGGCAAGACCATTTTGAGCTGATAAGCCAAAGCCGCAATCAGCCCAATTAAAATCACTTGGCTAGACACATCCCACGTCTGCTCCCAAATTAGGAGCAAAACAAAGGCAATGATGCCCAAAACCAAGATCTGTAAACGTGGAAAATCTGCGCCCCGAATCCACCATTCATCACGCGGAATCAGTGACCAAAAACTTAACCAAATGACTAATATTGCAAGCCCTTTTACCCAAATCATCTTGCTTTACTCTTTTGTATTTTTTGTCGTTTTTACATGAAAACCAAAGTTATCAATTTTGTATGTAACACAAACAAGAGATTTCACTCAATAATACTCATGTTTTGTTCATGTAATGCTTGCAGTTGCGCCCCCTTTTGATAGACTTATATTCCTTTATTGTTTTTTAACGCACCGAGGCAAAGTGGCATGAAAGTAGGTCTGGTCGGTTGGCGCGGGATGGTGGGTTCCGTCCTTATGCAACGTATGGTTGAAGAAAATGATTTTGCTCATTTTGAACCATTCTATTTCTCTACCAGTAATGCTGGTGGTGAAGCACCAGCATTTGGTGGTAAGACTGCTCCAGCACTTATGGATGCAACAGATATTGAAAGTCTGAAGCAAATGGATGTCATTATTACCTGTCAAGGTGGTGATTACACTTCTGCCGTTTTCCCGAAGCTTAAAGCTGAAGGTTGGAATGGTTACTGGATTGATGCTGCATCTACCCTGCGTATGGATGATGAAGCGATTATCGTACTTGATCCAGTCAACATGAATGTCATTAAAGATGGCTTGGTGAATGGCACTAAAACATTTGTGGGCGGTAACTGTACTGTTTCACTCATGTTGATGGGCTTGGGTTCATTATTCCAAAACAATTTGGTGGAATGGGCAACTTCAATGACCTATCAAGCAGCTTCTGGTGCAGGTGCGCAAAACATGCGTGAGCTGATCACAGGCATGGGCTACTTGTATAACAACACCAAAGACTTGTTGGATGACCCACGTTCACCAATTTTAGACATCGACTCTAAAATTGCCGAATTACAACGTGGCGAAGGTTTCCCATCGGCAAACTTTGGTGTGCCTTTAGCGGGTTCTCTCATTCCATATATCGACAAACAGCTTGAAAGCGGTCAGTCAAAAGAAGAATGGAAAGGTCAGGTTGAAACCAACAAGATTTTAGGCAATCAGCAGATCGTTCCAATTGATGGTCACTGTGTGCGTATTGGCGCAATGCGTTGTCACTCTCAGGCAATCACATTGAAGCTGAAAAAAGACGTTCCACTGAACGAAATTGAAGATATGATTCGTCAATCAAGCCAATGGGCAAAAGTGGTACCAAATACACGCGAAGCATCAATGACCGATCTTACCCCAGTTGCAGTTACAGGGACTTTAACAGTACCTGTTGGTCGTTTACGCAAAATGAACATGGGTAAAGAATACCTTGGTGCATTCACTGTAGGTGACCAATTACTTTGGGGCGCAGCAGAGCCATTACGTCGTATGTTACGCATCTTAATTGATTACAAAAATGCTTAAGCTTCGTCTTGAGCACTGAATCATTTTTGATTCTGTGATCAATCTCAACAAGCCAGTCAAATTTGACTGGCTTTTTTATGTAATCAACGTGTTAATATTTTACAATCGACCTACAACTCGCTACTCTATCCTTTTCGCCTTGCGATAAATGACCGAGCTAACAATTAAGATGACTGTATATAACAAATTAAAGATCGCCATTTTATCTATTTTGGCTTCACAGCAAATGTATGCAATGAATGTTGACCCGATTCAAATTCAGTCAACAACTGGGGAATTGCTCTATGCCGAAATCAACTTTCGTCAATCGAATGTGAATGAAGCGATTGATGTTAGTTTAGCTACGGCCGAAGATCTGATGTCGATTGGTGCGAGTCACCGTCCGCCTGGTCATCTTAACTTTTTTACACGTCGTAACAGCAATGGTACAGGGGTTATCACCATTACCTCATCTCGACCGTTAACCGAGTCTGAGTTGAATATTGTGGTCAAAATTAAAGAAGGCAATGCAACCCGCCTGCAACATATTCGCACCCCATTAAAACGCAGTGCACCTGCGCCATTGGCCGCTATGCAACGTAGCAATGAACAAGCTTTAATGCCTGTTATGATTGTCAATGAGCAAGATATTGCTTTAAATTTACCTGTAAGTACGGCCTATCAGGTTGAAACACCCAAAGCAATTGAACAACAGGCTTTTGAAGCACCGCTAACCATTAAACGCAATACACCGCCTGCGTTAAACCATCAAGCAGTAACAGTGATTCAAACTGCGCCAAGCCGTAGCGCAGCGAGTGAAAATACGACTGTTGCTGCTCCAAAAGCAGCGCCAGCAAAAACAAATAACAACCCAACACCGACAGCATCTACAGCGACTACGTCAGTCACTGCACAACAATCGGCTGATCCATTGGTACAAAAATTTGCTGAACAGCAACGCACGAAGCAACTGGCACAAACTCAGCCTGCTGCTGCCGTGAAAAAGCCTGCACAAACAGCGGCTGCACAGGCTAAACCAAGCCCTGCCACAGCCATGCCTGCAGTCAATACCCAACACGTGGTGCAATCGAATGAATCATTATGGGCAATTGCCTCACGCATTGCGGGTGAAAATAACCGCCCTGTTGCTGAAGTGATGCAGCAAATTAAAGCCAATAATGAGCATGCTTTTATTCAAGGCGATGCCAATCGTTTGCGTCGTGGTGCGACCTTAAATTTACATGCACAAGCTAACTCTAAAACAGAGAAAAAAGCCGCAATTCCAAAACCAGAAACGGCCAGTACACCACAATCAGGCAAAGCCAAATATCGTTTAAATCAAGCAGAAATGAGCCTCGTGGCAGAGAATCAACAGGACTCCACCCACGGTTCTGCCAAGAAGAACACACAATCCACACAAACTTCGGGTGACTTGTCATTAAAAGTTATGACATCCCGCGAGAAAACCGTTAAATTACAGAGAAACGTAACAGAATTAGAATTGGCATTACGTCAGAAGGATCACAGAATTCAATTACTCAACGCGCGCCTTGCCGAACTGCAACAACAATTGCAAAAACAACAAGCCGCAAATAAGCCAAAACACTAAATGTTACACACAATGATTTTTTTGGGATAAGGTCAAACAGGGACCACATCCTCAAGGGGTATAAACATGCTGATTTATGTGATTCCGTTTATTTTATTACTGGTGATCGCAATTTTCTTGAAAAAGCGTGAAGCAAGTAAAGAAGCCGAACCAAGCAACAAGAAAACAGCAGCGCCAGCCAAAACCAGTGCCAAGAAAACCACAACTACCAAAAAAGTTGCCCAGAAATCGGTGGTGGTTGAAGAGGTTGTTCCAACTCCACAACACTCTACCCCTGTCCCTGTAAAAATCCAAACTAACATTGAAAACCTGATCAAAGAGCGTAATTTCTTTGCTGCAGAAGCGCAAATTAACCAAGCATTAAAACATGATAACTCATTGCATGGTTTGTATTTGTTATTGCTTGATATTCATTTACAACAAAAAGATGAATTTGCAATTGATCAATTGCTGAATCATTTACGCTCTTTAGAGCTTGACGATATTCTGTCACAAGCTGAAGCAAAAAAAGCCAGTCATGCACATGAAGATATTGCTGAAAAATCAGCAAATGAAGCGCCGACTGCAGCTCCAAGCAGCTTAGATTTTACTGCACCTGTGAGTACGCCAAATCAAACGGCTTCTTTTGACCAGTTACAGCACGAACTGACTTCAAATAAAACTGCAGAACCTGAAGCAGCTTTGAAATTTGACACCTCATCCTTAAATTTCAGCCCTGCTGCCGAACCTGAAGTCAAAGCAGAACCTGCGGCACTGGATTTTAATTTCTCACTCGATTCTGCACCAAGAGAAGTAAAAACTGAAGCGCCTGCGATTACAGCTGAACCAAGTGCAAGCCCTGCAGAGAAAGTTAAACCGCTCGACTTCACGTTTGATTTAACACCAAGCCCAGCTGAAACCACAGTAGCACCAGAAACAGCAGCCCCAGAATCAACAATAAGTGAAGCTGCTGCAGTCGAAGCCCCAAGTCTAGACTTCAATTTTTCTACACCAGAAAGTGCACCTGCAGTTGAAGCAAAAGCTGAACCTGCAACGCCTGATTTTAATTTCACATTTGACAGTACGCCTGCTGCGGAAACCAATCTTCAACCTACAACTGAACCAGAAATCATTGCTGCACCAAGTATTGCACATGAACCTGCTGCAACCGTTGTCAGTACAGATGTTGATCTGAATGATCCATTGGTGAAATCATTCCCAGACTTATATCAAGTGGATGAAATTCAGTTGAACTTAGACTTAGCGAGCCAATATGTAGAGTTGGGCGCTTATGATGCTGCGAAAGCTTTACTTGGCGAACAAGATGCAAATTACTCTGCTGAACAACGCCAACGTGCCGATCAGTTACTGAATCAAATCGCTTCTTAATTCAAATCAGATTAAGATAAAGCAGTCATTCTTGACTGCTTTTTTTATGATGAAAAAAATTGCGTTAATCTATATGGGCGGCACTTTTGGCTGTGTCGGTGAACCACTAAGCCCAATGCCTGCCGAGCAATTCCTGCCACGCTTGGCACAGGTCTTGCCCCTAAATTTAGAGATTGAATGTTTTGTTGCCCCTGTCATTAAAGACAGTAGTGCCTGCACAGCAGCAGACTGGTTACAGCTCATTCAATATATTCAAAAATTACAACACGATGATTTTCAACATTTCGTTATTTTACATGGCACCGACACCCTCAGCTATGCCAGCGCAGTCTTGGCACGTTTTTTAGCGCAAAGTACCCATGTCATTCTCACGGGTAGCCAATATCCCTTACTCAATGCACAAGGCACAGATACCCGTGAATTTAGTGATGCCTTGGACAACCTAAATTTTGCTTTACAACAGATTCATCAAGTGACTCAGGGAGTATATCTGGCCTTCCATCAGCAACTGATTCATGCCGCAACGGCACTGAAACAACACACCACCGAGTTAAATGCATTTACAGGTCAGTCTGCTTTGGTTTACACGGAGAACAAATCGCAGAATAAGCCAGCATTCAACATTAGCACTCAACATATTGAAAAAGCCCAGCACTTTAACTGCCTGAATTGGATGTTACAGCCAATTGCCATTTCCGCTTTGGTCGATAATTTAAAAGCCTTACAGCAACAGCCACCACACTGCCTCATTTTACAGAGTTATGGTACAGGCAATATGGCCGTCAATGCCGAAGTGATTGAGTTAATTCAGGCCTTGCAAGCTCAACAATGTGCCGTGATTCTCACCACCCAAGTCACTTTTGGTGGCATGCAACAACGCTATGCGATCAGCCAGTGGTTACAGGACAGTAAAATTTTAATCAGTGATTGCCAAAGTCACGCAGATCTTTATGCCAAAGCCTTAAAAATGTATTTACAATACGACAGCCTTGCACAGTGGTATGCGCATTGGCAGTCTTCAGTGTGATTTGAGGTGATTATGCAGCGTTTTGCAATCGGAATTGAGTTTTGTGGCATTCGGTATCGGGGTTGGCAAACCCAGCAAGCAGGCGTACCTAGTGTGCAGGAAACCATTGAAAAAGTTCTGAGCAAAATTGCCGATGAACCCATTATTTTACATGGTGCAGGACGTACCGATGCAGGCGTGCATGCAACCAATATGGTGGCACATTTTGATACGCATGCCATTCGCCCTGAACGCGGTTGGTTGATGGGTGCCAACAGCCAACTACCCAAAGACATTGCAATTCAATGGATTAAAACGATGGATATGGACTTCCATGCTCGTTTTAAGGCTCAGGCACGGCGTTATCGCTATGTCGTGTATAACAATCCACAACGCCCTGCCTTGCTGCACAAACAAGTCACTCACGCTTATTATCCCTTAGATGTCGATAAAATGATTGCGGCTGCGCAGAAATTTGAAGGGACACATAATTTTGAAAGCTTTCGTGCCGCAGCGTGTCAGTCCAATCAGCCTGTCCGTCATGTCAGCCATTGCCGCTTAATTCGTCACGGCAATTATTTAGTGTTAGATATTCAAGCCGATGGTTTTTTGCATCACATGGTTCGCAATATCATGGGTTGTCTATTGGAGATCGGGCAAGGTTTGTATGACATTGCACATATTGACCAAATTTTTGCAGCTCAAGACCGTAAAGCAGCAGGAATTACTGCCCCGCCAGATGGCTTGTATTTTATTCAGGCACATTATCCTGAACAGTATGATTTACCGAAAGTTCCTTTAGGGCCACATTGGTTAAACATGCCGGAATAATTTAATCCCTCCCGACCTCCCTTTTCCAAAGAGAGGAGCTCCATTTCGAGGCGTTAAAAACGAAAGTCCCCCCCTTTGAAAAAGGGGGATTTAGGGAGGATTCTGTTTAGGAAAGGTTTTAAATTTTCAAACTTAACGCTGTTTACGTTTTCTATATTCCACTGGAGTTTCATTGGTCCAGCGTTTAAAAGCACGATAAAAAGTACTTGGCTCTGAAAAACCCGTTAAGTACACAATCCGCTCCACGCTTTCATTGGTATTCGATAATAATCGTTTAGCCAAACGACATCGATAATCGGACAGAATTTGCTGAAAACTGGTATTGGCTTCACTCAATTGGGTACGCAAACGACGTGGTGTGATATTCAATTGTGCCGCTACTGTTTCCAGTGTAGTTTCACCACTTTCCAAGGTAGAACCAATGGCACGTCGTACCTCACCCACCAAATCATAACGTGCCAATTCCTGCAGCTTTTCCAATGCCAGTTGCTCATGTAACTGCAGCAGCTCAGGTTCAGCCTGCCAAAGCGGATACTCTAAAATACTTGGATCAAAGTACAAACGAGTTTCTTTTTGCCCCAAGCTTACTGGACATTCAAACACCCGAAAGTATTCATCATCCATTGCCCCTTCACTAAAATTGAAGTCGATATAAATGGGTTGAAATCTGCCTTCAGTAATGAATTTAAAAAAGCGCAGTACACCCGACATGGCACATTCAGAAAAGTGGCGATTGACAATATTTTCAGACCACGGCTGCACCCCGTTGGTCAAATAACAACGGTCATCCTCAACCACCAATTTGGCATCAAAAGCATCACTAATCAGGCGTTGATAAGCCAAAGCACGTTTTAGGCCTTCACCAAAGTTTTCTGAAGAAATAAACAAATGTTCAATCACCTGCCCGCGATAAAGTGGCAAATGTTCCCCCAGATGTAAACCAATATCAGGGTCTTTACTGACTTCCTCAGCCGCAACCCAAAACGCATATTGTGCATTTAAAGGCGTACGTTCATTGGCTTCGACCTGATTTAAGGCCACACCTGCTTTTGTTAAAATATCTTCGGTTGGCAACCCCGCACGACGAATCGCTTGGTAGCCTAAACGCAATACAACCGATGCATCAGTTAGCTGACCCACGCAAAAACCTTCCTTGTATGTACTTCATTTATACTTAAAAAGATTGAAATTAGATTAACTGCGATTGACCGAACTGACAACCTACCCAAGCCCATTTTTACAGAAAAAGTATAAACCGATGATTCGCTTATTTTACTAACAGATGCGCGGTGTATAGGGTAAAGCATCTTGTTTTTTTCAGAAAAATTGCCTATAATTTGCGCCTTTCCAATTTGATACTCAGGTAGGCTATGGCCAATAAAGAGGAACTCATCGAGTTCGAAGGCGTTGTCACCGAAACGCTTCCTAATACTATGTTTCGTGTACGTTTAGAAAACGGTCATGAAGTGATTGCTCACATTTCTGGTAAAATGCGTAAACACTATATTCGTATTTTAACAGGCGACAGTGTGAAGGTTGAAATGACACCTTACGACTTAACCAAGGGTCGCATCACTTACCGCGCACGCTAAGTTTTAGAGTAAGCCAAAGCCACTTTCGGAGTGGCTTTTTTACGTTCTTTTTTAAAATCCTTTCATTCGCAACCTTTTCTAGTTACCGCCTATCGAATCACAACATTTCTTCCAGCATTGCTCGCTACAATAAAATTTTGAGCAATGGAGAAAAGTTTATGTTTTTTCGATCTTGCGTTGCTTGTATAACAGGTCTTTTTGCGCTCAGTTTTGTGGCGTGTAGTAGCAATCCACCGCATTCCACTTTAAACCGCGATGCATATTTACAGCAATTTATTGGTCAATCTAGCCAATATATCCTGACCCATCTGCAATTAAGCCAAATTGGCTATCAACAATTTGGTGCAGCTCAAGCTACCCCTCAATTGCTGCATTACCGTATCATTCGTCCCGTACGTGTTCCGATCCCTATGGCGCAGCATCCCACTACAGGTATTGGTGCTGTTCCGTTAAATATAGGTATCCCGAGTCATGAAAGTTACGATGTTGCACTGACTTGTGATTTATATTTTCACCTACAGCAGGGTATTGCTACCGCAGTGTATGTTTCAGGACAACGCTGTTAACTCTCCTAGCTAAAATAATCTGAAAGTACAAAACCAATAAAAAACGCAGCCCGAAGACTGCGTTTAATGATTTGATTTTGAGCTGTAAGCGATAGGTTAAATCGCTTAAATTTTTAGTTGAGTGCCATAACGACTGCTTGACCCATTTCAACCGTACCAACTTTATTCATGCCTTCAGACATAATATCGGCAGTACGTAAACCTTGATCCAATACATTGCCTACTGCATCTTCAATGGCTTTTGCTGCAGCTTCTTCACGGAAGGTATAACGCAACATCATTGCTACAGAAAGAATAGTCGCCAATGGATTCGCTAAGTTTTGACCTGCGATGTCTGGCGCTGAACCATGACATGGCTCATACATACCTTTACCATTTTCATCTAAAGAAGCAGATGGCAACATACCAATAGAACCCGTCAACATTGCCGCTTCATCAGACAAAATATCACCGAACAAGTTAGAGGTTACAATCACGTCAAACTGTTTTGGTGCACGTACCAATTGCATCGCTGCATTATCTACATACATGTGCGACAAGTTGATTTCTGGGTACTGTTCTGCATGTAACTGAGTCACAGTTTGCTTCCACAATTCAGTCACTTCCAGTACGTTGGCTTTATCTACCGAACATACTTTACCACCACGCAATTTCGCCATTTCAAACGCTACTTTTGCAATGCGTTTGATTTCTGACTCAGCATATACGTCGGTGTTAAAACCTTGTTTTTCACCGTTTTCTAATTCACGAATACCACGTGGCTGACCGAAGTAAATACCACCTGTTAATTCACGTACAATCAGAATATCCAAACCAGCCACAATCTCAGGTTTCAAGCTAGAAGCATCTGCCAATTGTGGGTACAAAATCGCTGGACGTAAGTTAGCAAACAAGTTCAATTCACTGCGTAGTTTTAATAAGCCACGCTCTGGACGAATTGAACGCTCAATATTATCCCATTTTGGACCGCCAACAGCGCCTAATAAAATTGCATCGGCTTTTTTAGCCTGTTCAGATGTTACTGCAGGGTACGGTTCGCCATGTGCATCAATTGCAGAACCACCCAATAAACCTTGTTCCCAAGTCAAACCCAAATTGAATTTTTCATTGACACGTGTCAGCACTTGTTCAGCAGCTTTCACAATTTCTGGACCAATGCCGTCACCAGCTAAAATCAAAATATGTTTTGACATGAAAATTTCCATTGTTAATAACAGTCAACGACTGTAGAGACTAAATTTTTTGTTCCACAAACTCGCCCAAGCCATTCAGGACATTGTAGGGTTTGCAAAAACGACGAATGGGTTTGTTGTTTTGCATCAGTTCCACGCAAAGTGGATCGGGTGCAGATACATTTAATAAGCTGCCTTTAGTACGAATGCGGTCTCGATACATTCTAAAGGTGTATTTTTGCTTGGCATTAAACTTATGAATGACATGCAATTTTTCTGCACGATCTTTAGAAATCGGATAAAAACGTATTACCAACTCATGCTGTGCAGGAGGTACAGACAAATACAAGGCGTTCGATTTATTTAAGGAAGATTCCTGTAAACGCACCAAACCTTGTTTGATGGCAGTACGTGTCACACGATGATTTTCTGCATCTACAATGGTGACTTTATTTAACCGTTCAAATTCACAATCATCCGTACCTGTACAGTAAATTAATGCATTGGATTTAGTTTGCGCAGTTTCTTTTACCTGTTTAAGCCGTGCTGTATCCCACGTTTGGCATGCACTTAACGCAGTCACACAAAATCCAATTACAGCAAGCTGACCGAAAATCTTACTCATTGTTCGCGCCCAACCTCACCTGTTAGATACAAAATATAAAAATTATTATGTGCCGATGTTAGCAAGAGTTAGGCAGCGATGCTATGACAAATTTCAGCGAATTTATGCCTGAATTTCGGCAAAAACCCATGGACGCGACTGCTTAGTTTTCTCTTCATAAGCACGAATGTCATCAGCTGCTTGTAATGTTAAGCCAATATCATCCAAACCATTCAATAAACAGTGCTTACGGAATGGATCTACTTCAAATTTAAATGCCGTACCGCTTGGTGTGCGTACTTCTTGCGCGTCTAAGTCGATGGTTAATTGATAGCCTTCAGTCGCCGCACACTCTTTAAATAATTGCTCGACCTGCTCTTCAGACAAGATCACAGGCAACATGCCGTTTTTAAAGCAGTTATTGAAGAAAATATCGGCAAAGCTTGGTGCAATAACGGTACGGAAACCATATTCATTCAATGCCCAAGGTGCGTGCTCACGGCTTGAACCACAACCAAAGTTGGCACGTGAAATTAAGATTGAAGCACCCTGATAACGCGGCTGATTCAATACAAACTCAGTATTAATCGGACGTTTTGAGTTGTCCTGACCCGGATAACCTTCATCTAAATAACGCAATTCATCAAATAAGTTATCGCCAAAACCTGTACGTTTGATAGATTTCAAAAACTGTTTTGGAATGATTAAGTCTGTATCGACATTGGCACGGTCTAATGGTGCAACGATACCTTGTTCAACGGTATATTTTTTCATGTTTAATTCTCACTGAATCCGTAACCTCTCCCTTGCCCTCTGCTATAGCGAGAGGGAACGCCATCTCTCTGAGAGAAGGCTGGGATGAAGGCATAACTTAGAATGAACGTACGTCTACAAAATGACCTGCGATTGCTGCCGCAGCTGCCATTGCTGGACTCACCAAATGGGTACGACCACCGTTACCTTGACGACCTTCAAAGTTACGGTTTGAAGTCGATGCACAGTGTTCACCTGGTTGCAATTTGTCTGCGTTCATTGCCAAGCACATTGAACAACCTGGTTCACGCCATTCAAAGCCTGCTTCTACAAACACTTTGTCTAAGCCTTCTTGTTCCGCTTGTTGCTTAACTAAACCAGAACCCGGAACCACCATCGCCTGTTTAATGCTTGCTGCAACTTTACGACCTTTAATCACTTCAGCGGCTGCACGAATATCTTCAATACGCGAGTTGGTGCATGAGCCAATAAATACGCGGTCTAATTGAATATCTGCCAAAGACTGACCTGCAGTTAAGCCCATATATTGATAAGCACGCGTCCAGTCATTGCGCTGTACATCATCTTTCGCCTGCTCTAAAGTTGGTACGGCTTGTGATACTGGAATGACCATTTCAGGTGAAGTTCCCCAAGACACTTGCGGCTCAATTTCTTCGCCTTGTAATACCACTACGGTGTCAAAGTGCGCGCCTTCATCTGAGTGTAAAGTATTCCAGTAAGCAACTGCTGCATCCCATTGCTCGCCTTTTGGTGCATAGTTACGACCTTTCACGTATTCAATGGTTTTGTCATCCACAGCGACCATACCTACGCGCGCGCCTGCTTCAATCGCCATATTACATACTGTCATACGTCCTTCAATCGACATATCACGGAATACTTGACCACCAAACTCAATCGCGTGACCTGTACCGCCTGCAGTACCAATTTTACCAATGATCGCTAAAACGACATCTTTCGGTGTAACGCCTTGACCTAATTTGCCATCTACACGCACTAGCATGTTTTTCATTTTCTTTTGAACTAAGCATTGGGTTGCTAATACGTGTTCAACTTCAGACGTCCCAATACCATGCGCTAAACACCCAAATGCACCGTGAGTCGCTGTATGTGAGTCACCACAAACTACGGTCATACCTGGCAAAGTTAAGCCCTGCTCAGGCCCAACCACGTGCGCAATCCCCTGACGGATGTCGTTGATGTCAAACTGCACCACGTTAAAGGTTTTACAGTTGTCATCTAAAGTTTGTACCTGAATACGTGAGGTATCATCTTCAATACCTGCAATACCGTCTGCACGTTCTTTCTTAGACGTTGGTACGTTATGGTCAGGCGTTGCCACGTTGGCACTTAAACGCCACGGCTTACGTCCTGCAAGTTGCAAACCTTCAAAGGCTTGTGGAGAAGTCACTTCATGCAATAAATGACGGTCGATATACAATAAAGCCGAGCCATCATCACGTTGAGTGACCAAGTGATCATCCCACAATTTGTCGTACAAAGTTTTTGCAGCTGGATTTTGTGCTTGTTGGTTTTCGCCTGCCATGTCAGATCTACTCCACTGGACTGGGTAATTTTTTCATTAATTTGATTATAACCGCGAATTTGTATAAATCTAATTTATCATTTTTATTAATTTAAAAACTTTTAGGAATTTCTAGCAAAATAATTTTTATTGATTCATCACGACATGCCTATAAGCAAAAACAAATAGATGCTTAAAATTTTGACCTTATAATCTTTCTATTAAAATCTAATTTTCCAATCAAAATTACAAAATTATTCGTTTTTACAAATTAAATAAGAATAATTATCCTTTAGCTATCCACACAGAAAACGGTCAAAGCAGCAGAAGGAGTATTCACATGAGCCATATTCAAAAATTTGTCGCCAACAATCAACGCATGTTCAAAAAAACTTTAAGCTACTACATCATGCACATCACCGTGGCGATGGTGGTCGGTTATATAGTCACAGGCAATATTTGGATGGCCATTACCTTAAGTTTGGTCGAACCGACAGTACAAGCTGTTGCGTATTTCATTCACGAGCGGATTTGGGAAAAGAAAGCACAAACGCAAGATTCTAAAATTATCGCTTAATGGTTTTATAGATTCTGATTGTGAATATTCCATTTCAGTTTGAGATCATCTTGGTTGCAGCCCACGATGATCTTTTTTTATCTCTGCTGTATCTCTACAAGATCATCCCGAATGCATAGTTTAAAAATAAGTAGAATTTGTTTTGATTAATTCTAATTTTTTCTAAATAATAAGCACAGTAATAAAAAATCTTTATGGATGGTGCAAATGAATCTTGCAGCCTTTGAAGCCTTTGTTAAAGTCATGGAAACAGGTTCTATTTCTTTGGCAGCAGATCAGTTATTTATTACCCAACCTGCGGTGACCAAACGTATTCACAGCCTAGAAGACTATTTTGGCGTGAAACTCTTTGAATCGGCAGGTCGTGGGGTGCAAGCCACGCATGCAGCACACTCACTATTGCCCAAAGTCAAAAACTGGCTGAATGAACTGGGCGATATTCACCACACTCTCAGTCATGAGCAAGGACAGGTTCAAGGCAAACTGAAAATCGGCACCAGTCACCATATTGGTTTGCACCATTTACCCAATCATTTACGTGAATATGTACAGGAATTTCCCAACGTCACGTTAGATGTGCATTTTGTCGACTCAGAACAGGCACATGAACAAGTTTTGGCAGGCGATTTAGAACTGGCTTTTCTGACCTTACCGCCCAAATTAGATGAACGTCTGTCTTATGTCACCATTTGGAATGATCCATTGGTGTTTGTGGTCGCATCTTTTCATCCGCTTGCACATCAGAAAAACCTGCAATTGACCGATTTACTCGCCTACCCTAGTTTGTTGCCTGCCGCGCAAACCTATACCAGTCAAATCACTTTGGCAGAGTTTGAAAAGCAAGGTGTTAAACCTAAAGTCACCATGAGCAATAATCCGCTAGAATCTATTCGGATGTTGGTGTCAATTGGTTTGGGATGGTCTGTTTTACCTAAAACGTTGGTCAATCAGGACTTACAACAGTTAGATATTGACTTAGAAATGAACCGTCAATTGGGCATGGTATGGCATCCGGGACGGACGCAATCACGCGCTGTTTTAGAATTGATTGAGATGATGAAACACTCAAAGATTAATGGTTTCTTTTGAATGAAAACACCCTCAAACACGATTGTATTGAGGGTATTTTTTATTGGCTTAATTTAGGTGCAAGTGAGGTCTTAACGATTCACCGAATCTTCATGTAAAGATTCATTCAATTGATCTACCACAATTGCCCATGAACCATCCGATTTCATTTTTTCGACGATAAACTGACGCTGTGCTTCCGTCCAAAATTCTGCCTCGGCAATTGTTGTTTCTGCATTCAATTGATGCGTTTCAATAAATTGCTGAATCGCAGCTTCACTGGCATCCAAACCCAGTTGTTCAAATAAATGTGTCATTCTTGGGCGTACACCACTCATTTTTTCACTCCTGATCATTTTTAATTCTTGTCTTACCTTAGCATGCCTATTCTAAAAATGAATGACATAATCCAACATTGCAATAAATAAAAACAAAAAACAAATCAATAAGCTAGTAAAAGCCAAAGTAGCAACACCTCAAAAAAATTCAGACTTAAATTGACCAGTCCTGCACATCCCAACCTTGCTCTTCAGCCAAAGCCTGTAAACGTGCATCAGGATTTACAGCAATGGCGTGATCTGCATATTCCAACAAGAAACGGTCATTAATTGAGTCTGAATATGCCCAAGATTCTGTGACTTCGCGCCCTGCAAGCCACTGCTCCAAACGCACCAACTTGCCTTGTTGATAACACGCAGTATTAATGACTTTGCCTGTATATTTACCATCGACCACTTCGGCATTGGTGGCAATAATTTCACTAATACCAAACTCACGGAAAATAGGTGCAGTAATAAAGTCAGATGTTGCTGTAATCCCCACCAATTCATGCCCTAATTCTTGATGACGCTGAATAGCTTTAAACCCTTCAGGGCGCATTTGTGGACGAATCACCTTTTGCATAAATAATTCATGCAAATCTGTGAGGTACTGATTGTCGTGCTGGGTTAAAAACTCAAATACAAATTCGTTATATGCAATTGGGTCGAGTTGCCCTGCTTTGTAGTCTTCATAAAACTTGTCGTTCATGGCGCGATGGCGAACAGGATCGACCAAGCCTTCACTTACCAAAAACTCACCCCAAGAATGATCTGAATCAGTATTTAACAAGGTGTGATCGAGATCAAATAGCGCCAATTTCATGAAAATACTCGTAAAAACTGAAATTTAAGAAAAAAATTGTAAATCTATCTCCGCTAGTCGATAGAAATTCGTTAAGATCATAGCAATTTTAACATTATTTACACTTTGCGTTTTCGAGTTGGAGAAAAGAAATCATCATCCCCGAGTGCAAAGTCATAAATTAAACAATATTTAGGTAGCCAAATGATCGACTCAGAAGGTTTCCGACCCAATGTCGGGATCATTTTGGCAAACGAGTTTGGACAAGTTTTATGGGCAAAACGCATTGGTCACAATGCATGGCAATTTCCGCAAGGAGGTATCCAATATGGAGAAACCCCTGAACAGGCACTTTATCGTGAGCTGAGAGAAGAAGTTGGCTTACTGCCCGAACACGTCCAAGTTATCGCGCAAACTAAGGGTTGGCTGCGTTATCGTTTGCCACATCGGTATATACGCACGGATTCAGATCCCGTATGTATTGGTCAAAAACAGAAGTGGTTTTTATTGCAACTGACAGCGTCAGCGCATCATATTCGGCTGAATTTGTCAGACCCACCCGAATTTGATCAATGGCAATGGGTCAGTTACTGGTATCCGCTTGGTCAGGTCGTCAATTTTAAACGTGACGTCTACCGTAAAGCGATGGTGGAATTGTGCAATCAATTGCCCCTGAAAAAACCTTAAAATTTGCATGAAGATGTAGATTTTTTAGCTTATTGTTATAGGGTCATCTGTGGTGTAAAACTGACCTCAAATCATTGATTGGAATATGGAGTAGCGCGTATGTCGAACATGCAACTGGATACCCTTAGACGCATTGTACAAGAAATCAATGCGTCCACCAGTTTGCATGAATCACTCGATATTATGGTCAATCAGGTCGCAGAAGCCATGCATGTGGATGTCTGCTCTATTTACCTGCTCGATGAACGCAATCAACGCTATTTGCTCATGGCATCAAAGGGTTTAAATCCTGAGGCTGTGGGGCATGTGTCTCTACATACCAGTGAAGGTTTGGTCGGTTTAGTCGGACAACGTGAAGAAATTGTCAACCTAGACGACGCACCTAAACACGAACGCTTCATGTATTTGGCCGAAACAGGCGAGGAAATTTATAATTCTTTCCTTGGCGTGCCTGTCATGTATCGCCGTAAAGTGATGGGCGTTCTTGTGGTGCAAAACAAGGATAAACAAGACTTTTCTGAAGCGGCAGAATCCTTTTTAGTGACGCTCTGCGCCCAGCTTTCTGGTGTCATTGCGCATGCGCATGCCGTGGGCAATATTGATGTATTCCGCAAACCCAACAACCTGCCTGCCTACAAAACCTTTCAGGGCGTATCGGGTTCAGGTGGGATTGCACTGGGTCGTGCGGTAATTCTGTATCCCCCTGCAGATTTGGCGGCTGTGCCTGATCGTGAAGCTGAAGACATTAGTGAAGAGTTAGAATTACTAGACAACGCACTAGATGCAGTGCGTCAAGAAATTCAGGCACTAGATGACAAAATGCAGGATGCCTTAATGGCAGAAGAACGCGCTTTATTCAGTGTGTTCCTACGCATGTTGGATGAAAATGCCCTGCCTGCAGAAATTAAAGAACTGATTCGTGAAGGTAACTGGGCACAAGGTGCAGTGCGTATTGTAATTGACAATCACATTGCCCTATTTTCGCAAATGGAAGATGACTATTTACGCGAACGTGTTTCTGACCTGAAAGATTTAGGGCGTCGTATTCTCGCCTCTTTACAAGAAGCCGATGCCAGTCACCGTGAACTGACCGATGAAAGTATTTTAATTGGCGAAGAAATTTCCACAGCAGCTTTGGTAGAACTACCTGTCGACAAAATTGCAGCGATTGTTACCACCGAAGGCGCAATGAATTCTCACATGGTCATTGTGGCACGTGCTTTGGGTATTCCAACCGTAGTTGGCGTAACTGAATTGCCGATCAACAGCCTAGACGATGTGGAAATGATTGTAGATGCGCACCAAGGTCGGGTGTTTATCAACCCGCCACGTCGCATGCGGACACGCTATAAAGAAATTCAAAAAGAAGAAGAACAGATTGCCAAAGACCTCAAGCAATATGAAACCAAAGATGCCATTACCCCTGACGGCGTAGCGGTAAAATTGTATGTCAATACAGGCTTGATGATTGACGTAGTGCGTGGCGTACAACGCGGTGCTAAAGGTGTTGGTTTATATCGTTCTGAAATTCCATTTATGCTACGTGACCGTTTCCCGGGCGAAGAAGAACAGCGTGCTATTTACCGCCAACAGCTCAGTCACTTTGCCAACAAACCTGTGGTGATGCGTACGCTAGATATTGGCGCAGACAAGGACTTGCCGTACTTTTCGATTGAAGAAGAAAACTCAGCCTTGGGTTGGCGCGGGATTCGCTTCACGCTAGATCATCCTGAAATTTTTTCTTCGCAAATTCGTGCCATGCTCAAAGCCAGTATTGGTTTGAATAATCTGCATATTTTGCTGCCAATGATCACCAGTGTCAGCGAGGTTGAAGAAGCCTTGTATTTGCTAGATCGTGACTTGCAAGCAGTGCAGGAAGAAGAACAGGTTAAAATCACCAAACCGAAAATTGGCATTATGGTAGAAGTACCGAGTGTGCTGCTGCAAATTGATGAATTTGCCCCGTTGGTGGATTTTTTCTCGGTAGGATCAAACGATTTAACCCAGTATTTATTGGCAGTGGATCGTAACAATCCGCGTGTGGCCAACGTCTATTCACACTTTCATCCTGCAGTACTGCGCGCCTTAACCCGCTTGGTGAAAGAATGTCATAAATATGACAAGCCTGTGAGCGTTTGTGGCGAAATGGCAGGAGATCCGCTGTCTGCGGTAATTCTGATGGCAATGGGCTTTAATACCCTGTCGATGAGTTCAAGTAATATCTTGCGGGTGCGTAAAGCAATTTGTCATGTACCGATGACCGATTCGCAACATTTATTAGATCAGGCGTTAAAAATGAATAATCCGCTGATGGTGAAAAGTCTGATGGAATATTATTTTAAAACCCATGGCTTGGGCGATATGGTGAAACTAGCGACACGTATCGTATCTCCATAAAACTTAGTTTAAGCCTCAAGCAACACACCATTCACTCCAAAAACAACAAGGGCGATAATCATCGGAATATCGCCCTTGTTTGTGTTTGCTATAGCCTCGTTTGGCATTTTTCTTACGGTCTACAAAAACCTGACTTTTGTTGACCTCGTGCATGTGCTTGGCCACAAAGTTATGCTGAATAAGCTCAGGCTGTTTTTTCTTTGCCATTACGCTGTTCCTTTCGGTTGATCATGGAAATGAGCAGTGTCGCTACTCTTTTAGATGGAGATGTTGAGGGAAAATTCAAGCCAATTGCTTCTGCATAACGTGACTATTCTCTCACCAATGTTCCATATTAAATTGGGAAGCCGATCATACGCTTTTTTGTACATTTTACAAGCGATTTTCACTCAATAGTGCTAAGATAAAAAGAAGGGTAAATAAATTATTGCCGCCACTTTATCAGATTTTTCTGACGGTTATTTTTGAAGGCTATTTTAAAGAACACTCAGCGGCTTTACCCATACAATTATAGCATAAAATTCTAAAAAATTTTATTACTTTTCAAAGACTTATTAGTTATAAAATCCACTAGAAAAACTGCAATGATTGGCTAATATGAATATAGAAGATCAGTTTAACAAGACCATTAAAAACAGGAGTCAAATTCATGATTTATGAAGTTTCTGGAGATATTTTACTGAGCGAAGCACGTGCGATTGCTCACGGTGTTGCCCCTAACGATAACTTTGCAACAGGTTTGGCTTTAAGTCTGCGTGAGCACTGGCCTGCGCTATATAAAGACTTCCGCAACTATTGTCATATTTACCATCCTAAAGCGGGTGAGCAATGGACTTGGGTCAATGCCGAAGGTCAACGCATCGTCAACCTGATGACTCAGGAAGCGGCTTATGACAACGGTTCAAAACCAGGTAAAGCATCGACAGAATACGTCAACCGCACTTTGAAAAACTTAAAACAGTTGATTGAAGAAGAGAAAATTGAAAGCTTGGCGTTACCGCGTCTTGCAACAGGTGTAGGCGGTTTAGATTGGGAAGATGTACGTCCACTCATCTACAAACACTTAGAAGATTTGGATATTCCAATTTACATCTACACTCTATATCAAAAAGGTGTAAAAGCTGAAGAGCCTGCGAAATAAGTTTCGCTGAAGCAATCAGCTTTGCTACAAGCGAGCGTGATTGATCACGACTCGACTGCAATATACGGTTCAATTCACCCGTTTGGTTTTACCAAGCGGGTGAATTTTTTTTGCAGAATCAAGTAGCAAGGGATGCTATGCTGAAAATGCACGCTGCAAGATGGATGCAACATCGACCTGTTTAGGTTTAAGCATACCCACCACTTGCCCATGCAATGCACTATAACGCGACTGAATAAAACCTTCTGCCACAAAACTTGGCGCATAACGCAACAACAAAACCGCTTGTGCCAAAATCACCAAACGGCTCACCAAAGCACGTGCCATAAATTGTAAATCGTTGCTGTTCGTGGTCTGCAATAACTGCTGCAAACCATCTAATTCACTGCCCAAAATAGGATGAGTAACGGCAGTGCGAGCAAAATCCTGCAATAACACCTGAATCAGCTCAGGTTCTCGCTGCATAGCGCGTAGTACATCCAGACACATGACATTGCCTGAACCTTCCCAAATGGTATTTACAGGTGCTTCTTTGAAAATACGTGCCATGATGCTGTTATCGACATAACCATTGCCACCAAAAACTTCCATCATCTCACCTGTAAGTTCCACCGCGCGTTTGCAAATCCAGAACTTTGCAGCAGGGGTCATTAAACGCTTCCATGCCAAAGACACAGCATCATCGCTTTCATAACAATGTGCCAAATGAAAACTGAGCTGTACCGCAGCTTCAGTTTCCAAAGCCAAATCTGCCAAGACTGCCTGCATTAATGGCTGATTCGCCAAAGTCTGTCCAAATGCTTGACGTTGTCGAGTATAGGCAAGGCATTGCACCAAGGCTTGACGCAGCATGGCACTACTGCCCACAGCACAGGTTAAACGAGTGTAGTTCGCCATTTCAATAATGGTGGGAATACCGCGCCCTGCTTCGCCAATCATGATGCCCCACGCCTGCTGAAATTCGACTTCAGAACTGGAGTTACTCCGATTTCCCACTTTGTCTTTTAAACGCTGTACCTGAATATTATTTTTTCTGCCATCTTCTAACCAACGCGGTACAAAGAAACAAGCCAAACCATCTTGTTCGGTATTGGCAACCACCAAATGTGCATCACACATTGGTGCAGAGAAAAACCATTTATGACCTGTGAGTAAATAGGCTTGCCCACGTCCTGTCGCTGCGACTGGAACGGCGAGCGTTTGGTTGGCCCGCACATCTGAACCACCCTGCTTTTCGGTCATACCCATGCCCAGCCAAATAGATTTCTTTTGTGAAATCGGCACATCACGCGGGTCATATTCATGCGATAACAGTTTCTCACCCATGCTTGCCCATAATTCAGGTTCACGCTGAATGAGCGGAATACTGCCTAAAGTCATAGAATTTGGGCATAAATTACCGCACTCAACCTGTCCTGCCAAATAAAAACGACTGGCCCAATCGACCCATTTTGCCGTAGATTGCGGTTGTTTAAATGGATGTGCATGCGTGTCAAACTTGCGATTCAGCGCCATCCAGTGATGCCATGCGGGATGAAACTCCACTACATCTTTACGGCGTCCACGTGCATCGAAGGCATGTAAAATAGGCGTATGCCGATTGGCTAAATCGGCATAGTGATAATATTCTGCCGATGCTGCAATATGTCCCAATTCGCTCAGTCGAGTCTGATCTTGACTACCATAACGGGTTAAAATTTCTTGTAAAACCGTATCGGTTTCAAATAAGTTATAGTCTTGTAATTCATCAAACTGATTTTGAATTTGATGGGTCATCCATGTCTGCATTGTGTCACTCCTAGACAAACGCGATGCTATCATTGCATTTAGTATAGAGAAAAATATGTGCTCAGGTGTTCGGCTTTATTTATGAAAAATTCTGAGGTTCAAGTGCGCCGTAAGCCGCGCCAATCGCGGGCTAAACTGACTCAAGAGGCTTTACAGGAAAGTTTTGTTCGGCTTTTGCATGAACGCTCGGCAGCTGAAATTACCATTCGCGAAATTACCGATTTGGCAGGTGTCGGTTTAGGCACTTTTTATGAATACTTTGCCAAGAAAGAAGATTTACTGGCATTGACGATTCACCTGCAAGTCAAACAGCATGCAGAACGCTTAAAAAGTTATGCCCAACAGCAACTTGAGTTATCCACAGTTGTTGAAATAAACCGCTATATCGCAACAATCATTCAGTTTCAGCTTCAGCAAATTCAGGCACAACAATGGCTTTGGGCGCAGACTTTTTTACTGGAACGGCAGGTATCACACATTGAAACTTACCAAAAAAGTTACAGCATGATGCTACAGATGTGGCAACAGATTTTCGCACCTGTCATACACAATGCCGAACAACAACTGCGCCTTGCTTTGAATCTGCATCGCATCAGTTATGGTTTTATTTCGCAAAGTTTATTAATCAATCCACATTATCAAGATTGGGATGCCTTGCACACCGATATTTCATTGGCGATTCAACCGTTTTTAGCAGCAGTTTCAGACATTTAGTGCAGCAAAACTGATTATTTAGTTTACAAAGATCTATCGAATACACCAATCATAAACAATAAATTTATCTATTTGTAAAATTATAAAAATCGTTTTACATTAAAATGGTGAGATTTGAAAAGCTTTCATCTACAAAGCCCGATCTGCATGGTATTGTGGTGTTGTAGTTGATTTTTTAAACAATCAAAACGGTTCATGGCCGCTTGTTTTAGAAGCTAAATTTCTAATACAGCCCACCACATGATGATCACAATAATGGAGAACAACGATGAGCCAAGAGATAAAAAAATGCCCTGTAACGCATTTAACCACCGATGCAGGCGCACCTGTTGTAGATAACCAAAATAGTATGACTGCGGGCGCACGTGGCCCACTCCTTACTCAAGATTTATGGCTCAATGAAAAGTTGGCAAACTTTGTACGTGAAGTAATTCCTGAGCGTCGTATGCATGCCAAAGGTTCAGGTGCGTTTGGTACGTTTACGGTCACGCACGACATCAGCCAATATACCCGTGCCAAAATTTTCTCTGAAGTTGGCAAAAAAACTGAAATGTTTGCTCGTTTCTCTACCGTTGCAGGTGAGCGTGGCGCTGCCGATGCAGAACGTGACATTCGTGGTTTTGCTTTAAAATTCTATACTGAAGAAGGCAACTGGGATTTAGTCGGTAACAACACACCAGTGTTCTTTTTCCGCGACCCACGTCAATTCCCTGACCTGAATAAAGCGGTAAAGCGTGACCCACGCACCAACCTGCGTAATGCGACCAATAACTGGGATTTCTGGACTTTGCTGCCAGAAGCACTGCACCAAGTCACCATTGTGATGTCGGATCGTGGTATTCCTGTGGGTTATCGTCACATGCATGGTTTTGGTAGCCACACCTATAGTTTTATTAATGCCAATAATGAGCGTTTCTGGGTGAAATTCCACTTCCGCACTCAACAAGGCATTCAAAACCTGACCGATGCAGAAGCAGCAGAATTGATTGGTCGTGACCGTGAAAGCAGCCAGACTGACCTTTACAATGCCATTGAACGCGGTGATTTCCCGAAATGGACGCTGTTCGTGCAAATCATGCCTGAACTGGATGCAGAAAAAGTCCCTTATCACCCATTTGACCTCACCAAAGTTTGGCCGAAAGGTGATTATCCACTGATTGAAGTGGGTGAATTTGAACTGAACCGTAACCCTGAAAACTACTTCCAAGATGTTGAACAGGCTGCCTTTGCACCAAGCAACCTTGTACCAGGAATTAGCTACTCGCCAGATCGGATGTTACAAGCGCGTTTGGTCAACTATGCCGATGCTGCACGTTACCGTGTTGGTGTGAACCATTCACAAATTCCAGTGAATGCTGCACGCTGCCCTGTGCACTCAAACCGTCGTGATGGTCAGGGTCGTATGGATGGCAACTATGGCAGCTTGCCACACTATGAGCCAAACAGCTTCCATCAATGGCAAGAGCAACCACAATACCGCGAACCACCGCTAAAAATTCGTGGCGATGCAGATTTCTGGGATTATCGTGAAGATGATAGCAACTATTTTAGCCAGCCGCGTGCCTTGTTCAATTTAATGAACCCTGAGCAAAAACAAGCACTGTTTGATAACACGGCACGTGCGATGGGTGATGCTTTAGACTTTATTAAGTATCGTCATATTCGTAACTGTTATGCATGTGACCCTGCTTATGGCGAAGGCGTTGCAGCAGCTTTAGGCATGACCGTTGCCGATGCGCAAGCAGCACGTGCCAGCGACCCTGCACTTGGTCAACCAGGCGTACTGTAATCTTTGTAGTTAAAGATCAAGTCAGTCTGAACAGCAAGACTTTAAACACCAAAACAAAGCCCCTATTTCGATAGGGGCTTTGTGTTCTATATCTATCATTGCCACTTTTCAGTAGCGTGAAAAGTAGCGTGTGACTTTTATTTAAGGTCAAGTTTTTAAAAGATTAAACAATTAATTTCTTACCCTCACGAATACAATAAAACGGATTCATCAGTTTAGAAGAACGCTTCATGGCTTGATGCAAATCTGCCTCAGGCTGATCACGTCCTTCATCAGTCAATTCAAAGGTTCGATAGTGAATTGCCAATGAACATTTGGAATGTAAGTCTTTATGTGCCTGAAAAGCATCTTCAGGGTTCATATGCATATAACGCATCAGATTCCGTGGCTCGTAAGAACCTATAGGTAAAAGTGCCACGCGCGGTGCGCCAATGCGGGTTTGGATTTCTTTAAAGTGTGGCGAGTAACCTGTATCGCCCGCAAAGAAGCAATGATCTTGCCCATGCAAAATAGAAAAACCGCCCCATAACGCCATGTTCTGATCACGTGCGCCACGCCCTGAACCATGTTGTGCAGGGGTGTAGACAATTTTCACTTCTTTAAATAAAGCCGATTGCCACCAGTCCATTTCAATCACATGCAAATCAGGCGGCAAATACCAAGCATTGCCCAAACCTGTATAAATAGGCATGGCAAATTGATGATTCAGCCATTTTAAGGTGGCTAAATCCATGTGGTCATAATGGTTATGGCTCAAGAAGACGGCATGAATGGTCGGTAAATCTTCCAGTGCAATCCCTGCAGGACAAGCACGTTTAGGCCCTCGCCCCTGTTTCGGACTGGCATGCTCTGCCCAGACTGGATCGGTTAAAAAGTTATACGGTCCAATTTGAATCAGCACCGTTGCATGCCCCACAAACCAAACTTGCCAATCATCCAAACTGGCGTGTGGACGTAATTGTGGCAAAGCACTTGGCGCTGTAAAAAATTGCTGTGCTTCTTGTTGCGGATTGACATTCCAACTGTTCGATTTGCGTTTTAGCAACCATTTCAATAAATCAGTTTGGCTGCGCCCCTCAGGACACGCAATCGGATTAAAAAACTGCGCTCCATCATAATGATTTGAAGGCAAAAACTGCAGCTTGGGTTTACGCCAAGTATGCGACCAACAGGCTTCCGTTGGCAGTTGAAAATGCTTTTGTTCCACGTTGTTCATGTAAGCCCAATAATATATAGCGCATCTGCCATGATGCTTTTTATCCTGATCTGTTCAGAAAAAACACAGCTTTGGTTCATGTGTTGACTCTATCACGCATAGTAGCGAAATCAAGCAGGCAATTTCCTTTATGTTTTTGTTGTTTTGAGAAAAAAGTCGTATCGACAGCGGGTTAAAGATCAGAAATTTACACCTCAGATAAACGAGGCTTTAGAAAAACCTAGACACAGGTAAAGCAATACGGGCTTAGCGTTTAGCAAAATATTGTTCGCGCCATTCTTTCCAGAAATACATCACGATCCCAAACATCACCACAGCAATACCAATAAACGCATTCATGCTGATGTGTTCATTATTTAAGGTCGCACCTAAAATTAACGCGATGATGGGAGTCATCACATTACTTAAAGACACAGTTGAAGCATTTAAACGACGAATCAGCCAGAAATAACACAGCATGGCGACAATAGACGACATGATCATGGTAAATACAAAACCAATCATGGCTTGGCTGCTTGGCATTTGAGTCGGGAAATGCGACCAAATAAAGGGAATTAATAACAATGACCCTGCCGATGATACCAATAAAGAACCTGTGGCTTGTGACATCGGCTTTAAAGGAGCATTGATTTGTTTGACCAAAAAAATTGAGCTGATATAGGACAGCATACTGATAAACATCAACACCACGCCCCATGGATTCACTTTGCTGTCGGCAGAGTCTGCAAAGACAAAGCTGAGTCCTGCAATCGCAATTGCCATCCCTGTCCACTGTAAGGCAATCAATTTTTGCGTGCGTAAAATCACATGACCAATCAAGCCTGCGATTAAAGGAGAAAAACCAAAAATCAGTGCCATTAAGCCTGAAGTTAAATAATTGGCGGCCAAGTAAATAAATAGCTGTGCACCAATTAAATTCAGACTACCCGCCAAATAGCTTTTCATTGAGGTGTGATCAAAAGGCAGTGGATCGCGCATGAGTTTAAGCACGCACAGCGCAATCACGGAAGCCCCAAAGTAGCGGATAATCAAAACCCACATTGGATGAATTTCCTGCACACTCCAGACAATCGCCAATGGCGTGGTCGCCCAGATGAGTACCAATAAGGCATAAATACTGGCGGTTACCACAACAGGAGATGTATTCGTATTCATCGCTTGCTCAACATAAAATGGACACTTTTCTTCGGCAGATAAAAAACAGACCCAAGTTGCCTCAGGTCTGTTTTTCATCAGTTCAAGCTTACTTCACCAATTTGCGAAGGTCTTGGCTCACATCTAAATATTTGTCTGCTTCAAAAGCAGCTTGTTTAGCAATCAGCTTTTTCAAGTGACGCATATCTTTGGCTGAGTTGACGGTAATTCCGCCGACAATCACGCCATCGGTCACACCAAACAATACGAATGAAGACTCACTGCGTTTGGAAGCATCCATCTCACCACGCACATGCCATTCTGCTGCTGACATATCTCCTACAAATTGGTAGTTAATGTCGAGTTGATCAGTCCAGAACCAAGCGGGATTGGCTACAGGATGTTCCACGCCCATCACATGACGCGCGAATATGCCTGCTTGCAGGTTGGCATTTTCCCAAGTTTCTACACGACGATGATTGCCACATTCACGCAGTTGTGATGCGACATCGCCCGCAGCATAAATGTCTGGGTTTGAGGTTTGACAGTTTTCATTCACATGCACGGCAAAGTCTGCATCTAAGCCTGCTTCAACTGCCAGTTGTGCGTTTGGAATAATCCCAATACCGTAAATCACCGCATCGGCACGTAGTTCTTCGCCACCTTCTAGGGTCACGACAATTTCTTCACCATCTAGCTTGCAATCTGCAATTTGCGTAGACAGACGTACATCAACTCCTGCCAATAACTGCTGTTGCAGTAAAAACTCACTCAAGATGAGTGGTGATGAACGTCCCATCACCATTGGTCCCATTTCAATGACAGTTACCTGACAGTCTTTAAAACGTGCTGAAGATGCCAACTCTAAACCAATCACACCACCACCAATTAAGATGATGCGACGACCCGCTTGCAATACAGGGACTAAGGCTTGCGAGTCTTCAAGATTACGCAACGTGTAAACGTGTTTACCTAAGGCATCAAAATTTGGCAAGCGACGTGCAGCACCGCCTGTGGCAAGTAACAACTTGTCGTAGGCAATAACCTCACCATTTTGCAATTCAACCGTATGTGCTTCGGCATTGATTTTGCTCACGCCATTGCCACGAATAGTGGTCACACCTAGTTCTGCCAATTTTTCTTCCGACAGAATCTCGATTTTGGTTTCTTCAGGACGCAAAATCACATCTTTAGACAACGGTGGACGCTCATAAGGCAAATGTATTTCATCGCCAATTAAGATGATGTTGCCTGCATATTGATTGCCGCGCAGCTCAAGAATGGCGCTCGCCCCTGCCTGACCTGCACCCACAATCACAATTGTTTCTACACTCATGGGCTTAACCTTTTAACTCGGCAGATACGATGCCAAAGCCCGCAATCCACTCACTAATATCTTCATAGCAATGCGTGGTCATTTCATACGCACCCAGTTCATCTAACGCAGCAAAAGCAGCCATCCACGAACGGACTTCCTGACCACCACGACCACCATCTCGACGAATTTCAGCTTCGGTCATGGCTTCCATAGCCACAAAGTCTGCCTGTTTGAATTTTTCAAGCAAGGCAATATCCCACTCAGGGCTGAGCGGCACAGCCACAGAGGTATCACCTGCTGCAAGTTTTTGACCGACTGCAATCACTTTAGCCTGACGTGCATGACGTGCTTCAGGACTCGGATTACGACCTGCAATTAAAAATTCTTCAACTTCAGGCGGTACTGAACCCATTTGCGGTGTTGGTGGATCGTGCGACAAACCACCTGTACCTAAAACAAGAACACGTTCATTTTCAAGATTCAACGACTTGATAAATTGACCCACAGCACGCCCCAAAGCAATGGTACGCTTGGTGGTTGGCATCGGCGCTGCAGCGCCATTAATAAACACGGGAATGGTTGGATAACGATCTAGCTGCCCTTCACACAAAAAGTGTAAAGGTTGAGTCACCCCATGATCGGCCTGCATACGATACGAGTACGCCACATCTACGCCTTCATCCAATACACGACGCACCATCGCCAACGCTTTGTCTTCAGGTACATCAATACGGTCATTGTCTTTGCCGTAGTCCCAGTCACCCGCAGCCGTAGCACGAATACCGACACAGAAACTTGGCATCAAATCGTAAAAGAAACCGTTGAAATGGTCTGGACCAAAGGTAATGATCAGGGTTGGATCGTATGCTTTGACTTCGGCAGAAAGTTGCTCAAAGGCAGCACGAACTTTTTGTTCTTTAGATTGATCTTGCGGTGTTGCAAATTCCATTAAAGGACTGTGCGATGCACAAATGAGTTTAACGGCCATGAAAGACTCCTAAATAAGGAAGGCAGCCCAGAGAAAGGCTGCCGATTCGTCTATTGAATTTAGACTCAATTTTATTCGTCAAAAAAACCTGCACGTGGTTGACGCAAACCACGAATACCCAAACCACATTCTGCATTGATCAGAACGCCAGTCAGCGCACGGTTATTTTGACGCGATGCCAAGAGCACATACGAACCAGTCATGTCTTCTGGCTCAGGCAAGAAATTCAGCGGCATACCGCGTGCAATTTTTTCAGGATCACGTGCATCGAGTAAGCCTAGGTTTTCCTGACCTAAAGATGCTGCGCCCTTAATATTGACATTCATCGCTGAAGGCGCAACAGCATTGACACGTACTTTAGGTGCCAATTCATAAGCCAACTCTTTCATGATGCCAACACCTGCATGTTTAGATGCAGTGTAAACAGGACCACCGCCTGAAGAATACAGCGCAGAATTGGATAAGGTTAAGATGATAGAACCTTCAGATTTCACCAACTCATCCAGTGCTGCTTTTGCCCCCAAGATTAACGCCTTGGTATTGATGCCCATGATTTCATCAAAGGCTTTTTCAAGCTGCTCACCAGAAGTATTGACGATATCTGCGTAGTGATCCCAAATCCCTGCATTGCCAATAAAGCAATCCAGCTTTCCAAAACGCTCCACAGTGGCCTGCACAGCACGGACATTGTCTGCATAGTTGGCAACATCACCAGCGACTGCCACGATTTGATCACCAAAACGTTCTTTTAAGGCATCGACTTTAGATTGTGAGCGCTGTAACACGCCCACATGCGCACCTTCTTCAAGAAAGCGCTCGACCAAAGCCCAACCTAAACCAGAACCGCCACCTGTAATCAGTGCCACTTCGCCTTTTAGCCAACCCATGCTTACTCTCCTGCCATTTCTACATATAACGCGCCGTCTTCAACCACCACAGGGAAAGTTTGAATCGGGTCGGTGGCTGGCAAGCATAATGCTTGACCAGTCTTTAAACAGAAACGTGCAGAATGCAGTGGGCATTCAACTGTGCCATCATCTTCAAGATAACCTTCAGACATTGAGGCATTGCCGTGTGAACAACGGTCATTCATGGCAAAGAACTCACCACCGTTGTTGAATACTGCCAGTGCTTCAATACCGTTCACACCGCAATCCACTTTTAACGCTTCGCCTTCGTCTAATTCGTCAACTTGGCAAACAAAGATTTTATTCATTAGAAGAATACACTCAGGTTGTGTGAGTTATAGGTTACTTGGTCAAGTACAATCTTACGGTTGAAGATCTGGAAGCCTAAGCCACCTTCAACACGACGGATTTTGTCATGGCGCTTACCACAGTAAATAGTCACGTCTTTCTCTTTTTGAGTACGGTACAACAAGTAAGTTACGTGTACGTCGTATTCACCTTCGACCTCTGTCGCTTCAACAATCACGTTGCTGACCATATGCGTGGTACGTGACGGAGGTTCTTCAGCCCATGCCATACCTGTTTCCAGACGTGCAACACGGCGCTCAAGCAAGTGTTTGTTGTCGTTGAACACCCAAGTTGTAGGTGGTTCAACTGAACGACGACGGTCACGGGTTTGCGCATTTGGTGTGGTACGCAAGGTATAAGAAATGTCTTCTGCCATGAGGTCTAACCACTCACGGAATTTCCAGTCGTCCAGCAATTTTGCTTCGCGATACAAGAATTGGCTCACTTCATGTTGAAGTTCTAAACTGATTTGACTCATTTCATTAGCTCCTTCTCGTATTCGTCAGCTGCTTTTTCAACGTCTTCCCATTTTTCATGGATCAGCAAGTCTGCCCAACGGCGGTACATACCACGTGCTGCAGTTTCAGAGAAAATGTAGTTGGTGATTCCTGGAATACCATCTTCACGTACTTTTTCGTTACCTTTACCCATTTCTACAATGAGCTTGTTTTGACGTGCTTTATAGCCGCGCAATACTTTTTGAATTTCAATCCAGTTCTCAGAGTCATCTTGCTCTAAGAAACCTGCAGGACCGAAGGCACGTGTTGCAGAGCGCTCAAATGCTTCTTTCACGTCTTGAGGTGCTTCAGCATCGGCAATACAGAATGCCCATACTTCAGTTTTATTTGGACCACGTGGATGCCATACGCGCAGTGTTGCAGTACCGTTCAACCAAGACAGTGTTGGGAACATGGTGTTGTGACCTGCAAGACGTAAGGCACGTACTTCGCCTAAACGCTCTTTAACTTCGTCATACGTTTCACGGAAGTAGTTGGCAACTTCACCATCAACCCAAACGTTTGCATCTGGTTTTTCTGTAAAGAAGAAACCTGAACCATGACCACGTGAACCATACTGAATCGCATCTTTGGCAGTTTCCCAAACAGGACGAGCTGTTTGCGCTGCACCTAATTGTTTGCTGCTGTCATCATCTGGTTTTGCACCAAGTACCTGAATCGCAGAGGCGTGTGAGAACAAAGCGTGATATTGGTCAGAAGCAAACTGTTCTGCAGCAAATTTCCAGTTACAGTCAATTTCCCACTTGTGTACACCACCAATAATTTCAGTACCACCCGGACGACGGTCAATCACGCCATCTAAGTACCAAGCGATGTCGCCCATGTATTCTTCTAGATCTGGAGTAGTTTCATCCCAGCAACCAAAGATCAAGCCTTTGTAAGACTTCACACGGTTCACTTCCACCAAGCCCCATTGCTCTTTACAAGCACCTTGTGGATACGCACGTTCTTCTAAAGGAATATCTTTGAGTGAACCATCAATACCGTAAGACCAACCATGATATGGGCAAGTAAATGCACGGGTATTACCACAGTCTGCAAAGCTCACACGCATAGAACGGTGACGGCACTGGTTTAAAAATGCTTTGATTGAACCGTCTTTTTGACGTGCCACAATAATTGGATCTTCACCCATGTAGGTGTTGAAGAAGTCGCCAGCTTTAGGAATTTGGCTTTCATGACACAGGAACAACCACGTACGGCCGAACACACGTTCAAGTTCTAATTCGTAGATATCTGGATCTGTATAAATAGATGGAGTGATACGTCCATTTTGTGCATCGACCAAAGCGTCGATTTCGCGCACATCAATTTTTCCACTCATGAAAAGCTCTCCTGTGACCAACAACGGCACAAAGTAAATAGACTCAACTTTTGATGGATAATGGTTTTTTAGGGACGTTTAGTGAAATATTTTTTTTGTTTCAATTAATAGTTTTTATAGATTAATCCAACATTATATTTTGCATTTAAATCGTTGCATAATGATGAAACCCTATTTACTTCGCGAATGACACAATAATTCTCACCGAATAGTTGTTTATAGATCATTCTTTTATTAATCTATAATTAGACATATTTTGAATTAATCTTTGGAATGGTTGTATGGAATTACGTCACCTTCGCTACTTCATTACCGTTGCTGAAGAACTCAACTTCAGTAAAGCCGCACTTAAACTTTATACGGCTCAACCTTCGCTGAGTCAGCAAATTAAAGATTTAGAAGAAGATGTCGGCGTTAAGCTACTCAACCGTACCAAACGTAAAGTCGAGCTAACCGAAGAAGGTGCTGTATTTTTAGAACAGGCGCGTCTGACTTTGGCGCAAGCCGACAAAGCGGTTGCCATGGCACGTCAGGTGTCACAAGCCAAACAGAAAATGCTGCGTATTGGCTTTGTTCCTGTGGCAGAAATGAAAATTTTCCCTTTTGTACTGCCTAATTTACGAGTACAAAACCCAGAATTAAAAATTGAATTGCTAAGTTTGAACAACACTGAGCAAATGAAAATGATTAAAAAAGGTGAACTCGATATCACCTTTACCCGCCACAATATCAACAGTGATGAAATTGAGAGCCAGTTTGTACTGCGTGAACCGTTAATTTTTATTTTGCCCAAAGATCATCCGTTAGCAAAATACGAACGCATTCCTGTCAAAGCATTGAATGGTATTGATTTTATTATTCCTTCGGCAGAAGCTTCGTATAATCTGCATCACCTGATTGTCGATTTTACCAAACAGCACAACATTGAACTAAACATTGTGCAAAAAGCTGACAACATTTTATTTAATATCAACTCGATTGGTATGGGCTTGGGTTGCACCATTTTACCGGGCTATGTTGCTCCGCTAACCATGGAAAATACCGTCATCCGCCCACTTGATGTAGAACTTCCGCATTTAGATTTGTACGTCAGCTACGGCAAAAACAGCCATTCCGCTGCGGTACAGAAATTTATGGAACTGCTCACACGTGTGTTCTATTTGGACATCAACCGCGAACAATAATTCTAAAACCACTCGCGTTTTTCAACCTTTCAAAAGTGCTTGCTGCTTGATGTAGTAAGCACTTTTTTTGTGCATCCTAAATGCTAAAACAAAGCTTTAGACTTAAGTCTAAACTTATTTTTTTAATCTTTTTCTGAACTACTGCTCATTCTTACACTCAAACATTCGCATTTTTGCAGTCTGCTTTTTCCTCGCTTCGCTACCACATTTCCTGCAAATTACAACTTAAGTCTAATAAGTTAAAATAGGCACCCCATCGCTATTTTCTAAAATTAAGCCGATGATAACAGGCAGTAACACCTTTAGATTGCACATCCAGAAAGGATCAAGAATGATAAAAACACCCTTCAGCAGAATGAAAACAGGGATTCAATATCGTCCTTATTTTTTTATCAGTTTTGTGATTACCATTGTGCTGTATGCTATTTTTCAGACCCTCACTGCATGGTCATGGTCAAGCTGTTTATTGATTAGCTGGAATATCGCGATTTCCTGCTATTTGGTTTTAACCATGCGCAGTTTGTGGCACAGCGATCATGCACATATTTTACAACGTGCCCAACAACAAGATGCCAGCAAATGGCTGATTTTATTCTTGGTATTTCTAACCTTAGTGATGTGCTTTATTGCGATCATTGTCGAGGTGAATTTATTTGCACAAAGTGAGTTTGTGCGCATGGGACATTTTATTTTATCCATTACCACTATTTTATGTGCTTGGTTTTTTATGCACACCATTTTTGCGATTCACTATGCGCATGACTATTATTTGGCACTGCAACAGCAGCAAGAAGGTGGTTTGGATTTTCCCAAGACGTCGCATCCAACCTATCCTGACTTTTTATATTTCAGCTATGTGATTGGTACATCTGCACAAACCGCCGATGTCTCGATTAGCTCACAACCCATGCGGGTACTGAACACGCTACATATTATTTTGGCTTATAGCTTTAATACCACTATTTTGGCAATTTGCATTAACTTGGTCGCGAGCTTTATTCAGCACTAAATTGGGTACATAAAACATCCATAAAAAAGGATGGCAAATTGCCATCCTTTTTTACCTCACTGCGCTTAATTTACGCCACGTGCAGTTAAGTAGTTTTTAATCACAGTGTTAAATTCTTCCGCTTTTTCAACCTGTGACCAGTGACCACATTGGCTGAAAATGTGTGCATCGGCATGTGGCACAATATTTAAAATATCCCATGTACGCGATACTGGAATCACCACATCTTGTGTACCGTGAATCAGCAATACAGGCACACTGATGTCTTTCATTTTGTCAAAGTCGAGTGGGAACTCGAAACGGTCACGGTCACGCGCGCCCACAACATCCATTAAACGGTCTGAAGCATAGTCATTTTTTGCAGAAGCAAAACGGACTTTGACCAACTCATCTGTAATCAAGTCTTTATTTACCACGAACATTGAAAGCGTCTTTTTAATGCCTTCTTCAGTCAATACAGGATTTGCATGCGCTTTGAGGGCTGCAGTCTGTTTTGCACCGCCTGTACCCATTGAGATAATACCAAGAACACGCTCTGGGTAATCCAATGCCAACTGGAATGCCAACCAGCCACCCAACGAGTTACCCACCAACCAAGTTTTCTCAATGCCCAATGCATCTAAAGTACGTACAGCATGATCTACCCATGCACGGATGCCATATTGTGTGCCCGGTGCAACCACAGTTTGACCATAGCCGATGGTATCAATGGCGATACAACGTGCTTGCTCACCAATTTGTGGCAAGTTTAACCACCAGTTTGCAGCAGCCGATACGCCTGTACCTGAACCGTGTAAAAATAGAATAGGTGTACCTTCACCCACTTCATGATAATGCGTTAATTCGCCTTCTGCTGTTTCAATCCATTTATCTTCTAAGCCAAAGAATGGATCTGTTGTATAGTCAGGGATTTGAACAGTGCTCATATATACTCCTCGTACAGTCTTTAGCTTGCGTTTGGCTCTAGGTATAGAATTTGACGTCAAGTGGACTCATTCAACATTACTTTTACAGGCTTATATTACCTGTTCACACGGCATCAACTGATACAAATTTACGATCACAACCTACAAAAAAACGATTAAACAACTCTTTGAATTTTATAAATTTAATAAAATAAAAGTCTTAATTTATATAAGGTATTTATTCAGTAAATATTAAAAAAAGAGCGACTATAAAAAGCCGCTCTAATTTTTATCTAGCTTTAGAATTTATAAGTGTAAGTCGTGGCGATACGGTGTTCTTCTAAGTCATTCGCAAAGTTAAAGTTGGTATCGATGAACATATAATTAAAGCCTAAACCTTTAAGCTTACCTTCTGGCACAACATAGTTCACAATGACGTTATTTTCGTTTTCTTTACCTTCTGGCTTGCCTGCGCCCAGATCGATATTGTCACCGCGGAAATGACGTACTGTCGCTGTTAAACCAGGAACACCCACATCAGCAAAATTATAGGTATAACCCAAACTCCAAGAACGCTCATCTTTACGAATGAAGCTCGCCACAGACCAGTTGTCTAAGTAAGGCTGCGGCACCCACCCGCCCAAGGTCGGGAACATTGGGGCTTTTGTACCGTGCTCACCAAACATTTGTTGATAACCTAACTGTACAGTGTGCATCCCATTGTTGATTTTTGCACCCGCAGACACGGCCTGGCTGTCAATATTGCCATACAGCTTGTCACCCGATTCGCTGTTGTCAAAATAGCGTACATGGGTATCCAGCTTAGTTTTTTCAGCCAAAGTCGTTTTATAGTTTGCAGCGACATAATGTTGTTGATAGATGTTGGTTACATCCGCATACCAATAACTTCCACCTACTTTAGGGGTAAATTGATGATCTACTCCCACAAGATACATGCCATCGTCTGTGCTTAATTTATTCGCTTCAGCAGCAGAAAAATTATTTTGAGGGAACAACGTAAAATCTTGGTATTGGTTATCATAACGTGCATTAATACCGTCTAAATAAGCCAAAGTTAATTTAGTATCTTTTAAATCCTTTGATTCTAACCATGCACCGCTATAAGTCGTTAACAATTGACGCGATGGGTCAAAAAACACCACAGGTGACATTGGTAATAAGTCACCTACTTTTAATTCAGTTTCAGAAAATTTAACTTTTAGAGTTGCACCGACCTTACCAAAATGATCTTTTGACTCTTTACCATCATGCGGCAAAACCCAGTCTGCATTTTTATCACGACCATTGAGTTTTACTGCGTGTTGAACCAGAAGATCAGCACCCACCTGAATTACGCCTAAATCGTGATAACCCGATTTAGCATCCAAGGTGACTGCTTGTGACCATGAACCAAAGTTCCCCGCAGGGTTGTCTTTAATTTGACGATCTAAATAAAAATTCTTAAATTTAAGTTGAACATTGCTGTCGTCAATAAAATCTGCCTGAGTTGCAGTTGTCCCTAAAGTTGCTGTCGCAGCAAAAAGTGCTATCCATAAATTGTGACGATGCATGCGTTTTTCCTATTCATCCAATAAGCGAATCTGGGCATCATGCAAAACTCTTGTCATGAAAAAAATCCGACCACAGTATTAAGCTTTTCTACAAATTCAGCACTTTCTGTATCGAGCAGCTTTTTTCCAAGTTTTTTAATTCTTTTTAACGATAAAAAATTAAGCTCAAAATCCTCACTAAATGAATTTTTATTTGAATTCACTGCTTAATTTAGGCGAAAAACATTGTTATTTTTTGCATCATGTGAAGGATTAATCTTTTTTAACTTTAAGCCCATGTGTTAGCGTTATTTTCTATAAACCTAACTTATAAGAAAAACATTTTAATTAGCACAAAATTCAGCACGTTTTACATCTTTCACAGCATAAAAAAAGCACCCCAAACGCATTTGGAGTGCTTAATTCAAGCCTGTTTTATATTAAAAAATTAAGCTTGCATTTCACGTGCTTTAGACATGGTCAATGCCAAGTCTTCAATCATATCTTCCTGACCGCCCACCGTACCGCGACGACCAAGCTCAAGTAGAATTTCACGCGCAGATACACCATATTTTGCTTCGGCACGTTTTGCGAACAATAGGAACGATGAGTAAACACCTGCATAACCTAAAGTTGCTGCATCACGGTCTGCACGAATTGGATGCGTCATCATTGGAATGATCAAGTCTTCAGCAATATCTTGTACTTTAAACAAGTCTACACCTGTTTCCATTTGCATACGGTTTGCAACCGCTACAAACAATTCAAGTGGTGTATTACCTGCGCCTGCACCTAAACCAGCAGAAGCCAAGTCAACACGGGTTGCACCTGCGGTCACAGCCGATACAGAGTTCGCAACGCCCATGCCCAAGTTATGGTGACCATGGAAACCAATTTCGATGTCTGAGCCAAGGTTGGCACGTAAAATACCTACGCGATCAGTCACATCTTGAGGCAACATATAGCCCGCAGAATCCGTTACATAGATACAGTTTGCACCGTAAGACACCATTTTTTGTGCTTCTTCGAGCAATTTTTCTGGAGAAGCCATGTGCGCCATCATCAAGAAGCCCACAGTGTCCATACCCAGTTTACGTGCTGCAGTAATGTGCTGTTCAGAAACGTCTGCTTCAGTCGAATGTGTCGCCACACGAATGGTTGCCACGCCTACATCATGCGCCATTCTCAAATGATCAACTGTTCCAATACCTGGCAGTAATAGTGCAGAAACTTTTGCCTGTTTCAGGTTTGGAATCACTGCTTTCAGATATTCTTCATCAGTAGCTGCTGCAAAACCATAGTTCACAGAGTTACCACCTAAGCCATCACCGTGTGTGACTTCAATTAAAGGAACACCTGCATCATCCAACGCAGTGGCAATTGCAACCATTTGCTCTGGTGTGGTTTGATGGCGCATTGGGTGCATACCATCACGTAAAGTCATATCATTAATAATAATCTTAGACATTTTGGTATTCCTTAAGCTTCAGCAGTTTTGAAAACGTGTTCTGCAAACATTTCTGCAGTACGTGCAGCCGCTGCAGTCATAATGTCTAGGTTACCTGCGTATTTAGGCAAGTAATCACCCAAACCTTCAACTTCCAAGAAAATTGAAACACGGTTGCCATCAAAAACAGGGCCGTTTACAAGTTTGTAACCTGGTACATATTTTTGCACTTCTTTAATCATGGCATGCACAGATTCTGTAATTGCTGCCTGATCTGGCTCACCTTCCACCAAGCAGTGAACGGTATCACGCATCATTAAAGGTGGCTCAGCTGGGTTAATGATGATGATGGCTTTACCTTGTTTTGCACCGCCAACTTCTTCAATCGCGCCTGCAGTTGTACGGGTAAATTCATCAATGTTTTTACGTGTACCCGGCCCCACAGATTTAGTCGATACCGTTGCAATAATTTCACCGTATTCCACAGGTTGAACACGAGAAACTGCAGCCACCATAGGAATTGTTGCCTGACCACCACAAGTCACCATGTTGACGTTTGGCACTTCGCCCGCTTGTAGCAACGCTTCAAGGTTCACTGGTGGTACGCAGAATGGGCCAATTGCTGCAGGCGTTAAGTCAATCATCAACACGCCAAGCTCATTCAGTTTGCGGCTATTTTCTGCATGCACATAAGCAGAAGTTGCATCAAAAGCAATTTTAATGTCATCTTCAAGTACGTGAGGAAGAAGACCATCTACACCGTCACTTGTGGTTTTTAAACCCATTTTTGCCGCACGAGCTAGACCTTCAGAGGTTGGGTCAATTCCCACCATCCACACAGGCTCTAACCATTCACTGCGTTGTAATTTATAAAGCAAATCTGTACCAATATTACCTGGACCGATCATTGCACATTTAATCTTTTTCATGCATGTACTCTCTTAGAATCTCGATTTATTCCGCAGCAAACGCAGCTGTCACTGAACCAAAGCCTTCAATTTCGACTTTAAATTCTTCACCTGGCTGTGCAACAACCATAGGACCTAAAGCACCAGTTAAGATGATGTCGCCTTTTAACAATGGACGACCACGGCGCACCATTTCATCGGCTAACCACACGGCAGCGTTTAATGGATTTGCTAAACAAGCTTTACCCACGCCTTGAGAAACTACTTCTTCACCACGGGTCATCACCATTTTGCAGTTCACCAAATCCAGATTTTCTAGCTTGACTGGTTTTGAACCTAGAACGAATGCAGCAGAAGATGCGTTATCGGCCACGGTATCAATCAAACTAATTTTCCAGTTTTCAATACGGCTATCGACCACTTCAATGGCAGGCAAGGCATATTCAGTCGCGCTGATAATATCCGCATACGTGTGTTTTTCTTTGGTTAGATCTTGGTTAATCACCAATGCAATTTCTGCTTCTACTTTTGGCTGAATCAGCAAACCTGCAGGAATCGCTTCACCATCACCATAAGCCATATCGGCAAACAACATGCCAAAGTCAGGCTGATCTACACCCAGTTGTGCTTGAACCACTTTAGAGGTCAAACCAATTTTACGCCCCACCAAACGACGACCTTCTTTTAAGGCACGTTCGGTATTCACTTCTTGAACGGCATAGGCAATATCTACGTCAGCACTTTCACCACCAAGTTCTGGGCGGATTGGCGCAATCGCAGTTTGAGAGAGTTCGGCAGTACGTAATGCTTGCGCAACTGATTCAACAACAGCAGAATTCGACATCAATGTTTCCTTAAACTGCAAAAATTGGGCATATACCCCGAGATGTTGGAAAGGTAATAATAGAAAATAGGGATGATGACCCCGATCTTGTCCATTCTCAGGACAAGCTATCCAGCTCAGAGGTATGTAAACTGATTAAGAATCGGAAAAATGGCGGGTTTATGCCAATACTTATTTTCTTTTTTTCAATAGCTATTAGCTATTAATCTATTTTTATAAAAAGCAAGCAAAACAGTTGTCTGTAGGCTATGACATTATTTTCCGAGTCATTGACTCGGCAATTCGCAGCAATCTTAAAATGTCTTAATCCTAACTTTAGACTAAAAGCTAAGCCTTTTTATGACGCTCCCAAAAGTACATAAAAAAAGAGCAACCTGAAATTTTTCAAGTTACTCTAATTTCAAATTCATCTAAATTGTTTTACTGGGTTTAACTCGCCTGACGTAAACGATATTGCTGCACTAAAAAATCATGCAAACTCGGCACATCATCTGCAATGGTTAAAGGCTGATAACGCTGCAACACCTCTACACTATGCACGCCATAACTCACGCCTACACGCGGCATGGCAATGTTTTGTGCCATTTCCAAATCGTAAGAAGTATCACCCACCATAATCGCTTGCTCGACCTGCACCTGAGTACTGCTTAAAATTTCCTGCAGCATTAAAGGGTCTGGTTTAGATTTGGTTTCACTAGCAGCGCGTGTTGCCACAAATAAATCCTGACTTTTGGTTTGAGCCAGTACACGGTCTAAACCTTTACGGCTTTTACCTGTCGCCACGGCCAATTTCAGTCCCAAACCTGACAACTCATCGAGCATATCTGCCACACCCTCAAACCAAGCATCGGTTTTTGAGTGTTCCACATAGTGTTCTGAATAGCACTGCAAAATATCCTGATGCAGTTCAGGCACCTGCGGAAACAGGCGCTGCGCCACTTCTGGCAAGCCCAAACCAATAATACTTTTAGCAGCAGCATCGGTCAGTGGTTGCTGAAATTGTTGTGCTGCGAACTGCAAACTCGCCACAATTTGACCGACGGAATTAAATAAGGTGCCATCCCAATCAAAAATGATGAGTTCTACAGGTTTGTTCATATTAGATTCCTAGATTTGATTCGGCTTTTAAATTCCCTCGCTTTACCTTAACTCAAAAGGATAAACGACCAAGAATCAGCACATATATCACAACAAATATTCGATACGCGAAGGGCGACATGGATGTCGCCGTTTCGCTGTGGCACAGGGATGTTCCATCAGCGAAACAAAAGTTTTTTGTTACTTTTCATCTTTGAAAAGTAAGGCATAGCCTATACAACAAGAATTTAAATTAAAAACTATAAAATGTGGCTGTGAATTACCCCTGAAAGCCCAATCTCCGTCTTGAGAAACAATGTTCCTCATCTTTAAAAAGAAGCAAGCTGCTATCGCACAACAGAGAGTTACAAAAATTAAAACTCAGGTGGCGCCGTCGGCTTATCCGCCTTTTGCGCTCTCAACTGCGCCACCAAACTCTGCATATCTTCAGGTAAAGGCGCTTCAATCACAGGATAGCCTGGAATTTCCAAACGCATGGCATGTAAGCACAAACGACGTGGTGCAGGACCCCGATATTCAGTTTGATGTCCGTATTTATCATCACCCACCAAAGGATGCCCAATACTTAAACCATGCACACGAATTTGATGGGTACGTCCTGACAACGGCGAAGCATATACCAAGCTTGCATGCATAAAACGCTCAGCCACATTCCACTGGGTTTTAGACTCTTTACCTTCTTTAGATACACGTACACGACGTTCGCCATTCGCCAATTCATAACGATGCAACGGCGCATCAATCAATTGCTGATCTAAACTCACCTGCCCTTTGACAATGGCCGCATAAGTTTTTTGAATTTTATGTTCGCGCAATAAATCTTGCAGGGTTTTTAAGGTACTGCGTTTTTTGGAAATCATCACCAAACCTGAAGTATCACGGTCAATACGGTGAATCAGCTCCAAATATTTTTTACCTGTGGCAGCACGTAAACCCTCAATCAAACCATAAGCGACACCACTACCGCCATGCACCGCAATGCCCGAAGGCTTATTCACCACCATTAAGCCTTCATCTTCATAAATCACACGGCTTAATAAGCTTTGTGCAACCTTATCTGAAATAGGCGCAGCAATGTCGTCTTTTTGCTCATAACGAATAGGCGCTACACGAATTTGATCGCCAATATTGAGTTTGGTTTCTGCTTTAATACGCTTTTTATTGACCCGTACCTGCCCTTCGCGAATCAAACGATAGATGCGACTTTTAGGCACCCCTTTTAAACGACTAAACAAAAAATTATCGATGCGTTGACCCGCTTGATGCTCATCCACTTCAAACCAAGTGACACTTTGCCATTGTTGGGTAGAATTCATACAGTTAAGTGACCTAATAAAATACTAAAATTGATTAAAAACTGATCATTTAGGCTATGCTTTACACAAGAAACATAAGCTTAGCCCATAGGCAGATGATGCAAGGTTTGATATAGTCAGCGCACGGAAACCATCGTTAGTGGGTTAAGGTTGAATCTATTCAGAATTTTCTGAAACAACACTCAACTGAATACCTCACCATATACGAGCAGGTCCCAAAAGAATTATGCCGACGCCGAAGGCTTATTATATCGGCAAAAAAGCAAACTGTTGCGTTTAATTGTACCTCAGGTACATAAATCAGTTTGTCTGAAAAAATATGTCGCCAACTTTGTTGGTTTTTAAACGTAAACTGATACACATCAGATTAGTCGCACCCTGAAGTCGCATTCAGGCTAAAGCGTTTGATGTATTGGATCTGCACAATTTGTAAAGATACGACGATAATTCCGTATCAAGACACTCTATCTATGTAAAGAAGAGCTGATCTTCGAGCAATGTGACAGTGAAAGTTACACACATCCAATACACCGCTCGTCCGCCAGTGAAGCGATCAGGTGACTTTATCCGTTTAAAGGTTAAAGCCGTATTGCCATCATCAATACGTGAATCATACACCGCAGCCAACCTAAATAAGGCCGGTAAAAAAAGCTCAGACCACAATAGGTTTTTTGAGATCTGAGCAGTTGATCCGTGATGCTTGATGTTCGCTACGTGTCTAGCGATTTTTTGCTGTGTATCACTATTAGGTGTTACACCCATGAAACGTATGTTGATTAATGCAACACATGCCGAAGAAATTCGCGTTGCACTTGTCACTGGTCAGCGTCTTTACGATTTTGATTTAGAAAATCGTACCCGTGAACAAAAAAAATCGAATATCTACAAAGGTCATGTGACCCGTGTAGAACCTTCTTTAGAAGCCGTATTTGTTGAATACGGTGCAGGTCGCCAAGGCTTCCTGTCTATGCGTGAAATCGCAAACTCTTACTACAAAGCCGATCCTCGCCAAACTTCAAATATCCGCGAACTGATTACTGAAGGTACTGAGCTTTTGGTTCAGGTAGAAAAAGAAGAACGTGGCAACAAAGGTGCTGCGCTATCCACCTTCATTTCTTTGGCAGGTCGTTATTTAGTACTTATGCCAAACAACCCGAAAGGTGGCGGTATCAGTCGTCAAATTTCGGGTTCAGTCCGTGAAGAACTGAAAGAGATGTTAGCTTCACTGAACATTCCTCGTGGCATGAGCGTGATTGTGCGTACTGCGGGTATTGGTCGTTCTCAAGAAGAATTGCAGCTTGACCTTCAACACTTAATGGACCTTTGGGCACAAATTCAAAGCACTGCAAGTTCAGGCCCATCACCAATGCTAGTACACCAAGAAGCAGGTGTCGTCACACGTGCCATTCGTGACTATTTGCGTGATGATGTTGCAGAAATTTTAATTGACTCAGAACAAGCCTATAACGAAGCTTATAACTTTGTGAAAGCGGTTATGCCACGTCAGTTAGACAAGCTAAAAACTTACACTTTAAATGAACCACTGTTTGCACATTTTGGTATTGAAAGCCAAATTCAAACTGCGTATGAGCGTGAAGTAAAACTGCCTTCAGGCGGTTCAATTGTCATTGACCAAACTGAAGCATTGGTTTCAATTGACATCAACTCAGCAAAATCGACCCGTGGTCAAGACGTTGAAGATACAGCGTTAAATACCAACCTTGAAGCTGCTGAAGAAATTGCACGCCAATTGCGTTTACGTGATATTGGTGGTTTGGTTGTTATCGATTTCATCGACATGACCAAAGACCGTAACCAACGCATGGTTGAAGCCAAACTCCGTGAAGCCACTCAAAGTGACCGCGCACGTATCCAGTTTGGTCAATTATCACGTTTTGGTTTAATGGAAATGAGCCGTCAGCGTTTACGTCCATCGCTTGAAGAAGCGACTGGTTACGTTTGCCCACGCTGTCACGGTACAGGTATGGTGCGTGACTTACGCTCTCTATCTCTTTCGATTATGCGTAAAGTGGAAGAAATTGCACTACGTGAACGTCATGGCGAAGTTCAGGTTGAAGTGCCTGTAGAAATTGCAGCCTTCTTACTGAATGAAAAACGTCATAGCTTGGTTTACCTTGAGCAAACCTCAAATGTACGTGTGACAGTTTTACCGCACCCACACTTAGAAACGCCGCATTACGAAATTTCGTATAACCCTGAAGGTTTTGCGCCAACGAGCTATGAGCGTACTGAAGCAACCCGTTCAAGTGAAAAAGAATTGGGTTATGAATCTTCTGAATGGCATTTAGAAGAAGCCGATCAAGCGCACAGCCACGCTGCTGCACCTGCGGCAGAAAAAACCTCTGCAAGAAAACCACAAGCAGCACAGCAAAATAAAGCATCTGCACAACAGCAGCTTGCACCTGCGGCAGCCACAACAGCTGCAAGCCCATGTGCATGGTTAGAAAACCTGTTTGTTCAAAAGCAAGCCAGCACTATTGATCAAGCACGTAGTGCCAACAATGCTGCAGCAGCCATTGAGCAAATGGTGAATAGCGGTGCCGTGAGCCGTGGTCAGTTTGGTCAAATTACAACTGCTTCTGTGGCCCCTGCTGCAAGCAGTCAAAATGTGTACCTTGCACCATCAACAGTGGCACAAAAAACTGAACGTGACTCTGCAGATAAATCTGCTGAACGTGAAGACAAACCTGCTCCGCGTCACAACAACAAAAAGCCGCGTCACAGCAACAACAATAACAAGCACAAAGAGCAACGTGAGCCGCAAACTCAGCACGATAATCAACAACATCAAGTGCATGAAGAAGTGGTTCAAATGTCGCGTCAGGAGCAACGTCAAGAAGCGCGTGAAAACAAACGCAACTCTCGTCGTCAGCACAACAATGACCAAGCACCGCAGCAGCAAGAAGCTCAAAACAACAATGAGCAGCAGCAAAATGCCGTACCACGTCGTGACCGTCGTAACCAACCTCGTCCAGAACGCCCAAATCGTCACCGCGACCCAAGCGTATTGAATGAGCAAGCACCTACCGCAGTGGCTTCTAATCAGCCAAAAGTGGACTTAATTGATGCACCGCGTCAAGAGTTCAACACGACGGCTTTGGTAGTGAATGTCGATCAAGCTCAAACTGAAATTGTGGCATTGAATGCTGCGCCAGTAGCGGCTGAACCAGTGACAGCAGTAGAAGCAACTGTGCTTGAAACGGTTACTGAACCAACTCAAGCTGTTGCAGTGGTAGAAGCTGCAGCCGTTGTTGCAGAAGAAACAGCTGCACCTGCGGAAGCTCAAGCACAACCGACTGCGCCTGCAAAACGTGCCAGCAATGACCCGCGTCAGCGTCGTCGTCAGCAACGTGAAGGTCAAGCGCAGCAAGTAACTGCACCAAAGTTAACACCTTCACAGGTGCCAACTTTAGCGCAATACAGCATTGGTAGCCTGATTCGCCACGTATATGGCGAAGATTGTTCAGTTCTGATTGAACAGTTTGGTTTAATTCCAACGTTCAATCGTGCTTTGCAGAAGTTCACTGACGAGTATGCTGCAAGCCTTGTTAGCACTGCGCCTGTGGCAGAGAAAAAACCTGTCACTCGTGATGTGGAAGTTGCCAAAGCTGCTCCTGAAGCTGAGCCTGCACCTGTGTTAGACCTAACACCACCAAAACCAGTGTCAGATAAGCGTGTTGCCAACGATCCGCGTGAGCGTCGTCGTTTAGCCAAACAAGCTGCTGAGCAAGCATTGGAACAAGCCAAGCAAGCACAGGCAGTAGAAAAAGCTGAAGCGGAAAGCACTCCTGCAGCAGAGCCAACGACTGAAGTTGTGGCAGCTACAGAAGGATCTGTAGAAGCAAACTCTACTGCAGAAACGTCTGTAGCGCTAAGCACAGAAGTCGAAGCAACTACAGAAGTAAACCCTGAAGTAGAGGTTACAACTGAAGCTACTCAGCCAGAGTTGAACGCGCAAGACGACCTTGCACAAACTGTCACTGAAACTGCAGCAGCGCAAGAAGAAACTGCCGTTGAAGTGGTCGCACCTGTACAAGTGGAATTAGCAGTAGATGACCCAGTCGAAACTGCTGAATCTGAACAGGACAAAGCAGAAAAAGAGAAAACTGCACGTCCGCGTCGCCCACGTGGTCGTCCACCTAAAAAAGTAACTCCGCCAACTGAGTCGTAATTCGCACTTTTGCAGCGGAATAAAAAAATCCAGTCATTTTAATGGCTGGATTTTTTTTGCTACTTTAGAGCCAACGCGGTGCTGACTTAAATTTAAGCGAGCTAATTTGAACTTAGGTGTTTTTGATTTTTAACAGCTTTTATAAAAACATCAGTCAAAGCTAAAAATTAGGTTGATTGCACTAGGACTTAGGGATTACAAAACAACAAGACGTGATGCTGTGCAGATGCAACGGATGATGACAAAAACAGGATTCTTATGAACCAGATGACAAAAAGCGATTTAATTGGCTTAACGGATGTTGCGGCAAAAATTCCGCAGTTTATGACTAAAGTGCCTCACCTGATCACAGGGTTAAAGCAAGCCTATTTACGCACACCCAACACGCCTGCAGGCTTAGGTCTAGCATTTGAAAAAGCCGTGCATCGTAACCCGCATGGCTGTGCACTAGTGTTTGAAGATCAGCTGTACAGCTATTTACAGCTCAATGCTTGGGCCAACCAAATTGCCCATTACTATTTAAGCATAGGTGCACGTAAAGGTGATGTCATTGCGGTGATGTTGGAAAATCGCCCTGAATTAATTGCCAGTGTCATTGGCTTAGCAAAAATTGGCGTTACCGTGGCTTTGGTCAATACCGCACAAGTTGCCAAAGTTTTGGCGCACAGCATCAATTTAGTCAAACCAATTTCCGTGATTGTGGGGGAAGAATGTCGTCAAGCCGTTGCCGATATTCGCCAAGAACTTGAGCTTACAGAAAATCGACTGTATTGGTTTGCAGATCAAAATACCCGTACCGATGCTGGCACTGCCCCTGAAGGTTTTCAAAATTTAGCGCAATGCATTGCATCATTCCCAAGCTTTAACCCTGCCACCACACAGTCAGTACAGGGCAAAGATGGGCTGTTTTATATCTATACCTCAGGTACAACAGGCTTACCTAAAGCTGTGATTTTCACCAATAGCCGTTGGACGTTGGCTTATGGTACCTATGGTCATGTCTTGGGTTTAAATCAGGATGATGTGATGTACTGCACTCTGCCGCTGTACCACGCCACAGGCATTGTGGTGTGCTGGTGTGGCGTAATTGCAGGCAGTGCCACCTTTGCCATCCGTAGAAAATACTCCACTTCATGCTTCTGGCAAGATGTACACAAATTCAATGCCTCTGCGATTGGCTATGTGGGCGAATTGTGCCGTTATTTAATGGATGCGCCTGCTTCTGATTTAGAGCGTGGGCATCGTGTGACCAAAATGATTGGCAATGGCATGCGTCCTAATATTTGGAGCAAATTCAAAACACGCTTTGGCGTTCAGGAAATTCTGGAACTGTATGCGTCTAGCGAAGGCAACGTCGGCTTTAGCAATGTGTTTAACTTTGACAACACGGTTGGTTTTTCACCGACACCTTATGCGGTCATTCAGTTTGATAAAGAAAAAAATGAACCCGTACGCGATGCCAAAGGCAAATGCATGAAAGTCAAAAAAGGCGAAGTCGGCTTATTGATTGGAAAAATCACCCGTCGCTCACCGTTTGATGGCTACACCGACCCTGAAAAAAACAAGGCGGTGATGATGCAAAACGTGTTTAAACAAGGCGATGCCTACTTTAACACGGGCGATTTAGTCCGCGACATTGGCTTCCGCCACGCCCAGTTTGTTGATCGTTTAGGTGATACCTTCCGCTGGAAAGGTGAGAACGTATCCACCACAGAAGTAGAAAACATTGTCAGTGACTATGAAAAAATTGCTGAAGCTGTCGTGTATGGCGTTGAAATCCCACATACCAATGGTCGTGCAGGTATGGCTGCGATTACCTTAAACGAAGGCTGCCAGTTAGATGAACAAGACTTGCGTCAAATGCTGGTGGAGTTTAAAAAAGCAATGCCCGCTTATGCAGTACCCGTTTTTTTACGCATTCAAAAGCAAATGCAAACCACAGGTACATTTAAATATCAGAAGAACACCCTGAAAACTCAAGGTTTTGATTTAAAACAGTGTGATGAAAAAATTCTGGTGTTATTGCCAAACCAATCTGCTTATTGCGAGCTGACCCAAGAAATTTACGACAATATTCAACAGTATCAATATCGCTTCTAAGCCACTATGTTGCCTATTTTTTGATTAGATACGACAAATTTGTTGCATTTATAATCAAACATAGGCAACTTTTTTATTTTTTACTTGCGCTCGCTTCATATCTTGCTACAATACGCTCCATCAAACGAAGTGGTGCTTAAAACCCTCTGGTTTTTCTTGCACTTCACAATCAAGCCTGCTTGATTGCTGGTTCAGGGTCGTTAGCTCAGTCGGTAGAGCAGCGGACTTTTAATCCGTTGGTCCCGCGTTCGAATCGCGGACGACCCACCATTTCCTTGATCAACCTTAGATGGGTCGTTAGCTCAGTCGGTAGAGCAGCGGACTTTTAATCCGTTGGTCCCGCGTTCGAATCGCGGACGACCCACCATCTTCTTCAAGGTTGATACTTTAAAAATGATCAGCGTCATTTTTACTCCTCTGGGTCGTTAGCTCAGTCGGTAGAGCAGCGGACTTTTAATCCGTTGGTCCCGCGTTCGAATCGCGGACGACCCACCATTCCTTCTAAAAAATCTTTAAATTACCAGTCATCACAGCACTGTTCTGTGGATCGTGCAGTTTCGTAATTTACTATAGAATTCCCGTATTCTGCCCTGTTTGACTAACACTTTTATCCACTACACCTTGCTCAATTCAGTTGTAGACGATGTGCCATCATTGATAAATCATACTTTACACATCCCAAATAAAAACTTGATGTAAAAAAACAAAAGCCCAAAAGTTTTTCACGAATGGGCTAAGAATTGAATGAGCGAATAATTAACTTGCTCTGATTAAATGATAGTTTTGCGAAGGTAAGGGATTGCTTTTAAAGTATTCACGATTATTTTCTGTTGCAATCGCAATTTTGTTTTTATCCATAATTAAATTATGGTCTTGATCAACATTATAGTAAAAGTTCACCCCAGAGGCGCGTGCCACCACAATTTGATGCGCGTCTTCATCATAGAACCATAAATCTTTGCGGTATTTTTTTTTATTGTCGTAACTGATTTGCCCCGCATTGACAAAAATACGATGCGCTGTCCCATCAGGCAATAAGGTCAGAATATAATCGACTTTTCCGCTTTCGCACATAACAAACTTATCTTCACAGCTAATCTGAATAGTATAGCGTCCCACATAAGTCAGATGATTTTCGGGAATATGATGTTCTGTTGCAGCCGTTAGCATGGGTGCGGTTGCCTGCCCTGCCACCTCAGTCAGTCTTTTGGTTTCTACCTGTTCTGTATATTTTTGCACTGCAGCTTGCTCAAGTTGTGAATCATCGCATCCAAGCAATGCCACTGCACTCCATATAGAAACTGCGCAAATATTTAATTTAGCCGACACACTATCCCTCATATAGAGTGACCAGACCGAGTATTCAGTCCTATTCAAACCACCGAATAGACAGCTCAATGTAAGCCATGCTTTTCCTCAATCCTTTGTGGTCAAGCGCTTACTCTGCCCATTGCTTCTTTACGATATTTTAGGTGGATGCTGGTTTAAGCAACACCAAAAGTTACATAACTTTACTAATTGCTTTGCCACCGCCCTTTAAAAAACCCAAGTGCATCACCATTTTTATTCTATAGACAGATGATGTGCTGTAAACCTAAACCTCAGCCTGTATTTATTTTGAATTTTAGATCTCTCAAGGAGAATTAGATGGCCAATGTTGGTTTATATCGCTCAAACCGCTCAAATATGATTGCTGGGGTTATGGGTGGTATTGCTGAACGTTTTGGTTGGAACGCAAATTTACTGCGCTTAATTTTTGTGATTGTTTCCGTGATGAGTGCTGCCTTTCCAGGCATTTTGGTGTATTTGGTGTTGTGGTTGGTGATCCCTAAACAAAACCAGTCGAATACAGCAAACTATACTCAGGGCTACACAAGACCTGTGCGCACAGTCTATCCTGATCAAGACCGATAAACGGTATTGAAATTTGAAAGACTGACCATATTTAAAGATTCATAGGCTTGAATCGTTTACCGATTCACTCTTAGACACCACCCTATTCACACAACTTTCTTCTTTTTCGCTACGATTGCTCCCCCAAGCATCGTAGCTTTTTTTTGCCTTGCAGCCTGCACCATATTTTAGAATGTCACAGCAGTTTAGTGTTTTCAAAATTGAGTCATGTTGAATGCGCATCGACAATGCGAGTCTATTAATTGGTCTTTACAGCAAGCTGTTGATTCAAGACTGCAATCATATCGGCACGGCTAATAATCCCCACCAAACGCTGCTGATCTACCACAGGAATATAGTTAAAAGAACGCTCGACAAAGTACGGCACAAGGTCTTGAATACTTTGTTGCGGTTGCACCGTGACCACTTGGCGCAACATGATATGTTTCACCTGATGTTTCCAGCTATACGGTAAATCTGTTGCGTGTTTAAACCATTCCACTACTTCATACAGCGCCAAAGTTCCCACCAAATGTTGCTCTGTATCAATGACAGGTAAACTCATTAAATTCATGTGTTTGAATTTTTCTAAAGCACTGTGAATATCATCATCTTGGTGCAAACTGACTACATCTTTACTCATAATATCAGCACAAGTCAGTGCTTGAGTTTGTCGTTCACTGGCTTTGTGCTGCGCTTCTAAAATGATTTTTTGTAAGTCATATTCACTAATATCTAACAACTGGGTTTGTGCATCTAAAACATCTTGAATATCTTGCGGCTGAATAGTGGCTTTTTGAGTAGGCGTTGGGTCTTGGGTACGTTGATTCAACTGTGGCGTTTGAGGATAAGGCTTACCAATCATACGGTTAAATACAATTGCAATCACCATCAGCAAAACTGAATTGAGCAGCACAGGATAAAAAATAAAGTGATAACCCAACTCACGCACAGCATCTCCACCAAGTACTGCGGTAATGGCCACTGCTCCACTCGGTGGATGTAGCGAATCGGTGGTCATCATCAAGAAAATAGATAAAGCCACAGCCACACTAAAGGCTTCGGTTAAATTTGGAATATATAAAGCACAGCTCACGCCCATAATTGCTGCAATACTGTTCCCAACTACAATATTCCACGGCTGCGCCAAAGGACTGGCAGGCACAGCAAACAACAATACCGAAGATGCACCCATTGGCGCGATATACCATGCGTTAATATCGCCCAATACCCACCAACTAATCAGGGAAGATAATGCCAAACCCAATAATGCGCCCAAACCACAAAGTAGGCGTTCTTTTAACGGCAATACTTTAAAATTGGGTTTCAGCGTATTCAGCCAATCAAGTTGTGAATGAAACACGGGCAGGCAATCCAGTGGTGACAATTGGACAAGATTATAAGGCAATCATTTAGTAATGATGTATTTGTTTTATATCTTTCATTTATCAGTGAATTTGTAAAACCCCAAACAACCAACCGCTAGTTGTGCTTTAACCTTTGCCAGCACCCCGCAAAATCCTTATAATTGAGCACAATTTTTCTCTAATTTTAAGTGGATGACCATGAGTCGCGCCATATCGCATATTGATACCTTTCAAGGCTTAATTCTTGCCTTACAAAACTACTGGGCGGAGCAAGGCTGCGTCGTTTTACAACCTTACGATATGGAAATGGGGGCAGGGACATTCCACACTGCAACTTTCCTACGTGCTTTAGGTCCAGAAACATGGAACGCGGCGTATGTACAACCATCTCGCCGCCCTAAAGATGGTCGTTATGGCGAAAACCCGAACCGCTTACAACACTACTATCAATTTCAGGTGGTGCTGAAACCAAACCCAGACAACATCCAACAATTGTATTTAGATTCTTTAAAAGCAATTGGAATTGACCCATTGGTGCATGACATTCGCTTTGTAGAGGATAACTGGGAATCTCCAACACTTGGCGCTTGGGGCTTAGGTTGGGAAGTATGGCTAAACGGCATGGAAGTGACTCAGTTTACTTACTTCCAGCAAGTCGGTGGTGTTGAATGCTACCCTGTAACAGGCGAAATCACCTATGGTCTTGAACGTCTGGCAATGTACCTGCAAGGTGTAGATTCAGTTTACGACTTGGTTTGGACTAAAGGACAGTTTGGTACAGTCACTTATGGTGATGTGTTTCATCAAAATGAAGTTGAACAATCGACCTATAACTTTGAATACGCACCTGTAGAAAAAATGTTTGAACTGTTTGACTTCTATGAAGTAGAAGCGAGCCGTTTAATTGCAGCAGAATTACCATTACCTGCTTATGAGCAAGTGATTAAAGCATCTCACTGCTTTAACCTGTTGGATGCGCGCGGTGCAATTTCTGTGACTGAACGTCAGCGTTATATTTTACGTGTTCGTACTTTGGCACGTTCTATTGCACAAAGTTATGTGGCTGCACGTGCAAAATTAGGCTTCCCAATGGCTGAACCGCATTTACGCGATGAAGTCTTGGCACAATTAAAAGCACAGGTTGAAGCGGAAGCCAAAGCGCAAAATACTGAGGAAAGCAAATAATGTCTAAACATACAGTTTTATTTGAACTCGGTTGCGAAGAACTCCCACCGAAAAGCTTAAAAACCTTACGTGATGCACTACTTGCAGAAACTGAAAAAGGTTTGAAAGATGCAGGCTTGGCTTTTGATGCAATTGAAGCCTATGCAGCACCACGTCGCTTGGCACTTAAAATTGCTAATGTCGATGCCGCACAAGCAGACACACAAAAACGCTTTGACGGCCCTGCTGTTCAAGCTGCTTACGATGCCGAAGGCAAACCAACCAAAGCCCTTGAAGGCTTTATGCGCGGTCAAGGTATTACGGTTGATCAGGTTTCTACTTTCCAAGCAGGTAAAGTTGAAAAAGTGTGCTACTTAAAAGACGTGAAAGGTCAAAGCCTTGATGCGTTATTGCCACACATTTTACAAACAGCATTGGACAACCTGCCAATTGCAAAACGTATGCGTTCTGCTGCAAGCCGTACTGAATTTGTGCGCCCAGTAAAATGGGTCGTTTTACTTAAAGATCATCAAGTAATTGAAGCAACGATTCAAGACCATCAGGCAGCTAATGTCACTTATGGTCACCGCTTCCATGCCCCTGAAGCAATCAGACTACAACACGCCAATGACTATTTAGATGCGTTACGTGCAGCTAAAGTCATTGCGTCTTTTGAAGAACGTCAAGGAATTATCGACCAACAAGTAAAAGCGTTGGCAGATGAAGTCAATGCAATTGCGATTGTGCCTAGTGACCTACGGGATGAAGTGACTGCATTGGTAGAATGGCCTGTTGCACTACGTGCCAGCTTCGAAGAACGCTTCCTTGCCGTTCCTCAAGAAGCCCTGATCACTACCATGCAGGATAACCAGAAGTATTTCTGTCTGGTGAATGCTGAAAACAAATTACAGCCTTACTTCATTACCGTTTCAAACATTGAGTCTAAAGATCCGACTCAAATTATTGAAGGTAATGAGAAAGTGGTTCGTCCACGTCTGTCAGATGCTGAGTTCTTCTTCCTGCAAGACCAGAAACAGCCATTAGCTTCTCGTAAAGAGAAACTGGCCAACATGGTATTCCAGGCACAACTGGGTACTTTGTGGAACAAGTCTGAACGTATTGCTAAACTGGCTGTCGCACTTGCTCCGATTACGGGTGCAAAAGCTGAAGATGCTGAAAAAGCTGCTTTGCTTGCAAAATGTGACTTAACGTCTGAGCTTGTGGGTGAATTCCCAGAACTACAAGGGATTGCGGGAACTTATTACGCACGTCTTGAAGGTGAAAATAACGAAGTTGCAGAAGCATTGGGTGAACAATACTTACCTAAATTCGCTGGCGATGTTCTTCCAAAAACCAAAACAGGCACGACCATTGCCCTTGCAGACCGTTTAGACACGCTCACAGGTATTTTTGGTATTGGTCAAGCACCGACAGGTTCTAAAGACCCATTTGCATTGCGTCGTTCTGCCATTGGTATTTTACGCCTTGTGACCGAAAACGGTTTAGATGTTTCAATTGAAGACTTAATCAAGCTAGCTTTGGCTGCTTATGGCGATGTATTGAAAGATCACGACAAGACTTTGGCAGATGCTGTTGCATTCCTTGAAGGTCGTTACCGTGCTAAATATGAAGACCAAGGCGTTGCGGTAGATGTGATTCAAGCCGTTCAAGCTTTATCACCAAAATCTCCACTTGATTTTGATAAGCGTGTGACTGCGGTGAATCATTTCCGTAGTTTGCCTGAAGCTGCTGCTTTGGCTGCTGCCAACAAACGTGTTGCCAACATTTTAGCCAAAGAAACTGCGCCTGAAGGAAGCGTCATTGAAGCAAACTTGGTGGAAGATGCAGAAAAAGCATTATTCGCTGAACTATCAAAAATCACACCTGTGGTTGAGCCATTATTGGCAGCAAAAGATTACACCACTGCACTCTCTCAATTGGCAGCATTACGTGCGCCAGTAGATGCGTTCTTTGACAATGTGATGGTCATGGCTGATGATGCTGAATTGAAAGCCAACCGTTTACGTTTACTGGCACAGTTACGTGGCTTATTTACACGTGTTGCAGATGTAAGTGTGTTGCAGCACTAAAGTCTTAATTGCTTGTAAAATAAAAGAAACCCCGCTATTTTGATAGTGGGGTTTTTTATATAATTATGAAGATGAAACTATCACAACCACAAAAAGTCGCGGAATTTTTAAAAGCACATCCAACTCAAAAATTCACTGCTCGAGAAATTGCTCTAGGGATAACAAAGCTTTATCCAAATGACTACCTAGAAAAAAGAAGCAATTCACGATTTTCGAATGAAGAAGATTTTTTAAATCAAGTTATTGCTGAAATAGGTGCACATAAAAAAGCAATCCTGAAAATCGAGCCAAAAATTCAAATGCAAGACAAGCCTAGACCGCGCTTGTATTGGTTTGAACAAAATAACATCCCCTTACCTGATTTAGATAATTCAGAAAATATTCCTCTCGATGATGAGCAAGAAGTAGTATCTACTCCAACGTATAAAGTACTCTCAGAACATGATTTATATCCTGTTCTCATCGAATATTTGTCTAAAGAGCTAAACCTCTATAGCCTGAGAATTGATGAAAAAAAGTCTTCAAATAATCGAGGACAAAATGGTAATCAATGGTTACACCCTGATATTGTTGCTATACAGCCTATTGATAAAAAGTGGCATGAACTAGTGAAGACCTGCGTTAAACATGGTTCAGGTCAGAATGTTCGGCTTTGGTCATTCGAGGTAAAAAAAGAACTAAATAACTCAAATATTAGAAGTAGCTTTTTCCAAGCTGTTAGTAATTCAAGTTGGGCAAATGAAGGATATTTAGTTGCGACCTCAATTTCTACCAATGAAGTTGAAGAAGAACTGCGTATGCTTTCAGCTTTACATGGTATAGGTGTAATTTTACTCAATCCAGAAAATCCAACTGAAAGTGAAATCTTACTTCCTGCTCGCCGAAGACCCGAAGTGGATTGGCAATCAATAAATCGAATTTTAAATGAAAATTCAGACTTTAAAAATTTTATCGAATTGGTCTCAATTTATTACCAAACTGGCCGTATTCGCACACAAGATTGGAATCGTTTAATCACTGAGCTATAGTCATTTTCCAACTGATTCCCTATACTCAACCTAACAACACTCAACAAGAAAACAAGCTTATGAAACTTAAAACACTCATTTTATCGGGTTTAACTTGCCTTTCTCTTAGTGCGTGTACCTCTGCACCTGTTATTCCGCAGCTCACAGCAGGTGTTTTACAAGAAGTGAAAAACATTGAAGTTTACCCAGACACCGTAAACAACAGTGCAAAACTCACTAAATTTATTGATAAATGCGTTATTGAATTTACAGGTACACTCAAGGCAGGTCGCTCAATCGAGCAATGGGCATTTAAAGGCAACACTTTAATTTCAGCAGGTTCTGCAACTTTTGCCCAAGACGGCACCAGCACTGCACAGCACTTTGACTTGCACGATGCTACGGTACAAAAAAACTTCATTACCTTGCGCAGTCACTTTCATAAAGATGCACTTGCACAATGCAACTAATTTAAAACGAAACTGAATGTATCCTGATGTAGCAAGATTGTGTGACTTTTAACACAAACCCGCCATCTTCAGATATTTCAAATTATGATAATCATGCAGTGCAGTCCAATACTGCCCTGCTTTAAAACTCGCCAGAGTAACAAGACCCACAAATTATTGTGGGTCTTTCTATTTATGCTCTGCTTATGATCTGCATAAATTGCACTTAGAAACACCAAATGATTCAAACGCATGTTCAATCGTCACCCGAAAGACAATTAAACTTGCGAGAAGCAAACAGTATTTGTCATGTATTCTTTATACAATCCTCAACAACATCACCACATAGCGCGTGAAGGTTTTAATTTTAAGATGGGTACTGCCAAGAATCCTCATCTACATTCAAGCTTTCAGTAGCCACCACACTGCGTATTTAAAGAGGCCAACACATGAATAAAATCAGTTTCGGTATTGCCATTGGATTATTGCTCAGCAGTGCTGCTGTATGTGCGCAAAACAGTTCTGAACCTACACAAGACAATCAAAGCCACAAACCGATTCGCCCTTATGCAGACAATCCAAATTTATTACACGTCTGGGCTTATAAAACTCAGGAAGGTGTGATTCAGGCTGCACAAAAAGTGGGTGAAGTCACAGAAAAAGGCATTGAGAAAATTCGTCCATCGGCACATCAGGCTTTAGACAATGCCAAAACTTTGGGCAGTCAGGGTGCAGCGCAAGCCAAGCAAACAGGGCAGCAACTGGCGGGTCAGGTCAATAATAAAATTCAGGAAACCAAAGAAGTGATTACAGGGCAAAGTGATCAAGCCGTGCCGATCTATCAAGCGCCATTAAGTACACCATCACAAAATGTAACGCCTGCGCCAACCACTACAACGCCACAGACACAGGAAGCACAGACTCAGGCTGCCCCAAGTGACGAATCTGAAGAAGAAATTAAAGTGATTAAACTATAAAAATATTGGATTGATGATTTGCTTTAAAATTATAAAAAAGCCTGCAATTATTCTGCAGGCTTATTCATGTGAAAACGAATAGAGTTTTGTATTTGTCGGAACACATATAGGCTAAGCCCAAGTAATACCAACACAGCTAAAGCAAAGAATAAATAGGCTTTAGGCTCTGGCGCATCGACAAAAGCCGTTGCAGATACAATTAAACTGAACAATAAAACAAGCACAGCAGGCATTAACAACTTGGTCATACACACTACCCTTGGAATGATCAATAAAACAAGGTTTCAAGACCATCTTAGCCCAATGGCAAAACAATACAAGTGTCTAAAATTTAAACCATAGAAATTAAGGCTTTAAAACTTTGCAGACTACTGTTCAAGTTCTAGAGTAAATTTGGCAGTATCTGGTAAATCTTCTACAAAGTCGTTGCCGCCAAACTCATCGCTGCTCAGGTTTAAATCCTTATAACTCAAGACAAAATAGTCGCTATATTTTTTCAGTATTAAGGGATGCATGCCTGCCGCAAGCGCATCTTGCTCTTTGCATAATTTCATGACATGACGATCATTCATACTAATTAAGTAGCGCTCATCGTTTAGATAAATTTGTACCAAGCCACTGCCTTTGGCATAAATCGGAATCAAAAATTTATGGTTTAAGGCAATTGCATTTGCTGCATAGCTCTCAATTTTTTGGCTGATGATGTTAAACACCAAACCATGACCAAAATGATCGAGCAATACATTCCGATTTTCATACGGTAACTGGATTTGCAGACCCAATTTGTTTAGGTCGTGCTGATCGACCTGTTTATTGCTCAATAAAGAACGAATCAGATTCTGTTTCAGCTTGGCATCAAAGAAATTACTGTCTAACTGTAAGTTATTGTATTTTAGAATACGACCTAAAGACCAACGGTGATTCGGTAATACATTTTCAATCACTTTACGGTAGTAAAACTTACTGTTCTTTTTCACCTTGCGAATTTTTTGGTAAAAAAACGGCGCATCAAATGGATGGGTTAAAAAGTCATTTAACAATTCTGAGTTGGCCAAAATCGCAATCGCATCATGCCCTGTAAATGGCAAATGCAAGGTATGTAAATGTGGAATTAATGGCTGTATTTTTAAATAATGCCCACGATCTTCTGGGTAGTATTGGTCATAAACCACAATATATTCACGCTGTGCCGATACATCCTGCGCTTGAATACGCATATTGGCATTCACATCGGCATGGTAAAACATATTGTAGCGTGCGTCGTGAATATCTTCAGGGTCAATCGAGTACTGCGGCACCAAAGCCACAATGCGGTTTAAATCCAGTAAATTAGAATACTTAATTGCCGCATAGCCTCCCATAGAGCCGCCATAGCCGACACGGACTTTAAACGGGGCAATGAGCTCTTGAATGGCTGCCAACATGGCACGCATAGATGCTTCAGGAAACCATGATTTTTCCTTTGGCATCACCCCAATCACATTAAAATGAAACTTTTCCAGTGATTTTTCGGCGTTAATAGACGTTCCTTTGGCACGAGTGATTAAATCGCCAAAAGAAAAAATCAGCTCCTGAGATGAGCCTTTCATGAAAATAGCGCGGATATGTCCGTCTTCAAAAATTATGTGTTTGTCCATTCCCACACCGGCGCCAAGGCGCTGAATTAAACCGTTACTTTAAACTTGAATACACGTTACGCAAGTTCAAAAGTGAATATGTTATTTTATAGATGCACAGCAGATTAAAAATCGCAAAATATGACACAATCTCTACATCCTGCCGCACAACAAGGCTTTGGTTCTGGTGCAAGCCTATACCAACAAGTTCGCCCCAGTTACCCGCAAGAAGTCGATACTTTCCTGCAAGATCAGCTCAAAGTTCTACCCAATAGCCATATTGTAGACTTGGGTTCTGGCACAGGAAAGTTCCTGCCGCATTTGCTCAAACTAACAACGCAGCTTACAGCAGTTGAACCCATTGCTAGCATGTTAACTGAATTACGCCAACTTTACCCACAAGTTGCAACCGTTCAGGCACGAAGTGAGCAATTGCCCTTGCCTGCCCAATGTGCTGATTTAGTCAGCTGCGCACAATCTTTTCATTGGTTTGCCAATCTACAAAGTTTAAAGGAAATTCATCGTATCTTAAAACCTCAAGCTCACTTGTTACTCATCTGGAATCAGCGTGATATTTCAGTGAATTGGGTCAATGCCCTCGCAGAAATGATTCTCCCTTTTGAGGGCGATACACCACGCTTTCACAATCAAGACTGGCGTCAGGTCTTTGCAGATACAGATTTATTCCAACTTTGCCACGAACAGCAATTTCACCACACGCATGTTGGCACAGTCGAGCAAGTAGTTTCCAAGCGTCTGCTTTCGACCAGTTTTATCGCTGCAATGCCTGCCGCTCAGCAACAACAACTCAAAACACAATTTGAACAATTGGTACTGGAATACACCGGACTATATGCGCAAGATACAATTGAATTTCCTTATTGTACCCATGTGTTTATCTATCAAAAAAATGGGTAAAACCAAGCCATAAAAATCAACCAAAAAAGGAGCACATTTCAATGCAGATTACTTTCAAACACGCCCTTGCTCCCATGCTGATCGGTCTGGCTTTGAGTCTAACTGCCTGCGAACAGAAAAATGTTGAGCATGCAGACCAACTCAGCCCTGAAGATCAAATCATGCAAAATCAGGTTGAACAGGCTGCAATTCAGCCCTTTGAAATGACCGCAGATGACCCGCATGACATTCAATTGCTGACCGATTATGAACAGCGTCACGAGCAAATGAGTGAAGATATGTTAGATGAATTGGAGCGTTTGCATGAAGCCAAGCAACTTGATGAAGCCTTTGCACAGAGCCGCCTACAGGACAATATGCAATCTGCCTTAGCCATGCTGAAAGACTTAGATTTAAAAACCCCTCAAGGGCGCTATATTCAAGGTTTGATGAGCAATTATTGGGAACAACAAGCAGCTTATCTAAGCAGCCAAACATCTACAGCAACTTATCCAATTCGTGCAGAACAGCGCCAACAAGGTTTGCAAGATTTATTGCAGGCACAGCAACAACTTGAACATTGGCGTGAGCAATATCCTCAGCTTGATGAATAATGCATTTTAGGGATGTTGCTGTAAATACTGATGCACCCCTTCAGCAGCAGCACGGCCAGTGGCAAAACAGGCTGTTAGCAAATAACCACCTGTCGGAGCATCCCAATCCAGCATTTCACCACAAAGGAAAACCTGAGGATTAGAATTCAACTGTAATTGCGGTGACAATACCTCACGCTTCACCCCACCCGCACAGCTAATTGCTTCTTCAATCGGCCGAAAGCCTTTTAAAGGCACTTTTAGTTTTTTAATCTGCTGCGCCAATCGTTGCGGTTGTTGCCAAAGTGTTTTATCCACCAGTTCACGTACAATCGCAGCCTTTGCGACATCCAGTCCCGCCTTGCGCCATAGATTACTTAACGACTGTTTTTTAGAGGGTTGTAACTTTTGACTGAGTTGCTCAATGCTTAAATCGGGCAATAAATCTAGATATAACTGCATTGGTTGCTGTGCTTGCTGTAACTGTCGAAGCGCACGCCCCTGCTTATAAATTAGGCCACTTTCCAAACCATAATGGCTGATCACAATATCGCCCATGCTCGGCTCAGTACCTTCCACCCATGCCTGCACACGTTTTAAAGGCTGCCCCAATACAGGCTGCATATAGCTTGACCAGTGACATTCCACCCCAGCATTGCTGGCTTGAAAAGGCTGAATTTCATTGGCAGACAACCAACGCTGCCATGCACCATCGCTACCCAGTTTTGACCAAGATACCGCACCGCATGCCATCACAATTGCAGCAAATTGCTGCTGCTCAGTTTGTACCTTAGTTAAATTTAAAATACTGAGTTGATTGTGTTTTAAATCACACACCTGATGTCGATAATGAAATTGCACACCTGCATCGGCTAAACGCTTTAACCAAGCACGCAGTAAAGGGGCAGCTTTCATTTCTTGTGGAAAAATCCGCCCCGATGAACCTACATAAGACTGAATCCCTAAACCCTGCATCCAGTTTTGAATCCATGTGGCATCCCATTGCTGAATCCACGGCGCCAACCATTCTGCCTGATCATAACGCTGAATAAATTGTGCAACTGGTTCGGCATGTGAAATATTCAGCCCCGTTTTGCCTGCCATCAAAAATTTACGTGCTGCCGAAGGTTTTTGCTCATAGACATGCACCTCATAGGCATACTGACTCAGCACTTCGGCAGCCATTAAGCCAGCAGGGCCTGCACCAATAATTGCAATGCGCTGTTTCATGCCTATTTACTCAGCAACTGAGCTTGAGTCTGCGGAAGATTTTGTTTCAACTGAAGTCGGTGTTAAAGTTGGCTGCTGTCCTTGCAAAGGCTGAAAATCATCAAAACGGGTTGTATAAGCGGCAGGTTTGCTGATCTGCAGTTCCTGACAACGCTCGCCACGTGCTAAATATTTGATTTCAAAGTGAGTGCGTGCTGAATCTACTGGAACATCCTGCTGAATAAATGGCAATTTCCACACTTCGATCAGCTGCTGCCGTGCTTCTGCAATATATTCAGGAATATTACTCACCAAAGTAATGCTGCCGCCTGCTTTTAAGCGTGACAATAAAAACTCAAAAAACGGCATATTCAACCAACGCTGGGTGGCATTATGCGGTTCTGGGTTCGGATATAAAATAAAGAATTGCTCAACTTGAGCAGGAAATAAAGCATGCACAATCCACGGAATGGCATCGGCATGTACTATTTGTAAGTTACGCTGACCTTCAAGTTGATGCTGTTTTTGCATCGCCACAAATTTTTCGCGGGTACGCTCAATCGCAATTAATTTTTTAACAGGATGTTGTCCACTAAATAATAAAGCATGCTTGCCTTTACCCGCACCAATTTCAACACAAACCGATTCATTGGCAATGGCTTGAAAATCACGAGGGGCATGCATACGCTGGGCTTGAAATTGACGAATTGGCATAATCAGATCAAACTTACAAAATTCGGCACAAGTCTACCAACTCAGGTGCTATTTGCATAATCCAATCCTGTATTTTTCATAGGAGTTCAGCATGCCTCGTACTTTTCCTTGCCCACGTTGTGGCGAATCTACACAATGGGAAGACAATCCTTTTCGTCCATTTTGTTCTGAGCGTTGCAAGCTCATTGATTTAGGTGCGTGGGCAAATGATGAATATCGTTTACCCACCCAAGATGCTCCGCAAGCAGAAAACTCTGAGGAATAAGCAATAAATTTCCACGCCAAATATTGCCTAAAACTACACACAGTTTCATGGAATTTTTCACATTTTTAGAAAAATTATTCAAAATTTAGTTATTCTATAATTGCTTTCAGCAGAATTAGCACAGGTTATACTTTGCACTATTCGTGACTCCGTCACTGCACATAACAATAAAGAAAGCAAAAAATAACCTAGGAACATTTCACCATGGAAATCATGTTAAAAGGAATTGTAATGCTGTGTATTTTACTCTCTACCAGCAGTTTAGGCTTTGGACTGTACGCGCATGATTTACTCATGCTGTGCATAGGCATCTTACTGACAATTTTCACAATGCTGTTTGCAATTGAAAGCAAACAAATGCTGAATAATCCCTTTCGCAAATAAAAAAGTCAGCGACTGCTGACTTTTTCTTAAAGCATAAATACACACTGCTTTTAACCTGCTTGCCCTGCTACAAACGGGTTATGCTGTTTTTCAAAACCAATGGTGCTGATTGGCCCATGCCCCGAAATAAACTGGGTGTCATCAGGCAAACTAAAACACTCGCGCTGAATTGAATCTAGCAATTGTTGATGATTCCCACGTGGAAAATCGGTGCGTCCAATCGAGCCTTTAAATAGCACATCGCCTGTCCACAAGACGCCATATTTTGCATTATAAAACATCACATGGCCTGGGGTATGCCCTGGTGCATAACGCACTTCAAAGCTTTCTTGACCGAATTGCAGCACTTCACCACCCTCTAACCACTGTGTAACCGTGACTTGTTCAGGGATAGGAAAACCATAACGTGCAGACACTTCTTGCAGTTGATCTAACCAAAAAGCATCTTCTTTCTGTGGACCAATCACAGGAACATTCCAGTAATGTTGCAACGCACCAACAGCCCCCGCATGGTCTAAATGTCCATGAGTGAGCCACAAAGCTTTCACCGTTAAACCCAACGCTTCAACTTCGGCTTTCAGCTTTTCAGGCTCACCGCCTGCATCAATCAAAATTGCTTCTTTGCTTTCTGCATCCCACACAATCGAGCAGTTTTGCTGAAAAGCGGTGACGGGAACAATTTTGACTTGCAACATGGTGGCGAACCTCAAAAATTAATGGCTTAGGTTAAGCTTTACAGCATCAAGATTAGCTTGAAGTAAATGTTTGAGCAAATCCAAATGATCGGCACGGGTATTCAGTGCAGGAATATAGGCATATTCTTTGCCACCTGCTTGTAAAAACAATTCTGCGTTTTGAATCGCCAATTCTTCTAGCGTTTCCAAACAATCTGCAGAAAAAGCAGGACTCATAATTTGCACCGACTTCACGCCCTGCTGTCCCCATTCTTCAAGTAAGACATCGGTATAGGGTTTGACCCATTCTTGTTTGCCAAAACGTGACTGGAAGCTAATTGCCCACTGATCATCATTTAAATTTAAAGCATCGGCAAGCAATTTGGCCGTGATCCGACAACGCTCTGCATACGGATCACCCTTATCGGCATACGGCTGTGGAATGCCATGAAACGACATCAATAATTTTTCTGCCACACCATGCTCGGCTTGAAATTCACGCACACTTTGCGCCAACGCCTGAATGTATAAAGGATGCTGATAATAATCACGAATGATGGATAAGCCCGGCAAATTACGCTGCTGTGGCACCCATTTGGCAACGGCATCATATAAAGGTGCAGTCGAAGTTGCCGAATATTGTGGAAATAAAGGGAACAAAATCACGTGATCTTGAGGATTTTGACTCAAAGCTGCCAAAGCCTGTTGAATACCCGGATTGCCATAGGTCATTACCGGTAGAATATTCAATTCAAACTCAGGATATAGCGGCAATAACTGCTGTTTTAAAGCATCAACCTGTTGCAACAAAATTTCCCGCATCGGTGAATCTTGCTGCCAGACCATGGCATAAGCATGTGCAACACGCTTAGGACGAAATGGCAAAATGAATAAGTTCAAAATGATTTGCCAAATCGGTTTTGGAATTTCAATCACGCGCTGATCAGACAAAAACTGCTTTAAAAAACGGCGAACCGCTGCTGCAGTCGGTTCATCAGGCGTACCTAAATTGGCTAAAAGAACGGTTACTTTGGGTTTTGCTGTAGACAACATTCAGCCCTCGTGTCTGATGATTGAGCCCGACTACTTTAACAGTTTTTTCACTCTGTATTGAGAGATTAATACGGTGTTTTAAATGAATAAACCCGATCGGTATCTAGCAAATTGCTCTCTAAAAGTTTTTGCGCTTTTGCCGTGGTTTGCCACAACATCCGCTGACGATCATCACGCCCCGCCTGCACAATCCAGTCATTTTGACGCATTTGCATTTTAATCTGATGCAAGGCCCGAATATTGATTTGGGCACGTGCAACTGCATGCGCACGTGGCATGATCCGACGTGCATCCTCCAAACCAGTTTCATTCAAATATTCATTCATGCGTTTCGAAAAATATTCTTCAGGGGTTGGATGAATAAAAGTATTGCCTAAAATTGCCAACAACTGCGCCCAACTTAAACTTCGCTCAACTTTCAGCTCTCTAAAGTTACCATCCTGATAGGCATGCATGCGATATTCAAAACGATATGATTCATTCATCGACACTTTAGATACGCTTAGAAACGGGTCTGCTTCGCGCTGTCCCACATCGGTTTCCAGCTGACGTAACTTACTTTTTAAACGTTCAATTTCATCATGCAAAGCTTGTGTATTTTGCGGGCGCACCCAACCAGAAGTCGGATAACGTTCTAGCATTTGCGACATATTAAAGCGGACAGCAAGCTCTAAATCACGCAGAGTGCGGTAGCTAAACACCTGATCGACTTCTTGTTGTAATAATTTACGGAACTCTTTGAATTTTTCACGCAATTCAGGTTTTTCATCATGTAAAGATGAATCACGTGAATCTGGGTCTTCGTGCATAAATACAATGATCGGCTTTTGCTTGGTGACTGCATAAATATACTCTAAATGCATATACCCCACGCCCGACACCGATTGCTCACCGTACTGGCTGCCCAATAGAATCACCACATAATCACAATCATCAATTTGACGGCGTGCAAATGCAGTGCTGAGTGGGGTACGTTGTTCTAAACCCCACGAAAAAAAACCCATTCCCACCAATGTTTGTGCCAAGATCACTCGTTCTGGCTGCATATCTGCCCCAGACGTCGAGATAAAGACCTGATAGCGCTTATCGAGCATTGGTTTCCCCTCTCCTATTGCCATTACAAGTCGGTCACCGTCTACTTGTAATGCCTTTCCCCAATCATAAAAAATTATCTTAAAGTCAGTCCACAGTACTCACATTTGCGATACTCCAAGAAATATTGCCTGGAATAAGATGCTGCAACACGGGCTTTAATTGTTCTGCATTGTTCCCGCTGACATAACACGCAATTTGTAAAGTATCTGCCAAACTTTGTTCAAATAATAACTCATTTTTAATTAAAATGCGGGAAGTTTGACGCGCAACGGCAATTCCTGAGTCAATTAATGTCAGTTTCTGACCAAAAATGGACTCAATCGCAGGTTTTAGGAAAGGATAATGGGTACAACCGAGCACCAAATAGTCCGCGCCCTGATCGACCACAGGTTGCAAACTCTGCTGTAAGGAACTTAAACATGCCTCACTCATTTGCGCCCCTTGCTCAACAAAAGGCACTAAATCTAGATTGGTGACATTCAAGACTTGCACTTGAGCAGGAATCGCAAAACGCTGCATCACATCTTTAATAAGTTGTCCGCGAAAAGTCGCAGGCGTCGCAAGTACAGCCACAGTTTTGCTTTGGCTATTTAATACGGCAGGCTTTAAAGCAGGCACTAAACCAATAATGGGAAAATCTTCGCCGTAATGATCGCGCAGATAATCTAGACTAAAAGCAGAAGCAGTATTACACGCCACGACCGCAACTTTACAACCTTGTCGATATAACCATTCGATTGCAGCTGCAGTGAGTTCTCGAATATTTTGATCATCACGTGGGCCATACGGCACATGTGCAGTATCGGCATAATAAAGGATGCGTTCATTGGGCAAATATTCTGCAATTTCAATGGCAACTGACAAGCCTCCTATGCCCGAATCAAAAATACCAATTGGCGCACTGGCTTGTGCTTTTGGCATGGCTTGATTTAAGGGAGAAACAGGATGAATGGCTGTCATAGCAAGAGATTCAGCAATACAAAATGGGATGAATAAAGCTTAAACCTCAGCTGCTTAAATGCAAGTGCAAATCACCACTTTTCAACGATAAAATCGTTTCGCCCTGCGCATTTTCACTCAGCTCGCCCAATTCCACCAAATGTAAAAAAGCCGCACGCTGAATCAGGGCATTAATACCAAAACGCACATGCACATAAGGACGCAGCTCACCTGCATATTCACGCATAAAAATAGGATGCTCGGCATCAACAATCACAATATCCTGATGTGTAGTGATAAGTTGAATATAATTTTGCTGTCCGATTTCGACCACATCAACCTGATTGATGAACAAAGGCTCATCTTCTACCTGGATTTCAATTTGTTCCACTGGGGTTTTTAAATAAAACTTGCCCTGCTCTTTCCATAACACACTAGAAAACAGATCAACCAATGCCTGACGTTTGATCAATTGACCTTCGTGCCACCATTCTCCATTGGCTTTGACCAGCAAATCCATTGCTCCACAATGCTTTGGATGCCATTGCTCCAAAGGAGGGATTGATCTTTTGTGACCTGACTGTCCAGTTTTTATATATTGTGCAATGTGCATTAAATTTTTATTATCAGCCGTAGCTACATTTTCTGTCGGTTTGATTGAATTATCGTCATGCTTCATGCTGCAGTACCTTACTGACGGAAAAATAATACGATTCAGCCAATTGGCTAAGACTCGGTTTAAAACTATACTAGCTCACAATACTTACCCATACTGTAAAAGACACGATTAAATTTGTGTCTGGCAACTAAAAATACTCATGGCAGCACCGTTGCTTGATGCGGTTGCCACCTTCAATTATATGAGGAGTCCTACATGGAACACATCGAACGTGAATCGATGGAGTTTGACGTAGTCATCGTAGGCGCAGGCCCTGCGGGTCTTTCTGCTGCGATCAAAATTCGTCAACTTGCAATTGAAAACAATTTAAATGATCTGTCCGTTTGTGTGGTCGAAAAAGGCTCTGAAGTTGGTGCGCATATCCTTTCGGGTGCAATTCTTGAGCCTCGCGCCATCAACGAGTTATTTCCTAACTGGAAAGAAGAAGGTGCGCCTTTAAATGTGCCTGTGACTGAAGATAAAACTTTCTTCTTGATGTCACCTGAAAAAGCTCAGCAAGCACCGCATTGGATGGTGCCTAAAACCATGCATAACGATGGTAACTACGTGATCTCGTTAGGCAACGTGGTGCGTTGGTTAGGTCAAAAAGCCGAAGAATTAGAAGTTTCTATTTTCCCTGGCTTTGCGGCATCTGAAATTCTTTACCATGCCGATGGTACGGTTAAAGGCATCCAAACTGGTGACATGGGCATTGGTAAAGATGGCGAGCCAACGCATAACTTCACACCGGGTTATGAACTACATGCCAAATACACCATTTTCGCAGAAGGCTGTCGTGGTCATTTAGGTAAGCGTTTAATCCAGCAATTCAATTTGGATAAAGATGCCGATCCGCAACACTACGGGATTGGTATTAAAGAACTTTGGGAAATTGACCCTGCAAAACACAAACCAGGTTTAGTCATGCACGGTGCAGGCTGGCCATTAAGTGAAACAGGTTCTTCAGGCGGTTGGTGGTTATACCACGCAGAAAACAACCAAGTGACTTTGGGTATGATTGTGGACTTGTCGTATACCAACCCACACATGTATCCATTTATGGAAATGCAGCGCTGGAAAACTCACCCTCTAATTAAACAGTATCTAGAAGGCGGCAAGCGTATTTCTTATGGTGCACGTGCTGTGACCAAAGGTGGCTTTAACTCATTGCCAAAATTCACCTTCCCAGGTGGTTCTTTAATTGGTGATGATGCAGGCTTCTTAAACTTTGCCAAAATCAAAGGCTCTCATACCGCCATGAAGTCTGGCATGCTTTGCGGTGAAGCAGTATTTGAAGCGATTGCTGCAGGTGTCGCAAAAGGCGGTGACTTGGCGATTGCTCGCGTAACTGAAGGCGAAGATTTCTTTGTGAAAGAGCTAACGGCTTACACTGAAAAATTCAACAACAGCTGGCTGAAAGAAGAACTTTATAGCGCACGTAACTTTGGCCCTGCAATGCATAAGTTTGGTCAATGGATGGGTGGTGCGTTTAACTTTATCGACCAGAACGTGTTTAAAGTACCATTTACTTTGCATGATTTAGTGCCTGATTTCAGCGCACTCAAAACTGTAGATGCAACCAGCTTTAAACCGAACTATCCAAAACCAGATGGCAAGCTGACTTTTGACCGTTTATCTTCAGTGTTCGTATCGAATACCGTACATGAAGAAAATCAGCCAGCACACTTAAAGTTGACAGATACCTCTATTCCAGTGAACGTAAACTTACCTAAATGGGATGAGCCTGCACAGCGCTACTGCCCTGCGGGTGTTTATGAAATCATGGAAAATGATGATGGTTCAAAACGCTTCCAGATTAACGCAGCCAACTGTGTTCACTGTAAGACTTGTGACATTAAAGACCCATCACAGAACATCACTTGGGTAACACCTGAAGGTGGCGGTGGTCCGAATTACCCGAATATGTAATTGCGAATCGCAATTGAGAAACCCAAAAGCAGTGCCTCGGCACTGCTTTTTTTATACACAGTTTACAAAATTACCAAGGTCTCATAATCCCTTACATTTTTCAGGTATTTCTCTATTCAAAAGCAGGCGATTGAATAACTTTCCTTGTTATGCTGTTTTTGCTTATTTTTTATCTTTTCTATTTTTAGTTTTTTATTTCGTTTTTTTCAGACTTGAACAACCGAAAATGTTGTTTTGTCAGCTTTTATACAATGCTATTCGGCATTTTATGCAGCACTTAGCACGGTAGCAAAATGTTGTAGATGCTGACTAAAACTGACTTGAGTGGAGTATAAAGCAGTACTTTGAGTTTTATCTTGCTCAAGCATTTGGTTGTTCTTCTTATTTTCATTAGAAGAGGAATTCCAACATGCTTAATTTAACAGACACCCTCAACCAACTTAAAAATGTGCAGGCACAACCTGCAGTCAGCTTATTTCTACCCACACATCGTACCTTTCCAGACAATCAGCAAGATGTGATTGCTCTTAAAAACCAACTTAAACAACTCGAAGAACGCCTGTTGGCAGACTATGACAAACGTCTGGTGGCACAAATTTTAGAACAGATTCATCATCAAACCAAAGATTTGAATCCCAACTACCATTTAGACAGTCTGGCTATTTTTGCCACAGCCGACAGTGCACAAGTACTGCGTCTGCCATTCCCTACCCAAGAACGTATTGTGATTGATCAACAATTTTCAGTGCGTGATTTTATTCGTGAGCTATCTTATGCAGTGCAATACTATGTGGTAGTGATCAGTCGTGAAGTTGGACGTCTGATTAAGGCCTCCAATGATCGTGTAATCCATGAGTTTTCTGTAGATGACAGCGACTTGAATGAACGACTGCCACATGGTGCATTTCCTGTTCAAAATGATAACTTATATAGCACCAGCGGTGCAGAACGTGCCACAGCCGCCAATGAAGACCGTTTACTCAAAGAGTTTTTAAACCGTGTCGATAAAAATGTGCAAACTGTACGTGCCAGTGAGCCATTGGGCTTGGTCATTGTGGGTGATCGACGCAATATCAGTTTTTATGAATCTATTTGCGACCAACCCAATGCCATTATTTTCAGTGTAGATAACGTCACTCAGCTAGAACAAGGCAGCGCACAACACATTATTGACAGTATTCAGACCGAGCTAAAAAGCCATCAACAACAATTGCATCAGCAACATGCGCAGCAACTGGATGAACTCTATGCCAGTGACCGTGTTGTGACCGATCTGCAGCAAATTTATCAGGCAGTGTTGCAAAATAATGTCGATACTTTATATGTTCAACAAGGCTACATGCAGACAGGTTGGGTCGATACCGACCAGCAACGAATTTATCTAGATCAAGCGCACGCACCTGACAGCGCACAAGCCACAGACGATGTGATCAACCATATTATTGATGCAGCACAGCAACACGCTGCCAATATCGTATTTATTCCTGCCGATTATTTACAGTCCAAAGCACCACTGACTTTAATGAGTCGCTATGCGGTCTAAAACTCAGTCCATTTGACTGTGATCTAAAAAACAGCCATGCAGATTTATCTACATGGCTGTTTCAATCAAGATTCAAACTTCTCATTCATACGCAAATCTACGCTTTTTCATGACTTTCTCATGAATAAAACGATCAATTAGAATCGAGTCGTTACCGCCAACTGTACCCGATGACTGTCGCTATGTGATCGCCCGCTATATTCATAATTCAAATTGAGAAAACTATGTTGTCCAAAGTGAAGTTGTGAACCTAAGGCAGCATGATATTGACCTTGATCGGCATGCCATGCATCAAACTTCAGTTTCTCCGCTGTGCCTACATAATGGGTATCTAAATATGCTTTTTCCTGAATCGGTTGGCTGTAATACAAGCTGCCTTGCAATTGCCATGCTGGATTCAACTGGTAATTGGCTTGCAAACCTGCACCAAAATTCCAGCGCTGCATCACCAAATCATCTAAGCTGTTGACACCATCCTGCTGAGTTTGTTCGGCATGAACATAATGTTGGAACGAAGCGTCTAAATACGGTTGAATCTGCATTTTTTGACTGAGTGGATAGCTATAATCTAGACGCAAACCTGCGGCATACATTTGTCCATCAAACTGTATTTTTTGTGCTTGAGCATGACCACGCTGCGCGTCAACATCCACCTGCATGCCTTTTAACCATGCCGCGACACTTAAATCAGGATTAAGCTGCTGTGCTGTCCCCATAGTTAGTGCATAGGCTTTGCTCTGACTGCTATTTTTTGAGCCTGTTTGTACGGCATCATCTAAGTTCAGTTGACTGAAATCGGCCTGCGCTGCCAAGGTCATCCCTGCCAGTTTTGTTGCCACACCAACACCTTGATGATGACTACGGCGCTCACTATTTAAGCCGACATAATCCATATCATAACTTTGGTAATCACCCGAAAACCAAAGCTGTTTGGGTTGTGCGGTTGCCAAACGCTGTGCAAACTGACGTTCTTGCTTGCTGCTTTCTTCTGCGACATTTAAAACGGTATTGGCATAAAAACTTGGATCAAGTTGATGAAACAGTTGATTCAATGCCTGCGTAGAAACTGTACTTTCAGCAGCATTGCTATAACGTATAGTTTGAGCAAAATTGTTAAATAAGCGATTGGCAAAAACTTTTTCAGCATCTTCCAGCGTTTCTAACTGTTGTTTCTGATCAAGACTTGCTAAAACTACATCTAAATTACGGGCAACCTGAGTACGTCCTTCAAGTTCAGCAGCAAGAGCCGCCACCGTTTCAGTCGATTTACGCTTTGCCGTAATCACCACATCGGTATTGATTGTATCTGCCGCACGTACAGGCTCGCCCGTTGCATTCAGTTCAGGACGATAACTAACTTGTGTCAACTCAAATAATGGATTGCTTGAGCGATAAGCATCGAACTCACGCTGTACGCCTTGTTGCGCACGTAATACGGTAGTTTGTGAACCTTGTGCAGTAATAAGTGGCTGATCAAGTGGCACTTCATCAAACAGGTTCAAAGTCCCTGCCAAATTGGCGGTTCCCGTTACCGTCAGCAAATTGCCAAAACGTGCTTTAAAACCCGCATATTGCTGCTGATCTGCAGCAATCTGCATCGAATAGTTGCCTGTGATGGTTAAATTGCCTTCCTTTCAAGAAATGCACTGCCTGTTTCGACTTCTAAAGTGTTTTGTGAGGGTTCAAGTTCTTGAATCGTACTACCCATCTCAACTTCAGATGTATCTTGTGGTACTTCAATATCTTGAATTGCACTATCGACCAAAACGGTGTCGGTTAAAGCAGGCTCTACTGCAGGTGGAGCTACCACATCGACAGGTTGCTCTGCTTCTGACGGAGGTGATTCAAGTGTAGGTATCGTATCAGGCTGATTAACATCATTATTTTCTAAAACGGTAGCATCATCGCTAGGTACAGCATCATTGCTGTCTAAAAGTGAATCTTCAGTTGGTGATGTATTGCCATGATCTGTACTGCCACCACTCAAACCACCACCATTGGATGATACATCGCCATGATCTAGCTCTAAATTCACAGGAGGTTGATCGGTAATGGGTGCAGATGGTGCGACAGGTTGCTCTACTCCGCTGCCAATGCCTTCATTTGTAGTCGGTTGATCTTCTTGGCTGACATTTTCTGCCCCCAACACATCAGTGACTTGAACCGTGCTTGACTGAGAGCCTGAACTCGATGAACAGCCTGAGATACTCATGGCCAATAAACACGCCACACTCAGTGGCTTTAAAGAAAAGTTTTGCTTTTTATCTAAAATCATACCGTACTCAATCAAAATGATGATAACGCAAGATTTATTGATGATTGATCACGTAAAAAATTAAGCAGATTTTGCTCAGTCTAAATGGCATATTTTTTTAAGATAAAGACAATCAGTTAAGCCCCCCAAAATTATTTTTCTTAACTTGACTACTTTAATGCGACAGCTTAATCAGCTTTTTCAGCCTTATAAAACATAAACACTGCCATATAACATTCAAACCAAGCAAAACCCCAAATCTGCTTAATTTTATCCCCAAATGTTCTGCAATCGAACTCAATAAACTGATCGCATTATAGGCTAATTTTTCCATATATTAAAAAATATTTAAAATAATTTTGTTAAAAATCAATAACTAAACAATAGACTAAACTCACACTCTAAAAATTATTTCTTATACAACACACAGAGCTTTGTTAGATTTTGCACAAGCACACAACTTGCCCTATAAATGCAGAAAAGTTGAAAAGTCCCTTAAAAAATGTGTAGCAGATAACGCAACTCGTGGATCGTTTCGCCATTTTTTAACTCAAACTGTGAAGCAGGTTGGATTGATGCAAAATTGATGAAAAATTAAAAATAAAGTTGAACGTCATGGCTAAAAACACAAAAGGCATATTTCAACTTGCATGAATTGCAAATGAAATATGCCTATATGGATCACATGACTATTTTATCGTGTTTAAATTATAGTGTTCTAAAAGTGCTGAGGCTAATTTTTGCCTATTAGCCTTTTTTCACCAAATAATGAAATTCTTTATTGCCTTGCTCATCTAAGCGTTCTTCTTGCAATAACAACTCATGCCCCAAATGCATGCAAAATTTTGGAATATCCCAAGACGTCGAATTGTCAGTTGCAAACACTTCAACCACATCGCCAGACTTAGATTTGCGAATGGCTTGATGCAGCATCATCACAGGTTCAGGGCAACGCAAACCGCGGGTATTCAGTTGAATACTAGGTGTGACAGGAAGTTCAGACATGCACAGACTCGATATTAAAACATCGGGCTAGTTTAGCATAAAGCGCAGCCTTGTTTTATGTGTTCCCGCTACGCACAGCAACACATCTCGTGACGTAATTGCCGTCATTTTCTCCCAAGATTAGCAATAGACAACTGTATTTTCTAAGGTATGATTAAGCTAAGTTTTTTAGATATAAAGAGTCTTTAGGAAAGATCATGCACGAGGAATCAGGCCCATCGTGGGGTATGCGTGGCCTAAGAAAATGGTTAGGCACTGCACCAGAAACCCGCGATGAATTGCTAAAATTAGTACAAGATTCACGTCGTTTTTTAGAACCCGATACGGTGGCAATGCTCGAAGGTGTTCTGGATTTACCTGCCACCAAAATCCGTGAAGTCATGACCCCACGTACCGCCATGATTAGCTTACAAGAAGATGATGAGCTACTCGACATTTTGCATGTACTGGTCGAATCGGCACATTCACGTTTTCCTGTGTTCTCATCTGACCAACCCGACAACGTGGTGGGGATTTTATTGGCAAAAGATTTATTGCCTTTACTGACCGAACAAAGAACCAAAGTCGATATTCGCGCCTTAATGCGTCAGCCGTTATTTGTGCCTGAAAGTGCTCGTTCAGACCAAGTATTGCGTATGCTCAAAAACACCCAAACCCATATTGCAGTGGTGATTGATGAGTATGGCACCACTTCGGGCTTGGTTACTTTAGAAGATATTTTAGAAGAAATTGTCGGTGAAATTGAAGATGAACACGACAATATTGACGAAGAAGCAGAATACATCATCCCCGATCACGACCCAAAAACGGCAAATACTTGGTTAGTACAAGCACTTACACCAATCGAACATTTTAATAATGTTTTAGATGCAGATTTTTCTGACGATGAAGTAGAAACTGTGGGCGGTTTATTGCTTCAGGAAATTGGTTTGGTGAGTGATTTGCAAGGACAAGTGATTGTGATTGGCAACTGGGAGTTTACCATTCTTGAAGCAGATGCCCGCACTATTCATCTGATTCGAGCCGTACGTCAATGAGGACTTTTTTTTCCAAGCTGTCTAATCCTGCAGAACATCAACAACTGCCCTTAATTTATCCATTAATCATTGCCCTATTGGCAGGTGCAGTGTTTAGTTTGGCACTTGCTCCCTATCATTACTGGTGGATTGCCTTACTTTCACCTGCTTTGCTGTATGCGACTTTAAGCAAACGCACCCCGAAACAGGCCTTTTTGATTGGTTGGTCTTACGGGATTGGGTTGTGGTTTGTCGGAGCATTTTGGCTCTATACATCCATTCACGTCTATGGCGACACCAATGCCTTTTTAAGCGTGCTGATGATTGTCATTATGGCGCTGTTGATGGGTTTGTTTACTGCCGTACAAACGTGGTTATATCGTCGGTTTTTCCCTGAAACACCACTGACTTTTGCACCGCTATGGGTATTTTTTGAATGGGCGAAAACTTGGGTCTTTACAGGTTTTCCATGGCTGTTTGCAGGTTATGCCTTCACCGAACGCTTTTTGGATAGCTATGCACCGTTGTTTGGTATTTTCGGGGTGTCTTTTGTGGTCATCTTGCTGGCCTGTGCGTTGGTTGAAGTCCTTAAAAAGCGTATCTTCTGGCTGATTCCATCGGCAATTTTACTTTTGGGTGCATGGGGTGCAGCACAACTCAGTTTTGTAACTGCAAAATCTGAAAAGCCACTCTCGGTTTCTCTGATTCAAGGCAACATTCCTCAAGACTTAAAGTGGCTAACCGAATACCAAATTAAGACCTTGGAAATTTATACCCGCTTGACCCGAACTGAATGGGGACGCGACATTATTGTTTGGCCTGAATCATCCATTCCAATGTTCCAGACCGATATTGAACCGTTTTTGGATGCCATGAAAACACAGGCTGAAAAAACGGGCAGTTCGTGGGTGACAGGTATTCCGTATTGGGACTTGCCTGAATCACAAGTGCAGCAACATCCAATGTATTACAACAGCATTATGGCAACGGGAGATGCGGCTGAAGGCTTGTATAAAAAGCAGCGTCTGGTGCCTTTTGGTGAATATATTCCGCTTTCAGGCTTACTGAGTTGGGTACTACCTGCGATGCAAAATGACCCATCCATGAGTGGTTTTTCACGTGGAGCGTCTGAGCAAAAACCGCTTGCAATTAAACAGCATCATTTGGGGGCAGCCATTTGTTATGAGGTGGCTTATCCGAACCTGACCCGCCGCAATGCTAGCCAAAGTGACTTTTTGGTAACAGTATCCAATGATGCTTGGTTTACGGGTACTGCAGGGCCATTGCAACATTTACAAATGGTACAAATGCGCGCCAAAGAAAATGGACGCTGGTTTGTTCGTGCCACCAATACAGGTGTGACCGCATTTATTGACCATCATGGGCATATTGTCAAACAAGCGCCAATGGATCAGGAATTTGTGCTGCGTGGTGATCTGCCTGCCATGCAAGGTCAAACACTGTATACCCAACTCAGCGATTGGCCTGTGCTGATTTTCTCATTGCTGTTGTTAATTATGGGGTGGATTTATCGACCACGTCAGGTGGATGTGTCGTTTAAATCACGTCGTTAATAGTACTGTTCAATAGCGGCTAGAAATAACCATTCATAAAAAAACCGAGCATTAAGCGCTCGGTTTTTTTGGAGTTCACTGAATCAATATATAGACTCAACTCATCTTCTATTAAGGCTGATAATAAATGTCGGCATCGGTACCTTCACCACCCTGCTGACCATCTGCACCAAAAGAATATAAATCAAATGGGCGACCTTCTGAACCCGGAATCACATATTGGATGTCATTATCCCAACTGTCTTTCGGATAGCCCCCTTTCACATAACCGCCTGGCAACCAGTTTTTAGCCGAAGCAGGCTGATTCACCAAGGCGTCTAAACCACCGTCTTGCATTGAAGGATATTTTTGATTATCGAGTTTGTATTGATCGAGTGCGCCAGCCACACCTTTTAAAGTAATAACCGTAGTATCTACTTTGGCTTTTTCACCACGTCCCATTACGTTCGGTACGATTAAAGCCGCCAACACACCTAAAATTACAATCACCACCATGACTTCAATCAGGGTAAAACCAGACTGTTTACTCGGTTGCTTCTGTTTCATTCAATCTCTCTCATTTATTTATATCAATTCGACATTTATTTTAGATTCTGTTTGAAGAACGATGCTTCAAAACGATTTAAATCATATTGTTCATATTCACAATTGGCAGCATTACCGCAATCACAATCACCAGTACAATACTCGCCATCAGTACCAACATCAACGGTTCTAATAATGCCAACAGGGTAGAAATCAGTGTGGTCACTTCACGGTCTTGCATGTCTGAAGCACGTGACAGCATACGGTCTAACTCGCCCGAGGCTTCACCACTTTTGATCATTTGTACCATCATCGGTGGGAAATAACCACTGCGCTCTAATTGCGTCGCCAAGTTACCACCTTCAGTGACTTTTTCTGCCGCCAAATTGACCGCATCACGAATGACCCAGTTGTTACTGACCGCAGCACCAATATTTAGCGCATCCACCAAAGGCACACCCGACTGAGTCAAAATAGACAAGGTACTGGCAAAACGCGCGGCATTAATCCCACGTGATAATTTTGCAAATAACGGCAACTTTAAGGTTAAACGGTCAAAGGCATAATGCCCTGCGGTGGTGCGTAAAAAACGCACCAACAACAATACCCCCACCACAGAAGCCACCAGTAAAAACGGCCATGCAACACGAATAAAATCACTGGCTTTCATTAATGCCACGGTGATCCACGGCAAGGCATCTTTGCTCTGATCAAAGGTTTTAACAATATCGGGTACGACATAAGTCATTAAACCCATCACAATCGCAAAAGACATCAGCATTAAAATGATGGGATAAATCATCGCCCCTTGAATTTTTTTCTGCATGGCAAAGCGGTTTTCGGTGTAATCTGCCAATTGTTCCAGAATTAAATCCAAATGCCCCGAACGCTCGCCTGCGGCAATGGTGGCAATATATAAGTCTGGAAAACGCCCCGATTGTTGTAAAGCATTGGCCAGTGAATAACCTTCCAAAACTTTGGAACGCACCGACATCAGCAAATTTTGCACATGGGCTTTTTCACTTTGTTTACCCACAGCGCGAACGGCTTCTTCCAAAGGAATCGCAGCAGCCACCAAAACCGATAACTGACGGGTCAGCAAAGCCAAATCATAGGCGGTGATTTTTTTCTGAAACCATTGTTTGCCACTGTGTTTATCTTTTTGTTCAACGGTATCGACACTGACAGGAATCCATTCTTTGTCACGTAATTGCTGACGGATTTGTCGTGCAGAATCACCCTCTAAAACACCTTTTTGCTGCTTCCCTGAAGCGTCAATGGCAGTAAATTGATATGCTGGCATTGTAATGCTCTAATTTTCCAAAATTTCTTGCAACGCAGTTGCGTCAGACCACTAAAATCATTCATATTCTTAGATATAAATTCTGTGCTCACTCTAACACATGCCAAAGTCGAGCACGAAGCCATTTTTCACAGGACGATACGACTTTTTCTATGCCAGATTCTACTTTAGACCCACAGCCTGTTTATCGTATTCGAGTGGCTGTACCCGTATATCTTTACGACTGCTTCGATTATATGCTCAGTGCAGCACAATATCAGCAAGCAGAAGTGGGCGCGCGGGTCTTGGTTTCTTTTGGTCGGCAAAACTTGGTCGGAATTATTGTCGAAAAACTGGCACTCGACACCCCAATTGATCCACGTTTTAAACTCAAAGCCATTAGCGAACTGTTAGATGAGCAAGCGATTTTAGACCCTAAAGTTTTAACTTTGTTGACATGGTCGGCACAATATTATCAATTCCCGATTGGTGAAGTGATGCAAAGTGCCTTACCTAGCTTATTGCGCCAAGCCAAACCCTATAATTTATTGGCACGTACTTGGAAATTGTTGGATGCACATGCCGAAGCTAAAATTACACGCTCAGAAAAACAACAAGAAGCCTATAAAATTTTAAAGCTGCATCCTTCGGGAACTTCTGAAAATATTTTAAATTTGGCAGGCATTGAAACAGCAACCCTAAAAACCTTGGCGAATAAAGAAATTTGCGCATGTGTTTTGGAAGCCCAAGATTTTAGCCCAATGCCAGTGACTTTGGCGCAAATGCCTTTAACCCCTAATCCAGATCAGAAAAAAGCCATCGACAGCGTACTTAAAGTACGGCAGCAATATAAGGCATTTTTACTGGATGGTTTAACGGGTAGCGGTAAAACTGAAGTGTACTTACACATCATGCATGAGGTACTAAAACAGGGCAAACAAGTGTTGGTGTTAGTACCTGAAATTGGTCTAACGCCACAAACCATTAGCCGTTTCCAATCGCGTTTTCACTGCCACATCGCCCTCTTACATTCAGGTTTAAATGATTCCAAGCGTTTGCAGGCGTGGCAAGCCGCACAAACGGGCAAAGCCTCGATTATTTTAGGTACACGTTCTGCGATTTATACCCCATTGCCAAATTTAGGCTTGATTATTTTAGATGAAGAACACGACCTGTCTTTTAAACAGCAGGAAGGTTTTCGCTACCATGCCCGTGATGTTGCGCTCTATCGTGCCCATCTGGAAAATTGCCCTGTTATTTTAGGTTCGGCAACTCCAAGCATTGACAGCTATGCACTAGTCGATCAAGGCAAAATGCAATGTCTGGAATTAAATCAACGCGCGGGCACGGCACTCATGCCCAAAATCCACCTGATTGATTTAAAAATTGCCAAAAAACAGCACGGTATTAGCCAACAATTGATTGATGAAATCAAAAAACGCTTGGCTAAAAAAGAACAAGTTTTGGTGTTTTTAAACCGACGCGGCTATGCACCTGTATTGATTTGTGAGAGCTGTGCATGGCAAGCCAAATGCCCAAATTGTGATGCCAACTTTACCTTGCATCATCAACCTTATACACATTTGCATTGCCACCACTGCGGTACGATTCATCGTAAACCTGAGCAATGCCCAGCCTGCAACCATGCAGAGCTTAAACCAATTGGCATGGGCACTGCCAAAGTCGAAGACAGTTTAAATGAGCTGTTTCCCAATGTAGATGTGATTCGGGTCGATCGTGACTCGACCAGTCGTGTTGGCAGTTGGCAAAAAATTTATGACCGTATTCAACGCAGCGAACCACTGATTTTATTGGGCACGCAAATGCTGGCCAAAGGACATCATTTTCCGTATGTGACATTGGTGGCAATTTTAGATATTGATTCAGGCTTACTCAGTGTGGATATTCGCGCACCTGAACGCACGGCTCAACTGATTGTGCAAGTGGCGGGACGTGCAGGGCGTGGTGAGCATAAAGGTGATGTTTATTTGCAAAGTGTGCGTCCTGATCATCCACTTCTCACCACATTGGTCGAGGGAGATTACCGCAAGTTCGCCAAACAAAGTTTAAAAGAACGCAAAGCTGCACAATTACCGCCTTATCGTTACAGTGCTTTGATTCGCTGTGAATCTAAAAGTCAGGAATTAAACCAGCAATTTTTACAACAACATGCACAATGGCTTAGAGAATATTCAGAACAATTAATTGAAATTTGGGGGCCGATTCCTGCGCCAATGGAACGTAAAGCAGGACGTTTCCATGCACACATGGTGTTGTTGTCTAAAGATCGGGCACGCTTACATTTTTATATCAGGAACTGGTGGCAAAATATGTTGCATGAAAAGCCATCCAGCATGAAACTAAGTTTAGATATAGATCCGCAAGAATTTAGCTAATACTGTAAATTGAAACTTAGCTGTATCAGCACTTATTTCAATAATCCACCGCTTTAAACTTTGGATGACCACATGTCCTTATTGTTACAAATAACCATTTTTCTAGGCGCTTCATTGGTTTTGGTTCCCTTACTAAAACGCTTTGGTATTGCGACCGTATTGGGCTATTTGTTTACAGGCATTTTGCTAGGGCCTAGCGTATTCAATATTGCCAGCGACCCCGATGATATTCAGGAACTGGCAGAATATGGTGTGGTGTTCCTGATGTTTATTATTGGCTTAGAACTGCGTCCACAACGGCTGTGGGAAATGCGCAAGCCCATTTTTGTTTTGGGTAGTTTACAGGTCGGCATCACGGGTATTCTACTTGCAATCTTGGCTTTTTTTGCCTTACAGCAAGGCATTGCCTCAAGTGTGGTGATAGGTTTTGCACTGGCACTTTCCTCTACAGCCTTTGTGCTACAAATGTTGCAAGAAAAGCAGCAACTCAACAGCAGTTATGGACAACAATCCTTTTCCATTCTGCTGTTTCAAGATATTGCCGCCATTCCTTTAATTGCCATCATTCCCATGTTAGCAGGTGCAGAATCGACTCATCATGGCATTGCTTATTTTGCTGCAATCATGGCGACCTTTAGCGGTTTGTTCTTATTTAGCCGTTATCTCATGCGTCCATTTTTTCGTTTTGTGGCTAAAAGTGGCGCACATGAACTGATCACTGCTGTCGGTTTATTCATTGTACTTGGCGTGGTCAGCATTATGGATGTGCTGGGCATTAGCACCACCTTAGGTGCATTTTTAACAGGCGTATTGTTGGCAGATTCCGAATTTAGACATGAGTTAGAAGCCAGTATTGCCCCATTCAAAGGCTTATTGCTAGGCTTATTTTTTATGACCGTCGGGATGAGCACCGAACTGGCAATCTTAATGAATACCCCTTGGCTGATTGTAGGCGGTGCATTGCTGCTCCTGCTCATCAAACTGATTAGCCTCACGGCCATTGCCCGTTATTTCCAATATTCTTGGCGCAATAGTTTGTTGTTGGCGACTTGCTTGGCACAAGGCGGTGAGTTTGCCTTTGTGGTGCTCAGTGTCGCACAAAGTGAAAGTGTGCTCAGCCAGGCCATGCTGCAACCACTGACCTTAATTGTGACTTTGTCGATGGTGTTGACCCCAATTTTATATTGGTTGATGAGCAGTCAAATTATTCCTCGCTTAGAACGTGAAAAATCGCCTGAATATGACGAAATTCCCGATACACATCACCCCATGATTATTGCGGGTTTTGGTCGTTTTGGACAAATTATTGCCCGTGTGGCGTACTTGCAGCATCTGCACTTTACTGCCATCGACAGCAATATGGATAAAATTGATTTTGTGCGGAATTACGGCGGTAAAGTCTATTATGGCGATGCCACTCAACCTGAAATTTTACGTGCCGCAGGCATCGAGCATGCCAAAATCTTTATTCTAGCCATTGATGATATTGAAGACTCAATGAACGTGGCACGGCATATTCGCCTGAATTATCCAGCGCTAAAATTACTGGTACGCGCTCGTGATCGTCATCATGTGCACTTATTGCGCGATTTAGGCGTTACCTATATTTGGCGTGAAACGTATTTATCCTCTTTAGGCATGGCCTATCAGGCTTTGCGCGATTTGGGCATTAATGAAAAAGATGCCTATAAAAGCATTGAGTTGTTCCGTGATTATGATGAACAACTCTTGGCACAACAGCAGCACATTTATACCGATGAACAAAAAGTATATGAAACCCATCGTAACGCTTTGGCAGAACTGGAACACCTGTTTGAAAGTGATGCACAAAACCGTGAAATGCCCTTGGGTGTCGATTTAAAACGCGGCTTGCATAGCAGTCATATTGATGTAACACGTGATGCAGCAAACTGACTTGTGTTTTACAATATTGCCACCATTAAAACAGGGTTATGGAGAATTTTATGTCTGATTTACGCCAACGCTTTTTTATTGAAGATAGCCCTGTTCGTGGTGAAGTAGTTCATCTCGAAGAAGCTTTGCAAACCATTTTGAAACAACGTGATTATGTGCCTGCGGTACAAGTGTTGTTGGGAGAAATGCTTTGCGCCACTGCCCTACTGGCCAGTACCCTAAAAATTAAAGGGCGTATTAGCTTACAAATTCAGGCATCTGGCACATTTAAATGGGCCATGGCGGAATGTAACCACTTGGGTGAAGTGCGTGCGTTGGCAGACTACGAACAAGACCCGCGCTTTTTAAGCGCTGAAGACAGCAGTACCGTCCTGAAAAGTTTGGTCAGTCCTGTACTGTTTATTAATATCGAGCCTGAATTTGGTGAGCGTTATCAAGGTATTGTGCCTTTGGACAAAGCCAATTTAGCTGAATGTTTAATGCAGTATTACGACTTATCGGCACAAATTCCAACTCGTATTGTGTTGGCAAGCAATGCCGAACGTGCGGGCGGTTTGCTGATTCAATTGTTGCCGCGTAACAGTGAAGAAGAACAACAACGGGTCGATGAAGATTTATGGCCGCGTGTGACCATGCTGACTGAAACCTTAAAAGCGGAAGAATTGACTGATTTAGACGTCAATGAAATTTTGTACCGTTTGTACAATGAAGAACAAGTGCGTTTGCCTGAAGTGGAAGCCTTACGTTTTGGTTGCACTTGCTCCAAAGAGCGCTGTGCCAATGCCTTAATGCAAATTGGTGTTGCTGCGGTACGTGAAACTTTGGAACATCAGAACCCAATTACTATGGATTGCCAATTCTGCAGCACACAATATAGCTTTAGTGCCGAAGAAGCCTTAGGTTTATTCGGAGAACATCTCAGCTAAATTACATGGCGAATACCGTGATTAATGTGTGATGCAATACTGAAAATTCACCAAAAATGAGCAGTCCATTCTGCTCATTTTTATTTGCGTGACGATCATCGTCAAAACCTATTATTTTATTACTTTTCATGTGATTAATTTCACAAAACTTTCATGCAATTACTAGAAAATACCGCGTAAATTAGGTATAAATAATCCCATATTTTTTTTATGCCTTTATATATTTTAGGCTGCTTCTTCTCTGGGATATTGATTTTATGAACACCCTATTCTTTTCTCGTTTAGCATTCATCAGCGCGATTTGCTGTTCAAGTTTAGCTTATGCAGCCAATGCAGACCCACTTTTGGGCAAATGGAAAACATTAGACTACCGCACAGGTTTTTCATTGTCTGACGTAGTCATGAGTAAAGATAAACAAGGTGCGTATGCCGCTACGATTATAGAACTACGTGCGGTTCCTGGCGCACCGCGTTTGGAAAATTGCACACTCTGTACGGGTAAAAATAAAGATAAGCCACTGTTAGGTTTTGTGCCATTAAGTCACTTAAAAGCTACGCCAAGCAATCAAATTGAATTTTATGAAGGTGACTATTTAGACCCGCGCACAGGTAAACAATATAAAACTCGTGCACGTTTAAGCAGCAATGGCAAACATTTAACCCTTTATAATGTAGACCTTGCCACCAATGCCAGCCGCAAAATGACGTGGGTGAAATACTGATATTATTCCTCACCAATGCGATAAAAGCTGTGTTCTGCACACTTTTATCGGAATGATTAGATTTAAATTACCAACTCCATAACACTTATATCTTTTCCTGCCTGACATCTCACACTGCTCAATTTGCTTGTTTATTACATTCTTGCTATAAAACCCGAAATAGAATTTTTACTCTATTTTTTTAAATAACAATTTTGGGGATGCTGTTCATGAAAATAAATTTCAGAGGGATTTTTGTGGGTTTAGTTTTAACAACCCTCTCAAGTGTTGGCTTTGCAGAAAGCGATCTACTGGTCGGTAAATGGAAAACCATTGATGACCGCACTGGTTATTCGCGTGCCGATGTCGAAATTCGCAAAAAGCCAGATGGCACTTATGAAGGCATTATCGTGGAAACCCGTAATATTCCGGGTGCAGAAAAAATGGTGATTTGTAGCAATTGTCCAGGTAACTTAAAGAATAAACCTTTTATTGGCTTGCCATTTATTTGGGGCTTTAAACAAGATGCTAAAAACCCACGTGAATTTAACCAAGGTCATGTTTTAGACCCAATTGGCGGTAAAGTTTATAAAGGCAAAGCTCGTTTAAGCGCTAACGGTAAGCGCCTCACCTTACGTGGCTATGTAGGTGTTTCAGTGATTGGTCGCAGCGTGACTTGGGTAAAATACTAATTCCAAAAACTAAGATATTGATTTACAGGGTTCTTTTTAAAGAGCCCTTTTTATTACCAAATTTTGAAACAATCCTTTTAAACACCGTACGACCGTTCAATCCAAAATATTGAAATAAAGGATGGCATTGAATAAAAAATAGACTAATATCTATAAGACATCTATACGCACAAGCCAAATTGACACATCAATATAACAGGCGTGAGCACAGCAAAGGGTTGGCTGAATTTCACCAAAGGAATACAAATAAAAGATTCTATTACAGCGTACACAGGCTAAATTAAAGAGAATCACTTATTGGATATCCACCAATTATTGATGTAAAGCAATCCCTCATTTCAGGCGAGCCAACTCGTTTGAATTCGATCAGAAGGAGTATGCCATGACCACCATTTTATATCGTGAAATCACTTCAGACGGACAGCACACAGAAATTATTGAAGAATTTACCCAGTTAGATTTAAAAAAATTTGCCGAAGCGTGTGGGCAAAGCCCTGAATGGGTCTTACAACTTTTAGAATATGACATCCTGCCTTCCCGCCCTGCCGAACGTATCCACCAATTTTTTGGTGAAGATGTCAGCCGTGCACGCCAAGCCTATCGGTTGCAACGTGATTTTGATGCCAGTTTTTCAGCTGTCGCCATGATGCTTGACCTGATTGATGAAGTACAAAAATTACGTAAAGAAGTTAAACATCTGAATTTTCAACATAGTTAATCCTCACGCTCTGGCTGTGTGATTCATCACCTTGCTAGAGCGTTTTTCTTTCTATGCCCGTAAATTTTTTTGATGAGAATGATCTACACAATGAAAACTAAAGACTGCAACAAGAAGATTAAAAATATGTTTCCTGAGTTTCGTGATTTAATTCAGGGATTACGCGACAGCAATCCACATTTTTCAAAAATTTTTGAAGATCACGAACAGCTAGACCGTGAAATCAGCCAGTTAGAGCTTGATCCTGTGCATCAAATTAATGATGACATTGAAGCGCTGAAACGCAAAAAATTAAGACTAAAAGATGAAATGTATCACTTGCTGCGTAATGCACAAAATGATCAATTGGCTTAAAAATACATACAAGTCTGAACTGCAAATCCTCATACGATCAAATGCAGGACACAGCAAGAAAAGACAAAAAGCAAAACAAGATGGCGTATTCAAGTCTGAAAACAGCATTCAAAAAACTGCCATCTTGAGCTAAGTGTCTGCCTATCTGGTTCAATCTGTGGATAAGCTTATCAGTCCTATGGATAACTTTTGAGGTCTGTGGACAACTTTTATCAACGAATTATCTTGTGACATATATTGGATGTGGAACTCAATTTATCACCACATCTGCAAGTCTATCTTCTGGATTATTTAATTTTAGTCAGTTTTTCGACTTCTTTAATGGTGCCTTTCACGGTTTGCTTAATGGGTTCATAGTCTAAAAACCAAAATAAATTCATGGGTTGGTCATTATGTTGCTGTGCCAACATATCAATCACACTTTTTTCACCCAGACCGACAAGGTGCCTACGATAAAAATAATACAGCAACAACAAAGTAGTCATCACCATTACCCCAAGCATGATCCAAAAGGCCTGTGCGTGTTTCAGCCCCGGCATAAACTCAAAGTTCATACCATACACCCCTGTAAATAAAGTCAAAGGTGCAAAAACTGCGGTAATGATGGCTAAAATCCGCATGTTTTCATTGGTCTGGTTGGCAATAGCAGAAAAATGCAGATCAATTGCGGTTTGCACTGCAGAGCGTAAGCGAATGGTATGCTTTTGAATTCGTTCAATGTGACTGGTCAAATCATCCAAACGTACCAAAATAATATCCTGCCGTTCACTACGTTTTTTGCCACGTAAATGTGGGTAGTTATCGACAATTTCATCACGCAATTCCTGCAAGGCTTCTATTTGCTCTTCACATAAATTTTCAACTTGCTGAAACGCCATATTTTCTTGCAGCAATTGATGCCAACGGGTAAAACGACGATGTCCCTGCAACAACTCTTGTTGCCAATATTCCACACGGCGGGTTAGCGGCATGCGAATATCCAAGTAATCATCCGCTACCAAATTCAGTAAACGCAACGTTAAATCTAATGGTGTTGCTGCCAGTTTGCGTGCTTTATTCTGTTCTTCAATCGGGCGTTGTACCGCTGCTTCCACACGTGACAAATAGCTTTCCATGACTTTATTGCCCTGTTCCCGCACACTAATCAAAATCTGCGGTGTCATAATAAAGCTCATCGGCGTAGTGGCCAGTCCAAAAATCCGTTCATGTTTCTCCCCGACTTGTTGCCCTGTTGCAATACGGTCTTCGGGTGTGATCAGTTTACGGAAAATCAATAAGTCATAATCATCTAAAGTATCAAACGCACATGGATGCTCTATATTTAAAATATCGCGCACATGATATTCATTGAGCGATAATTGACTGTACTGAAAAATCTCTTGTTGCCACTGTTCTGCACGGTTAAGCACATCATCACGGGTGCAATCAATCCAGATAAATTCAGGCTCAAGCCCTTCAATTGGCTGTTTTTGCACATAAATATTGGTTTTATGATTGGTATGCAGATAAAAATAATAACTTTGCATAGAACGGGCACTCTATTTCAGTTTTCTTGTACGGTTTTTTGAGATTTTAAGATGTACTCAGTTTAAGCATGGATCAGGCTTCTTTTCAAATACATGCTGTAATTTATGCCGCTTTTCATACAACAAAGATGGTTTGTACGATGCAACAAAATTTTTAGCATAAAAAAACCCGCATTCAGATTGAATACGGGTTTTTTGACCATTTCAGATCATCAACACAGCATTACGCTTGTTCGATATCTTTCATAGTTAATTTGATACGACCACGGTTGTCTACATCAGCAACCTGTACTTTCACTTCCTGACCTTCTTTCAACACGTCTGCAACGTTGGCAATACGCTCATTTGAAATTTGAGAAATGTGAAGTAAACCGTCAGTACCCGGAAGGATATTTACGAACGCACCGAATTCAACAATACGGATTACTTTACCTGTGTAAATTGTACCCGGCTCGATTTCAGCAGTTAAAGCCTGAATTTTTGCAACAGCAGCTTGTGCAGCAGCTTTGGTTTCACCAAATACGCGCACTGTACCGTTGTCTTCAATATCAATTGCCGCTTTAGTTTCTTCAGTAATTTGGCGGATGGTAGCACCACCTTTACCAATCACGTCACGAATCTTGTCTGGGTTGATGTTAATCACTTGGAAAGTTGGTGCATGCATTGAAATTTCTGGACGCGCACGTGAAATCACTTGGTTCATTGCATTTAAGATATGCATACGACCTGCATAAGCTTGGTTTAATGCAACTTCCATGATTTCTTCAGTGATGCCTTCAATTTTGATGTCCATTTGCAATGCAGTAATACCGTTGGCAGAACCCGCAACTTTAAAGTCCATGTCGCCAAGGTGGTCTTCATCACCCAAAATGTCAGAAAGTACAGCGAAACGCTCGCCTTCTTTCACTAAGCCCATTGCGATACCCGCAACTGGTGCTTTCAATGGAACACCTGCATCCATAAGTGATAACGATGCACCACAAACAGACGCCATAGAAGATGAACCGTTTGATTCAGTGATGTCCGATACGATACGAATCACATACGGGAAGCGATCTGCTGCAGGAAGAACTGCTTGCACACCACGACGTGCCAAACGACCATGACCAATTTCACGACGTTTAGGGCCAGATTCACGACCTGTTTCACCTACTGAATATGCAGGGAAGTTGTAGTGCAACATGAAGTTGTCAGTTTTAGTACCCGATAAGGTATCAACCATCAAGGCATCACGTGTATTACCTAAAGTGGTGGTAACCAAAGCCTGAGTTTCACCACGGGTAAACAATGCAGAACCGTGCGCACGGTCTAGAACGCCAACCTGTACGTCAAGCGCACGAACGGTTTTGGTGTCACGACCATCAATACGTGGTTTACCAGACAAGATGTTGTCACGTACGGTACGGTATTTAAGATCTTCAAAGAGTTCGTTCAAGTCATCTGCAATGCCAGTTTCGTCATTTTCAGGAACGAATTGCGCAACTGCTTCTGCTTGAAGTGCATCTAATGCAGCATAACGGTCTTGTTTGATCGCAATGGTGTACGCTTCAGAAATTTTTGCTTCAAACGCTTCTTTTAGTTTTGCACGAAGGTCTTCGTTTTTCTCTGGAGCAGTCCAAGTTGACTCAGTTGCACCTGCAGCTGCAGCAAATTCTTTGATCGCTTGAATCGCGATTTGCATTTCGTCATGACCGTAAAGCACTGCGCCTAACATTTGGTCTTCTGAAAGTTCTTTTGCTTCAGATTCAACCATCAATACAGCAGATTCTGTACCTGCAACCACAAGGTCAAGGTCAGATTGCGCCATTTGTTCAAAGTTCGGGTTAAGCACGTATTCGCCGTTGATTAAACCCACACGCGCCGCACCAATTGGGCCACGGAACGGTGTACCTGCAATTGCAAGTGCAGCAGACGTACCTAACATTGCAGCAATGTCAGCTTCCATGGTTTTGTCAGAAGATACAACAGTCGCAGTAACTTGAATTTCGTTGTAGTAACCTTCTGGGAACAACGGACGAATTGGACGGTCAATTAAACGTGAAATTAAAGTTTCTGCTTCAGAAGCACGGCCTTCACGCTTACCATAACCACCTGGGATACGACCTGCAGCATATTGTTTTTCTTGATAGTTAACAGTCAGTGGGAAGAAATCTTGACCCGCTTTTGCTGTTGGTTGAGCAACCACTGCAACCAATACAGTCACGCCACCCATAGTAATCATTACCGTGTTGGCTTGACGCGCTACACGACCAGTTTCAAGTACAACTTGGTGCTGACCAAATTGGAATTCTTTACGAATAATATTAAACATCGACATGTTTTATTTTTTCCTAGTTCTTGTGAACAATTATTCTCGTGGAGACCCCTAAGGTTTGGCATTCACAATACAATTGTTTAGGTAAATGACAAAGCTTAGAAGCCGACCTCACTCGAATGAAACACGATTTTTAAACACAAAGAAGGAGCGAATCATTCGCCCCTTCCACTGATCTAGCCAAGGCTAGATATACTTTAGTTTTCAGTAATACAGCATTCAACATGCAATAGTCCGAAAATAAAAGCTTAAATCGAATTAACGACGTAAACCTAAAGCAGCAATCAATGCGCTGTAACGAGTCACATCTTTGCCTTTAAGGTAGTCAAGTAACTTACGACGTTGGTTAACCATACGGATTAGACCGCGACGGCTATGGTGGTCGTGTTTGTGCTCTTTGAAGTGACCTTGTAAGTCATTGATTTGAGCAGTTAAAAGCGCTACTTGAACTTCTGGTGAACCAGTGTCGTTTTCAGCACGAGCAAATTTAGCGATGATCTCTGCGCGATCTGCGTTTGTTAAAGCCATTCGATTTCTCCGAGATGCTTAATAAAAAGATTTGATACCGATCAATTGATTGCTCAATTGACTGCCGTGCATCACTACAGCAAGGGCATTATTTTAAGGCAAAAACGTGCCGATTGCAAAACAGAACGACAAACAAGCACTTTTAATTTTGAGATGTACCAATAAAAGTATGATTTATGCTAAGGGTATACACATCATGTTAGGTATAAAGTGTCTAAGGAAAATAAATATACAATTGTATATGATTGATAATATGTAATATTTTGCCAACTGCTTTTCATCCACTGGAATATTTTGCCGTTAAAATAAAACAGCCCGAGCATAGCTCGGGCTGTTTTTTGCGCTGTAGTTTCTTGTCTTATTATTCTTATTGTCTTGTTTATTGTGGTTATTTGCGCGTTTTCGCGTCTTATTCTCTGAACATTCCTGTTCTTGCTTTCACGTCCTTGTGTGGTAGATTTTGCCACAATACTAAAGTGAAAGAAGTCGTATTTCTCGTATCTGTTTGTAAGCTTTTTCTTACAACAGGTAAGCATTGTCAGCATTTTGCAAATCACCCAAACTTACAGGCATAAAAAAGCCCTGTAGTCTCTCCCAAAACTACAAGGCTTAGCGGCTGTAAGTTTCCTCTTCTCACTCACGTCCTGTCAGTTCGCTGTCTTTCGACATTTATCGTTATTATTCTGCGATTATGCTCAACTATCCCTATTGAGCTTTTTATGTGAAGTCATCTTCTCAAAAAGATCTTGAAATCTCTATGCGCAAATTTCTCGAATCAATGTAAGCCATTTCGTACAAAACCATCTCTTATTCAGTTTTACTTAACAATCCAAAGCGTCATTAATTCTGGCTAATAAACCACTGCTGCGACGGGTACGAATCATCAAAGCTTGCTGCAAAGCTTGCGCATCAACCAACAAACTTACGACTTTTTTAGCACGGGTAATGGCAGTGTAGATCAGCTCCTTACTCAGCAAGTTTTTTGCCGCAGCATCCAACACCACAGCTGTATGAGTAAATTCAGAACCTTGCGATTTATGAATAGTAAGTACAAATGCGGTTTCAATATTTTTAGGTAAGCGTGTTGCAGGCACCCACTTATTTAAACTTGGAAAATATACTTCAAACTGGCGCTGATCATGCTGCTCTCGCATAAAACAGATGCCAATATCACCATTCGACAACCCCAGTTGATAATCGTTATAGGTCATCATGACGGGGCGTCCTGCATACCAATCGCCATGTTTGGTTTGTTTTAACTGTTGCAACAAGCGTTTTTCAATCTGCAAATTCAGTTGTTGTAAACCCAAATGACCATGACGAATTGCGGTTAAAATACGGTAATCATCAAATACATTCACCACATTCTCAACATGCGCTTGAAATGCTGTACTTGATTGTTCCAAGCCCAAAGTATGTGCTTTTAATACCGCTACATAAGCCTGATAACCATACATCAGCTGATCATAATAATGCGCTAAATTTTCCGCTGAAATTTGCCCATTTTGCTGAGGTAAATATTGCAGTTGTAGGGCATCTATTTCGACTTGCTTAAATTGAATTGGCTTTAATTCACCTGCTGCCACGACTTGCTGTTCAAACTCAGCCAAAACCTGTGCAGGAGAATGTTCTTGCTGAATAAACTTCGCCATTGCGCCAATTTTTGCACCTTCAGCAAAACGACGTGTGGTCACTAAATTGACACGGTTATTTGCGAGTTCAGGCACTTGCTGTAAATCGGCCAATACTGTACCGACATCGACTGAAGCCAATTGATTGGCATCGCCCAACAGAATTAAACGTGCCTGCGCAGGAATGGCAGCCAATAACATCTGTGACAGGCTTAAATCCAGCATCGACGCTTCATCGACCACAATCACGTCATAAGGTAGAGGTTGTTTAGCGTGAAAACGTGGCTTGCCTGTATTGCCTAAGCCCAATAAACGATGCAAAGTCACGGGTCGTAATTGACGTAAAGCATCGACATTAAACATTTGTAAAGCTTGACTATTCAAGGCATTTTGCAAAGCTTCATCCATCCGCTGTGCCGCTTTGCCTGTTGGTGCAGCCATCGCAATCCGAATATTTGGCAAAGCTTGATTAAGCACCGCAACAATATGCGCCAAAGTATAGGTTTTTCCTGTACCTGGCCCACCAGTGATAATACTTAAACTTTGAGTTGCCGCAGTCTGTAACGCTTTTTGCTGCTGTGGATCTTGCAATAAATTAAGCTGTTCGGCTTGTAATTCAAAGGACAAAGGCGGCTGCGCCTGAATCCGTAAAATATCGCTAGCAACCTGATGTTCCAGTTTCCAGTAGCGATACAAATACAAACGCTGCCCATCAAATACAAACGGTGCAATTTGTGGATCAGGATTTAAAGCGCTACGCTGCAAGTTCATGTGCAAATGTTGCAATGCCGCCACTTGTTCTGCGGTTGCAGGAATACAGCTATCCCCTTGCTGAATAGCATCGAGTACCTGTTGCATCAAAATTTGCGCTGAAGCATCAAAAGTGACATTGCTAAATGGCGGCTGACATAGGTAATCCATCCACGCCTGCATTGGCGTTTGAGCTGAATTTAAGTGAATATGCTTGTTTTCCACACAGTTATCCTCAAAGTTATCCACAGGATAAGCAATTGTTTTATTAAGTCGATAAGCTGACTTAGCGTTATTTTTTAAGTTCAAAGTAACCCAATATTTGATCTAGTTGCAGAATAAATTCCGCATCTGGCCGCCAATGACAAACCCCTTGCCCTGCTTGCCCCTGCATACCACGCAAATACAAATAACTGGCTCCACCCAAATGTTGCCGAATATCATAATCTTGCAAACGACTGCCCAAATAACGGTGCAACGCCACCAAATACAAGGCCGCTTGTAACCAATAACTCGATTGGGTCATGTTGTGTTCAAGGTTGGTTTTTTCATAATCGCGCTGATCGGCACCCAAATAATTACTCTTATAGTCGGCAATGTGATAACACTGCCCATCAAAATAAACCAAGTCAATTGAGCCTGTCAGATAACGCGCAGTAGCGGCTTCATTTAAATCTTGAATAGGATGTCCCGCATCTTCAAACAATTGCTGAATTGCTTGAATAAATAAGCGCTGATCTGCCAACGCCAAATAGAATGGAAACTCTGATAAATAATGTGCAGTAGATAAGGCGGAAAGCTGGAAAGTATCGTGCAAAGGAGTATTCAACACATCCTTCAGCCACTCGGTCATGTGCGCAAAAATATCTGCTTCCTGCACAGTCGCGCTGCCTTTGGCAGTGTCGAGTTTTGCAATCAAATCTACCAATAACACATCTGAATTAAACTCTTTGTCGTTATGAAAACGGCGTTTGACTTCTTCAAAAATGTCATCATGACTGGCTTGAAAGTCGATATATTCAAAGAGTTTATGTAAAAAACTCCCCGCTTGAGTACCACGCTGAAAATTAGCTTTGATCCATGCAATCGGTTGAGCCACCTGTACGATTTCCTGTTCCGTTTCGACAGGTTCCTGATTGATTTCGTCGGCAGCAGCAGCCTGCTCCTCGCTTGCCAATGCCAAAGTATCGCTACGCATGGCGGCAGGTAAATGTTGTGCCAAGCCACTAAAACTGGTTTTGGTTCGTGGATAAAAGCGACGCTGCGGAAAATCTGCAGCTTCAATCTTAATTTCTTGCACTTGTTCAAGTTGTAATGCTGCCGCCAATTGTGTCAGAGGTGCTTCATCACAGCTCCATGCTGCTGCAATTTCTGCTGAACTTGGCGCTTGTAAACGCCAGACATTTAAACCAGCAGATTTTGGTGCAGCCTCTTTTTTACCTTCTTTTGCAGGCGTAGGCTGTTTTAGCATCGCATAGACCCGATAACTGGCACGGGTGAGTGCCACATACCAAAGCCGATTCAACTCTGCCAAACGGCGCTCACTGTGCTGCTGCATTGCTGTGGCATCGATGTCTTTATGTTTAATGGCAATGATACGTTGCTCAATGCCTTGCTCTTCCTGCGTTGCAAACACCAAAGCAGACTTGTCAGATTTGGGCGGCTGATCTGCCGACATCAAAAATACGACTTTAAACTCTAAGCCTTTGGACTGGTGAATGGTCATCAATTTCACGCCTGCCGCATTAGAAAGTTTTCGTTCAATTTCCCAATCGCGTTTGGCAGGTGATTCAACTTGCTGTAAATACCAGTAATACAGCATGTAAGCCCCTTGATGGCGTTCACTTTGACGACTCAGCAATTCGGTTAAATGGCGTAAATTCACCACATGCCGTTCATTGTCAAAACTGCGTTTTGCCACCAAATTTTCCCAAATTTTAAATAAGTTCAGGCAGTAATTCCATGCGGTTAAAAAGCCTTTATTGACCCACATTTCCCGAATGCAGTCGAAGTCATAAATAAACTGACCTAACCCCTGTTGCTCAAGTTCAATCAACTGTTGCAGGTTATAACCCAATAAACGTGTCAGTAAGGCACGCTTGACCTTGGCTTCATCATAAGGATGTAAAATTGCAGTTAAAATTGCCGCCACATCTTTGGCTAAAAAGCCTGTAAAAACACTGCGCTGACTACTTCTATTGACCTGAATTCCAATCCGTTCAAGCTCGTATTGGGCTTGATCAAGCTTTTGATGACTGGTCGATAAAATGGCAATATCATCGGCTTGTAAAGCGACTTTGCCTGAAGAGTGATCAAAATATAAATCGCCTGCAATGCCTTGATTTAATAACTCGCGAATTTTTCGTGCAATTTGAATGGACTCATCCTGTTCATGTTCCACCGTTACCCAACGCAGCGGTGCGGGATTGGCCTGTTGCCGATCCATTAAAGCAGGATGAGGACGTGAACCTGCAATGACAGGTTCATAAATCACTTTCTCACCAAAAGCGGGTTGGCGTTGAAATAACTCATCCACCACACAGACCAACTCTTTCACTGAACGATGATTTTGTCTGAGTGAATAAATGCGACCTTGCTTTTTCAGCACGTCATCACGGGCATTGTTATAGGTCAGCATATCGCCACCGCGGAAACCATAAATCGCCTGCTTAGGATCGCCCACCATAATCATACAACCACGCGCATACCACTTTGGATTGCGCCAAATTTGTGCCAGCATGTCATCTTGATCTTGGTTGGTATCCTGAAATTCATCCACCAAAATCAGTGGATAACGCGTATGCACAAACTGTGCAAAACGCTGCCCACGTTCTCCCTGCAAAGCTTCGGCTAAGCTGCGAATTTGTTGGGCAAAGGTGGTTTCCCCTTTTTGCTGTAAAAGTTGCGGTAAACGCTGTTTAACTTGTTGTACTAAATAGAATTTTAAATTGGTATCCACCAATTCAATTTGATGCTCAAAATTAAGTTTGGCATCCACCACTGCTTTAATTTTACGGATCACAGGATGATCAAAAAAAGCATCTTGCACCTCTTGCGTACAGGCTGGATCTGTCTTTTTAAAATGTGGGGTTGCTCTTAGTTTCCTCTCTTTGGTGAGATAAAGTGCAAAGACTGCATTAAATAATGCAGCAAGATGTGAATTAAAATAATGTTCTAAAGGGTTGTGCTTAATTTTTTCAATCAGTTTTGGCAAAGCATCAGTAAACATTTGATGTAATACCGCCCCTCCATCACCTGCCACATTCTTATAAAAACCAGAAGTATATTTACCCTTATAATATTCTTTTAATTCTTCAATTTGCGTGATGTTGATACTGGCTAAATTCTGCAACGCCTCTGCTAAATCCTGAACCTCCAACTGTGCCTGATCTATACCTTGAATCTCTGCCGATGCAAAATTCAAACTGGTATTGACCAGATCTTCATATTCGGCTGCCGATTTCAACCGCCCACATAACAGCATATAGTCCACAACATGCTGGGGCTGTGCCTGAATCCATTCACGCAGGACATCATGCAGCAATTGTTCGGTATAAACCGATGCTTGTTCGGTAATATTGGCGCGCTCAATTTTGCCGCTTTCAAAGGAAAATTCACGCAATAATTTTTGGCTAAAGCTATCCAGCGTTCCGACAAATAACTCATCGAGTTGTGCAATCACCAACTTCAAACGTGAACTGGCATAGTCCAGTTTTAAGCAATATTCTTGCACAACATGTTTGAGTAAAGGGTCTTGTAGTTGTGCAATTTTCTCTGCAAGGGCGCGCTGATCTAAAGACTGGTTTAAACACAGGTCGATATATTGTTGGGTTTCAAGCAAGCGTGCACGAATACGACTTTTTAGCTCGGCTGCGGCGGCACGGGTAAATGTGGTTGCAATCACTTGATTAGGCAAATAATCTTTCAGGAAAATCCGCACCATCAAACTAGATAAAGTATAGGTTTTTCCTGTACCTGCCGATGCTTCAATCCAATGCAAGCCTTTAAATTGCATCTCTTGAATTGGGTCATAACAAATTGGGAATGGGCTAGATGAGTTCACGCAGATTCCCCTTGTTTTTGAAGATTTTTCGCAGATTCATAATTTTCAATGATGGGCTGATACAGTCGATGGCTATATTGCTGAAATGCCTCAATCAACAACGGTTCAGTTTCACTGTCTTGAAAAATAAATGACCAGTCTGGGTGATTTTTCTCACTTTCATCAATAAAGCTCCTCCTAGCACCGTCATGCCAATGTTTTACGAAGCTTTCCATATTCAAAACTTGATCGGACTGAGCTTCATCCCACTGAATTTCAAATTCTTTTTTATCTTTCATTTTTAAAACCAAAGCCGCAGGCAATAACACAGGATATTGCTGTGCGTGTTTCCAGAACTCAAACCACTGGGCTAAATACTCGTGTGCTTGCTGTGCATGGATATTGGCAAAATGAATCACCGCATCTTTACACACCACAATCCGCTCTAAATCTTGCTGTTCTGTGTTCTGATAAGCCACCCAGAACAGATATTCCAACCATACTTCGGCATATTTTTTTGGTCTGGCACTCGCTGCCACCACGCTACACCAAAGCTTTGTCGGCTGTTCAGGCACTTGAATACGGATATGCAAATGTGGATTCATTTTCCATAGCTGTTGCGTTGTTGCGGTTGCTTCATCTGCAAATTGCTGCAGTGTGTCACGTAAATATTGCTGTTCTTGTAGTCCCGTTTGAAACGTGGCATTTAAGGTTTTGCCCACAGGCAAGGTATCTTGCAACAAGCTTTCTGCATCTTGCTCGCCATGTTGCAGTAAAAAATCACGCACACTATATTTTTCCAAGCCATTTAAAATCAGCGGCTCGTGGTTCATTGCAGCAGTGTCGGATTGTAAATTTTCGACCCCAATCGCTTTTAAATAGGCACGCGCAGGGAAACACACATCTCGAATCCATTGCATACTGTCTAAGACCACCACATCTTGCGGCAATAATGGATATTCTCCAAACCATGCTTCACGTGGTGTGGTTTCTTGCTGCATTTGTTTAGCCACCCGATACCATTGATCTTTAAAGCGAACTTCACGGCTTTCAGCAAAACGCAGCTGATCGAAAGGTTGCAAACTATGTAAATAATAAAGAGATTTCAATTGCGCAGGAATTTCGACACCATTCAAGTTTAAGCGTGAATCGCTAGCGCCATCAGGATGTTTCACAATCAATGCCAAATGCTGCACAAATTCCTGCACCACCACGGATGGATCACGTACCTCACCATCGCTGACATCAAAACCGTTATAAAATAGCCAAACACTGTCTTGCGCCAACAATAAACTGTCTAAAAATGCCCCCTGATCATCCTCAATCCGTGAACGATCTCCCAGTTGTGGTTTTAATAATTGCATCAAATCAAAAGCCAATTGCTGATCACGACTTGGGAACACGCCATTGTCCAAGTTCAACATCACAATCAACTTATATGGCAGCGGACGAATTGCACCAATTTGGCTAAAGGTAATAGCGCCCGATGGACTGGCTTGTTCGAGTTGGGTTTCGAGCTGGGCAGAAATTTCTTGCAGAATATAATCCAGCGGTAAACTTAAATGACGCAAATCTTGACCCGACTGCACATCAAAATAACTGGCTAAAGTCAGCATACGGTCATGTTTTTGCACCAAACTAAACACCGATGCCAACACATCTACTCCTGCATCCTGAAACTCACTCAAGTCTTGCATCAGTTGTTTGAGCCAATATTCCACCGTTTTAGCTTGCCCCAATTCATGCTGAATCAGCCAATCACGGCGCTGTGCAAAATCCTGATAAATTTGAATCAGTTTAAAGATCAATTCAAAATCGCTACTTTGCACATCGGCATAACTTAAAGTATGCTGAACCACGCAATGCTCTGGCACTGCAACACCCAAAGCCAAACGATCTAAAGCAAACTTCAGGCTAAACCGATAATCTTGATCATCTGCACTCAGGCTGCGTTTTAAATGCTCGGCATCTAAACCACGTTTAAAACCTGCATTGGCCAACAACTCATTCATGCGCTCAATATTGTTTAAATTCAAGGCATAACGCTGTTGTGTGGCAGCTAAACTCAACCAGTCACCAAACTCCTCAAAGCTAAAACGTCCTTGTACCAACGCTATACGCCCAACCACCGCACGCCAAGCATTGTGAATATCTAAAGAGCTGATACCTGCTATTTGAATAGGCAAATACACACTATCTTGACTGAGTTGATGCCCTAAAGTAGCTTGATTCTGCTGTGCTTTTTGTTGTCCTTTCTGATAGAGATCACGCTCACTTGGCGGTGCAGCAAATACGCTGCGAATTAAAGACTCTTGTTCTTTGAGTTTCGGACTCAATACCAAAATATCACTGGCTTGGCGGCTGTCATCTTGTCCTAGCCATGCAATTAAACAATCTTTAAGTACCTCAAGCTGACGTAAACTTGAATGACACACATGAATTTGCAATGACTCATCGGCAGGATCTAAGTCATACGCCTGCGCGACTGGCTCAACCAAATTCAATACATCCGATTGAATTTTGCCAAGTAAATGTTGCGGCTCTTCTTCAGGGAAAAGATCATACCACTCGCCTTCATCACCACTCGACAACGCCGCCAATAAAGAAAAGTGATCGCGTGCCTGCTTACCAAAGCGTGTCAGCAAGGGATGATGTGACTCGCGCATATCGGCATTAAATTCGCCATTATATTTTTTGATATATGCAGCAATATCATCATCACTTACGGTTTTATTTTGACTTTCCATCTCGCGAATAAAGCGACTTTTGATTCGCGCATCCATGTTTAATTTCCACTTAGGATCGACCATGTCTGCCCAATATTCTTGCGATGGGTTGTAATGCAGAATAAAAATATCCATATACTGCGCCAAACGGCGGATAAACAGCAACTGACTTGGCGGCAAATCCAATAAGGTAAAAATCACCAACTGTTTGGGTAATTTGTTAATACACGAATTTGGATTTTCAGGCTCGCCCAAAGCTTGCCAAAATTGCAGATCAATCTCCTGCATTTTTTCAAAATCTGCATGAAAAATATGCAACCACAACCAACTTTGCCATTGCTCTAATTCTTCGGCTTGCTCTTGAGTAAATGCGGCTATTTCCAATGCCGCTTGTTTTTCTTCTTCGCTCTCAAAGTTTTTAGGGATATAAATTTGCTGCTTTAAGTTCAGGCGTTTCTGCTGTCCCCAAACCGCTAACCAATTGCTTTGACATTGGCAGACACCCTCGCAGCCTTTTTGGCAAAAACCACGATAAACCATGTAATTGCTAAATAAACGTGAAACTTTATCTGCCACCCAATACAGCATGTTTTGCTTTTTGAGCTGCTTTTCTAAACCCTGTGACAATTGCTCTGCGCTGTCATAAATTCGCTGAATCAAACGATGTAAAGCATGCTCGGCAGGAAGTGGGTTTTGTTCGTGTTGTATCCACGGTTGTAAGTCATAAAACACACGCCATTGCATCACAATACGCGGAATATTTGCCTGACGCACCCGATCTTTATCGTCTAAAACTGCCTGATAAGCGGCCCATTGAAAGGCACGAATACGATGATGAAATTCAGTATTGGCACTAATGCCTTTTTGCTCGGCTATTTTTTCTGTCAGCCACTTTTCTACTGCCACTGAAGGCACAATAAAATGCTGGGTTTGTAGCACCTGAAGCGGATTCGATGTCGGTTGACGTATGGTTTTCAGCATTTCATTGACTAAAACTTCTATACGTTGGCTTTGTATGACATGAATCGCCATAAGGTATCCTTTAATTTATTTTGAATAAGAATGTATTAAATGTACTAGAAGGCCGTTGATCTATCATTTGCCTCAAGCACAACAAAAGAATAAAGATTATTGGCTATACACTTACAACGGTGTATGCCACTTTACAAGCATACTTTTATTGCCTACTTTATTCAAAAAGTGCTTTGAATAAAGTGGTTTAATTTACCAAACAGCATACGATTATCCGCCATTTTAAGGTTGTACTTATGATAAAAAGAGAGACAATTCCAGACAGTATTGATCCAAGCCTAGACTTGGAAATGATTCGTGCAGAATGCCTAGAACTGGTCAAAAAACGTGCCTATTTTTCTGCAGGTGCAGCCGTCATTCCTGTGCCGTTCTTAGACGTTGTCATTGATGTGGGCATCTTGTCGCAACTGGTTCCAGAAATTAATGCACGTTTTGGCTTATCTCCTGAGCAAATCAGTGTGTACGACCCTGAAACCCGAAAAGTCCACTGGAGCGAATTGCGTAAACGCGGTGTAGAATTTTCAGGTTTAGTCGTAGCGCGCACTGCAGTAAAAAAATCCCTGAATAATGTTGCAGCCAAATACATTGCCAAACAAGTCACCAAGTTTATTCCATTGGGTGGTCAAATGGTGGCTGCAGGGTTAGGTTATTTTATTATGAAAAAAATTGCCGAAACGCATGTTGAAGAAAGCTACAAACTAGCAAAAAGCATTCAGCTTAAACAAGCCAAAGTTGTGAATGCTTAATTCTTAAATCAAGCTGACTCAACACACAGACTTTACATCCTCAAGGCAGATTATTCTGCCTTGAGTTGTTTTAAGATAGTTCTTAAAATTTCCAAACGTGCTGCATTTTTGTCATTACTTGGAATGATGTGCCACGGTGCATATTCAGTACTGGTACGCTGTAGCATATCTGCCGCAGCCACCAAATAATCATCCCATCGGCTACGGTTACGCCAATCTTCATCTGTAATTTTAAAACGCTTATGTGGGGTTTCCTGACGTGCTTTAAAACGCAGCTCTTGCTCATCTTTACTAATGGCTAACCAAAATTTAATCACGACAGTTTGATGGTCATTTAAGTCTTGTTCAAATCGGTTGATTTCGTCATAGGCACGCTGCCATTCCAGTGGACTAATCAAACTTTCTACACGTTCCACCAATACCCGCCCATACCAAGAACGGTCAAAAATATTGATTTTTTCTTCAGGCAGAATTTTCGTCCAAAAACGCCACAAATAAGGACGGCTGATTTCAAAGGCTTCAGGGGCGCTAATGGTATAAATTTCGTATTCACGCGGATCCAGTTTTTTTACAATCCGCTTAATCGCGCCGCCTTTGCCTGCTGCGTCCATTCCTTCAAAAACAATGCTGACATTACGGTTATCTAAACGCAGTGCATCTGCCACTTTTTTCGTGAGTTTCTTTAACTCTGCTTTATAGTCATCCTCATTGACCGATTCAGATATAGGATTAAGCAAAACTTCTGGAATTTCTGCAGCTTGCCAAGTGATGCCCGAACTGGTCGGATGCACAGGACAATGCTCTAAAGCACGTAAAATATGCTGTGCAAATTGTTGATCGCGGATGGTTTCATCTTCGCAATCAATCATAATCCAGTCATCGGTAAAACGTTGGCGCAGCTTTTGCAAGCTGTCATATTGCTTTTTATTGCGCCAATCCAAGCCGTGCAATTTATGCCAATGCACTTCGCTCGGTTCCATATCATCTAGTCGTTTTTGTAGTGATTTCCACGATAAATCGAACCAGATTTTAATGACATCCACATGGTTATTTTTTAAGTCTTCTTCATAGGCACGCATTTTTTCGACATAGTTATCAAACATGGTGTCATCAATTTGTTTAGACACATGCATGGCTGTGCTTAATAAGTCACTATACCAATTGCCAAACATCACCATAATTTGACCTTCGGCAGGAATAAAACGTGCATAAGGCTGCCAAAGTGTCTGTTTGGGATTAAACGGGTGCGGCGCATCGGCTTTTACCCTTAAATAACGCGGATCGACCCATTCTCTTAATTGTTTAACCGATTCACCCTTACCCGCCAATTCAATGCCGCTCACTAAAATCAGCAAACTTTTGGCATTTTTTTCACCTTTGGTGTTTTTTAAAGCATATTGGGCTTCAATTAGCTCGACTGAAAGTTGTTCGTCTTCCATGAGTTTAAATTCAGTATGTGCTTGTGACATCATCTACCCTATTGTTGTGTTATTTAAGCTCTGCTGATCATTCATCTATATTTACGATATTAGAATGAGCGACAGACTTTGATCAGTATACGAATATCGACCCATTTTTTAACAACTTTTCGCTTATTTTTGTAGATTAATCTCACACACTGACCTTTGCCGTTTGGAATTCTGTGTAATTTGTCATAGCGACGAGATCAAACTCACATTAAGATTTGCCCATTCAACTCAATAATGAGACACCCTATGTCTAAACTTGCTGCTTTAGATGAGCTGTTAGAACTGTATTATCAATTTAAATATCATAAAAATCCTATGCTTTTTCAACGCTTACAAGATGTTCAAGCATGGCAAAAACAGCGTATGCAACGCACCCATGCCACACAGTTTGCCGAAAAGCACAATGTCTTGATGGCCGAATATTTTTTAAACCGCTTATATGGCGGTCCAGATTTTGACGCTTTGGCAGGTCAAATTGCTCGCCTACTGAAATATGCACACAAAGCTGAAAAAATCATCCCTGAAAATACAATCAAAACAGGGACTTCTGGGGTAAGTCTGGCGATTTTGGCAGTGCAGTTAGATGAACAAGTCGCGATACAATTGCTACAGGACTATCCTGAAAATATGCCTTTAAATGATGAGATGATGCGTCTGACTTATTTAAAGCTCGATCAGGGCGAAGCACGCTTAAAACAATTAAATATGTTGGATGAACTGGGTAAAAACCTAGATAAATATATGCGCTCTTTTGTGGTCTATACCGCTTTTAAAATGTGTAAAGGCGCGGCGCAAAAATACAGTTTTCAAATTATGTATGAGTTTATGCAAGATGGCTTTTTAGCCATGAAACCATTAAAGTCTGCAGAGAAATTTGTGAAGCAATTTACTACCACAGAACGGGAAATTATTGCCAAAGTACATGCAGGTGATTTACATCCATTTTCATAATCCCAATGTGTGAAATAACCAACACTTATTCAGCACACTTACGCTATCTTTGGTTTTTTCTGTATATTATTCATAACAATTGCATGATGATTACTGTACAAGTGCTTAGAATCTGTCATCATGCATACACTGCAGCCTTAAGCCTTTTTATCCTGAGGAGTGACTCCAATGTCGAATGAAAATCAAACGCCTACCGCTACTCCCGAGTCGGCACAACCAACAGACAAAGTGAGTCCATTCTTAACCGAACCTCTACCGCAAGGCGCTCCACAAGGTCAGCAACAATCTTTAGAACAAAAATTAACGGATACACCTGTTACGGGTTCAGTGCCAAAATATAATTTGCCGCGCGGTGCCAACACAGGCAATGTCGGTGCAACCACACACTTCGGCTACCAAACCGTCAGCAGTGAAGATAAAGCCCAGAAAGTCGCAGAAGTCTTCCACTCGGTTGCAAGCAAATACGACATTATGAACGACTTAATGTCATTTGGTATTCACCGCTTATGGAAACGCTTTGCGATTAATATGTCAGGTGTACGTCGTGGTCAGCGCGTACTGGACATTGCAGGCGGTACGGGTGACTTAGCCAAAGTCTTTAGCCGTGAAGTTGGCCCTACAGGTCATGTGGTACTGTCAGATATTAACGAATCTATGCTGAATGTTGGCCGTGACCGTCTAATTGATGCAGGCTGTACCAATGTCGATTTCGTGTTGGCGAATGCCGAAACTTTAGAACCATTTGAAGACAACAGCTTTGACTTACTGACTATTTCATTTGGTTTACGTAACGTGACCGATAAAGATGCAGCTTTGGCAGCGATGTACCGCGTACTCAAGCCGGGTGGTCGTTTATTGATTTTAGAATTTTCAAAACCAGTATTTGAACCGTTCTCAAAACTCTACGATTTATATTCATTCACAGCATTGCCATTGATGGGTAAAATTGTCGCAAACGACTCAGAAAGCTACAAATACTTGGCTGAATCTATTCGTATGCACCCAGATCAACGCACTTTAAAAGGCATGATGGAACAGGCAGGCTTCCAAAACTGTGATTACCACAACCTGACTGGTGGTATTGTTGCCGTTCACCGTGGTTTTAAACTCTAAGGCGTACCGCAATGTGGTCAATTCTCGCCCTTGGTGCAGTTGAGAAACTGATTCATCATGTTATTGATTTGGATGCGATTACTCGCATCCAAATCAACCAACTACACGGCAAAATGTTGCGTGTGGTGCTCGATTCGCCACAGCTTTCTGTAGATGTCTTTTTTGATGACAACAAAGTTCGTTTAGAACCTACTGCAACAGGTCACAGCGAGCAGCCTTCTATTTTTGAGCATGAGAAGCGCTCTAGCTTCGCAAGGTTTGATCAAGCGCAAAATATCAGCCCCGCAACGACCACTTTGCATGTTAAAAATGTGGTGCAATTGCTCAAACTGTTGCTATCCGATGAAGTGGGCAATATTCCCCTACAAGGTGACTATCATCTTTTACAAGATATTCAGCGCATTATGCAGCAGGCTGAACTAGACTTGGCCGCACATTTAAGCCCTTGGATTGGTCCTGCTTTGGCTCATGAAGTTGGCAAAATTCAGCTTGCACCCAAGCATTTAAAACGCAGTCTACACAGCCATTTGTTCTTTGCTGAAGATGCCCTAAAAGAAGACAGTGGTCTATTTGCCCCACGCTGGCAAATGGATGACTTACAACAAGACACGCGCATTTTTCAACAAAATTTAGACCGCGCCGAAGCCAAAATTCAACAGCTACAAGCGCAGCTTGATGCACAGCCAGATACCGCTTCTGACACCTTAAACTCCACTCAACCCTAGGGAATAAGTCTTTATGATTCCGCACGTTTCACGTTTACTCGAACTTTGGCGCATTGCCGCGCACTATAGACTCGACACGTTGTTTCCTGCGGAAGAACTACCAGAAAAGGCACGTCATGCGCTCAGTTTGATTCGCATGCACCCTGCAGCATGGTCAAGTAAAGAGCGTAAAAACCCGCTTAAGCTAAAAGAAGCCCTAGAAGAAATGGGGCCACTGGCTATTAAACTTGGTCAGTTGTTGTCTACTCGTCGTGACCTGATTCCGCCTGAAGTTTTACAGCAGTTGGTCTTGCTGCAAGACCGTGTCAAACCTTTTGGTTCTGATGTGGCACAAATGCGGATTCAGCAATCACTCAAGGCAGACATCAACACCCTATTTGCTCGTTTTGATGAACAGCCTTTAGCAGCAGCATCCATCGCACAAGTACATACAGCGGCTTTGCATGATGGTCGTGAAGTGGTGGTAAAAGTCACCCGCCCCGATATTCGCCAGCAAATTTTGCAAGATTTTGAAATTTTGGAATGGCTAGGTGCTGCACTGGAAAAACGTCTGGAAGCTGCACGCGCCTTGCATTTGTCTGAAATTATTCAGGACTATCGTCAAATTATTCTAAACGAACTAGATTTGACCTTAGAAGCAGACAATACTCGCCGCATGCGCCATTACTTTACTGGCTCAAGCATGATGTACGTGCCTGAAGTCTATATGGACAGTAAAGATGTCATGGTGGCGGAGCGCATTACTGGTGTGCCAATTTCTGACACAGCCACTTTTGACCGTTTGGGCATGGATCGTGCCGATTTGGCTGAAAAAGGCCTGACCATTTTCTTTACCCAAGTATTCCGTGACAACTTTTTCCATGCCGACATGCACCCAGGCAACGTCTTTGTGGAAACCATTAATCCCAACAATCCGCGTTTTATTGCCCTAGATTGTGCCATTATGGGGGAGTTGTCCAAGCATGACCAAATGACCGTGGCACGTATGCTGCTCGCAGTCATGAACAGCAACTTCATGCAGTTGATTCAAGTAGTACATCAGGCAGGTTGGATTCCACCAGGCACAGATCAAGATGCCTTAGCCCGTGAAATGCGCCGTACTGTCGGGCCAATGGTGTCAAAACCAATGCACGAATTGGACTTTGCCGGCATCCTGATTCAAGTCATGGACATTGCACGCCGATTCCATTTGGAAATTCCACCGCAATTGATGCTGCTACTTAAAACCTTGGTGCATGTTGAGGGCTTAGGCACAGACTTATACCCTGAACTGGACATTTGGAAACTGGCAAAACCAATTCTGACCGACTGGATTAAAGCCAATATGAATCCTGTCAAAAATGTCAAAGAAATTGGTCAGCAAATTCCTGACCTGCTGTTGGGTGCGCAAGACTTGCCAAGTTTAATGATTGACAGCCTAAACGGACTTAAAAACCAGTCAGCATGGCATTCTAAACAATTGCATGAATTACAAAGCATGCGCCTGCAAATGGAACATCAGCAAAAACGCAGTTGGATTTTTGGCAGCATCATGGCCATTTTCCTATCCATTGCAATTATTGCACCGTGGTATGTTTCTATTGTTTTGATTGTCTTGGCAAGTTTTTTGGCGGTTTGGCGTGTAGTCAAATAAAGTTACATTGTTTGATCAACAGATCATCAATATTTAAAATCCTGCTTTAAAAGCAGGATTTTTTATCCTCTAAATATCAGCATCACCACAAACAGCTCTATGACTGATCAGTCACCAAGTGATGCCTCTCGCCATTGCTGCAAAAATCACCACGCCTACAATTAATGCACATTTGTAGCGTTATAGATTAAGCATGACTCAGATTTTGCAGAAACGTGCCCCTGCCCTCAGTATCCGTGCAGGACATTTGGCCCGCCAACTGATTGAACAAGAAGGTTTACACGCCCAACAGGTTGATATTATTCCTGGTGCAGCAGGCGGCCCCAAAGGCATTGGCATACAAGGACTAGATCAAGCTATTTTTGGTGAGTTTTTTGCCCAAGCCCCTAAACGCCGTACAGTTGTCGGTTCTTCCATTGGCAGTTGGCGCTTTGCCAGTATTTTGGCTTGGGGTGCAAAACAAGGTACTGAGCGCCTGTCCGATTTATACACCAACCTATATTTTCATAAAAAAATGTCACGCCAAGAGGTGGCTGAGATTTGTCAGAACATGCTGTTTGAACTGATTCAAGGACAGCAACAGCAACTGATCAACCACCCTGACTATCACCTAACGGTCATTTCAGTCAAAGCTCAGCATATTTTCCAAAGTGACCAAGCCTTACCTTTGCTCGCTTCTGTGGCAGGAATTATTGGTAGCAATGCCATTGCACGTAAACACAACCGCTTGTTTATGCAACGGGTCATCAGCCAACCTGCGCAAGGGCAACAGTTTATGGTTGAGGATGATTTTGTCACCCATTATCAAGCCCTAAATGAGCAAAATGTCGCACCGTGGCTACTCGCCTCAGCGTCTATTCCAGGGGTCATGTCTGCAATTCGTGACATTCCTGATGCGCCAGTGGGCAGTTATCGGGATGGTGGCTTGATTGACTACCACTTAGATTTGCCATACCAAAGTCAGGGCATCGTGCTGTATCCACACTTTACTGACAGCATCACTCCGGGCTGGTTCGATAAAATGTTGAAAAACCGCAAGGCCAATCCTGAAAATCAGGCACGTACACTTTTGCTATCACCTTCGGCAGAATATTTGAGCAGCCTGCCTTTAGGCCGTTTGCCAGATCGTAAAGACTTCACTTTAAAAGGTCTAGATCAAGCGCAGCGAATTCGCTTATGGAAACAGTCCGTAGCGGAAAGCCAACGTTTGGGTGATGAATTCTTGGAAATGGTGGAAAAACAAAACTTCCCGCAGTTTATGCAAACGCTTTGACAGCATAAATCTAGCAAGATAATTTAGGTAAATTGTCCTGAATCACGTACACTATAGGGACGATGCAAAATCGTGCGCTTAGAAAATGGCGTCCATACAATTTAAATTAATTTTGGTGAACAACTCATGAATAACTTGCAATGGCTCGATGAAGTAAAATTTAACGAACAAGGATTAGTGCCTGCCATTGCACAACATCATCAAACAGGACGTGTGTTGATGGTGGCATGGATGAACCGTGAAGCCTTGGCACTAACTGCCGAAAAAAATCAGGCGGTGTATTTTTCACGTTCGCGCAATAAATTGTGGCACAAGGGTGAAGAATCTGGACACTTTCAAACTGTGCACGAGATTCGTCTGGACTGCGATGCCGATGTGATTATCCTGCAAATTGAACAACATGGTGGAATTGCTTGCCACACAGGGCGTGAATCTTGTTTCTATCGCAAACTCACCGCCAATGGTTGGGAAATTGTAGATGCACAGCTGAAAGACCCGAATCAAATTTATGGTGAACAAGCCGCCAATGCTCACACCTTAGCCATGAGCCAATCTAAAGCACAAGCTGAGCAAGTTGAAGTTTTGGCCTATTTAGGGCAAATGATGAGCGAGCGTAAAACCGCCAATCCTGACTCTTCTTATGTAGCAAAGCTGTACCACAAAGGCTTGAACAAAATTTTGGAAAAAGTCGGTGAAGAAACCGTAGAAGCGATTATTGCAGCCAAAGACTTCAACACCGAAGCCAATGCCAACAATAAAAATGACCTAATTTATGAAGTGGCCGATTTATGGTTCCACAGCATTGTGATGTTGGGTTATTTCGACATTGAGCCGCAAGTGGTACTGAATGAATTGGCACGTCGTCAAGGCTTATCTGGCTTAGTTGAAAAAGCCAACCGCAGCCACTAACGCTTAATTAAAACCAACGCTGATCTGTGTCTGTCATTATCAAGCCCAGCCCGACCTATGAGCAAGCCACTGCCATAGACAACGCACGTCTGGGTAAATCCTTTAAAGTGATTGCCTATGCAGGCACAGGTAAAACCACGACCTTACAAATGATCAGTGATGCCATGCCTGAGCGGCGTGGCATGTATTTGGCTTTTAACAAAGCCATTGCCTCTGAAGCACAGAGTAAATTTCACCGTCAGGTCGATTGTCGCACTTTCCACTCGCTTGCTTACCGCAGCATTCCACGTGGAGTCACCGACAAATTACGTCTGCCACGCTTAAGCCCTAGCTTTATTGCAAAAGAGTACCGTTTAGAGCCAATTACCCTTAGACGGATGATGGGCGGACGTTATGAAAAATATGTGCTGATGCCAAGTCGACTGGCTAGCTTAGTCGCAAACGCAGTCAGTTATTTCTGCTCAACCAGTTCGCAATACCCTGCCCCACGGCATTTACAAGCACCTAGTTGGTTACACCCAGACGACATCGACACTTTACAAAAACATCTTTACCCTGCGGTAGAGCGGCGTTGGCTGGAGTCGATTGACCCCAATCATCAGGCTGGTATTGGGCACGATATTTACCTCAAACTTTGGGCTTTGTCTGAACCGAACATTCCTGCCGATTATGTCCTGTTTGATGAAGCGCAAGATGCTGACCCGCTCATGTTGGGTATTTTACTCAAGCAACGCAATACGCAGGTGATTTATGTGGGCGATGCGCACCAACAAATTTATGCATGGCGTGGTGCAGTCAATGCCATGCAACAACTACCCCTGCCTGAATCACGCCTGACCACATCTTTCCGTTTTGGTGAAGAAATTGCGCTGACGGCCAATGCCATTTTAGGCGGACTGAATGAAACCGTGCCTTTGCTTGGTAATCCGCAACTACACTCAAAAGTAGTGAACAAGCCACACACCAAAATGCGTGATGCAATTTTATGCCGCACCAATGCCCGTGCTATGGAATTGTTACTGGCAGGTTTGGTGCATGGCGATAAAGTCAGTTTACAGGCCGACCATGTGCGTTTAAACCGTTTTGTTGATGCTGCTGCGATGCTAAAACAAGGCAAACGCGTGACCGATGTACCTGAACTGGCGTGGTTCAACTCATGGCATGATGTCCATGAATATTGCGAAACTAACGATGGTAGTGACATTAAACCCTTGGTAAAACTGGTGGATGATCACGGTACCGATCCACTCAAACGGGCACTGGCTAAAATTACCCCCATTGACCAAGCTGACTATATTATTTCAACAGCGCATAAGGCCAAAGGTCTGGAATGGAATCGGGTACATATTGAAGATGACTACCAGTTTAAGCTGAATGACAAAGAACATAAAATTAGTGATGAAGAGTTAAGATTACTGTACGTGGCCTGCACACGTGCTAAAGTAAGTTTAAATATTCATCATATTTACGATTTGGTACAACAACTGAAAATAAAAATGCCGACATCGTTACGCAAAGCGGTGGGGTAATTGCAGCAGGTGCGCTATGAAAATTACATCGGTTCATTTCAGACACATCACCCATTTTGCAGACTTAAAACTTGAACTGAATTATCACGATCTTCACATCACCCTTATTTTAGGAGACCAAAGTGCGGGTAAAACCTCGCTGTTACGATTTAGTTATCAAGCACTGACTTGGTTTGCCGCTCGCTATAAAGACTTACGCACTGCGGGTTTGGTGATGCAAGATCAAGATATTTTGTTCAACCGCTTGCAAGCTAAAATTGATGTTTGTGTGGAAATTCCAGCAGAAATAGGCAGTTTGGCAGAATCAAGCAACACGCAAATTGAAAGCACCCAACATTGTGACTGGCAATTATATAAAACCCTGAATAGTAGCGGCGTAGGAGTAAGCAAAGCAGAAACCGCCAAGCTTGAAAAAATGGTGCAGCTCTATCAACACGCCATTAAACATGACCCGATGCAAGGTCTACCGCTGATTGCCTACTACCCTGCAGAACGCTTCGTGAATGAAGTTAATTTACTCAATAAAAATAATCCGCTGATTTTACAACCTGGACATGCCTACGAAATTGCTGCGATTCCATTCACGACATTTACTCGTTTTTTTGAATGGTTGCGGGAAATTTCCGATATTGAAAATGCCCAAAGTGCGCAGCTTTTACACAAGCTATATCAGCAACAACAAAGCGAACTCGCACAAACCCTGAATCAGTCCTTATTGCATGCCTATACCCAAATGCATGCACCGAGTTTACAAGCACTGAAAGATGCCTTACAAATCGTGCTGCCTGAAATTGAAGACCTATATCTACAACATCTGCCTAAATTACAACTCATGGTGCGCTGTCAGGGCAAAGATATGCTGTATCAGCAATTGTCGAACAGTCAGCGCAACTGGATTGCTCTGGTAGGCGATATTGTACGTCGCCTCTGTTTGCTAAACCCAAACAGTTTGTATCCGTGTCGCGAGGGAGATGGTATTTTGTTGATTGACCAGATTGATCATCAGCTCGATCAACAACAGGCCGCACAAATACTGACCCGTTTACATCAAGCTTTTCCGCGCTTACAAATTATTGCCACAGGCAACCGCAGCGAACTTTTGGAACAAGCGGAACGCTTTCAATGTTTAAAACTGGAACATCAACAGCTGCATCCCATCGCATGGCAAAGTTTACAACCGCAGTTTGCAGAAATTTATGCTGATGTGCTAGAAACCACTCACACGACAGAAGACGTCAGCCTACAAGAACAAAACCCAACACAATTAGGCACGGCTGAAATTTTGCAGCAGATTCAAAACCATTTAACTGCCGAACAAAAACAGGAATTGCTGCAACGCTTACAGCAATTGGATAGTGAGCCAACACCTGATCAATTGCCTGAATCTTAATTGCCGAAGTCTTTCAACGCATACTTGGGCAAAAAGCAAGGAAATACTTTATCCCGCATATAACAGACGGTATATAATGACTTTGCTGTATGCAAAAAAAATTGATGTTGTTTTATTCATGTAATAAAATCAGATTAATTTTGAACTTTTATAGTAAAATCCGATTTTGCTGTAGTTTTTAAAGTTGCGCAATACAACTTTTTTTATACCTTGAATAGTGTCTATTGACCTTTCAAACACGGTGAATGCTGTAAAAATGCAGCAGATGCAGATCAACTTCATCCATAGTTCAACTAGGTTGTAGATTGACGCATCTAAATATTTTTAACACAGCTTTAACCAAACCAAGCACAACCTTATTCGCTGCATCGTCAGCGAAAGATCAGCATATTTTTTGCTGCTTGAGCCGCCTAGCCATGTAAAATTATTTTTGCATGATCTTGTTTTGAGTTTAAGTTGCGACAATACGCTCATCAAAACAATAGACTACGTGTTTACTGACACGACTGATTGGCTTTCAAGATTGAATCTTTTGGATGGTGTGTTGCTGTCCTGTAATCCTTGGAAGATAAGATTCATCCTTTAGGTTTTCAACCTATTCACGACAATGGATATGAGTGTGCTACCGATTATTATATTGTTACCGTTAGTACTGGGCACAACCCTTGTCTCGTGGCTGAAACAATTTTCACGCGGGGTAACGGCTTTAGGGGCGATTGGCGTCAGTCTGAGCAGTCTTATTCTGCTCCTGACTCAAGCAAAAGCAGTCTTTAATGGCGAAACGATCATTCAAACATGGTCTTGGCTGCCACAGTTGGGGATTGATTTAAGCTTTCGTCTAGATGCGCTTGGTTTATTATTCTCCTTGCTGATCACGGGGATCGGCACACTCATTTTTATTTATGCCTATTATTATTTAAGTCCACAAAACTCGCTCAGTAAACTCTATGTTCTCCTCATGCTGTTTATGGCTGCCATGTTGGGAATTTCGCTCTCCAATAACCTGATTTTGTTGCTGACTTTTTGGGAACTGACCAGTATTTCCTCTTTCTTATTGGTGGGTTATTGGAGCAATTACGAGGCAGCACAACGCGGCTCACGTATGGCACTGACCATTACAGGCATGGGCGGACTCGCCATGCTCGGTGGTTTTGTGTTATTGGCGCAAATCACAGGCACCTATCAAATTGACCAAATCTTAATGATGACTGAACAAATTCAAAGTCATCATTTATTTGTACCAACTTTATTGCTGATTTTATTGGGTGCATTTACCAAAAGTGCGCAATTTCCGTTTCACTTCTGGCTACCCAATGCCATGGCTGCACCCACGCCTGTTTCTGCCTATCTACATTCGGCAACGATGGTCAAAGCAGGGATTTTCTTGCTGGCGCGCTTATTGCCAATTTTTGCAGGCGCAGCGTTATATCACAACCTAGTCACCTTTATTGGTCTATTTACCCTGTGTATGGCAGCATTCTTTGCCATTTTCAAAGAAGATTTAAAAGGCTTATTGGCGTATTCCACCATCAGTCATTTAGGTCTGATCATGTGCTTACTCGGCATTGGTTCACCGTTAGCAGTAGCTGCTGCAATTTTCCACATCATCAACCACGCCACCTTTAAAGCGGCCCTGTTTATGATTGCAGGAATTATCGACCACGAATCAGGCACACGTGATTTACGTAAACTTAGTGGCTTATGGCAACTATTACCCTTTACCGCCACCCTCACTATGATTACCGCGGCCTCTATGGCTGGCGTACCGTTGACCAACGGCTTTTTGTCCAAAGAAATGTTCTTCACTGAACTGGTAGCAAACTTATCTGGCCCTGTACTGTTGGTTTCTGCAATTGTTGCGACACTGGCGGGTATTTTTGCAGTGGCCTATTCAATACGTTTGGTACACGGCGTTTTCTTTGATGGTCCAATTGGTAAAGATGTCCCAAACAAAGAAGCTCACGAACCTCCGTTTGGCATGCGTGCACCCGCAACTTTATTGGCTGTTTTATGTATTTTAGTCGGCTTGATGCCTGCCTTATTGGTCGAGCATATTGTCAATAGCACGACTCGTGCCAGTACCCAACTGTCGCAGTTTGAAGGCACACATCTGGCAATTTGGCATGGCTTTAATCTTCCCCTGCTGATGAGTGTTATTGCACTGCTTGGCGGGATCATTTTCTATTTCTCGCTCGCCAAAGGTGGAAAAATCCGTGAAATTGACCTCGACCCACATTTAGGTCAATTCCAAGGCAAACTGCTGTTTGAATTATTCTTAAAACATTTGCTACAAGTTTCACGCAAAATCAAACGTAAAACCGAAAATGGTTCACTGCAAAGCTATTTGGTGTGGATCATTGCTTTTACGGTATTCATGGTCGCGCTACCATTATTCAATCAGGGATTAACAACTGGCACACGTGAACTCACACATGCGCCTATGATTGCCATTGTTTTATGGTTATTGCTGTTCTCTGCCTGTTGGATGATGCTGTGGTTCCACCATGAACGCATCAAGGCTGTCTTAATAAGCGGTGCGGTTGGTTTAGTCGTAACCATGATTTTTGTAGGACTTTCTGCGCCCGACTTGGCACAAACTCAAATCACGGTTGATGTCGTCACCACTGTTTTATTGCTGATGAGTCTATCGCTGCTCCCACAATTGACCCCGTATGAATCTAGCCGTTCACGTCGTTGGCGAGATGCCTTCATTGCGATTGGTGGCGGCATTGGTATCGGCTGGATTGCGTGGCTGGTTATGACTCGCGACCACAATTCAATTTCATGGTTCTTTAATCAGCAATCCATTCCACTCGGTGGCGGAACCAACGTGGTCAACGTCATTTTGGTGGACTTCCGTGGTTTCGATACCTTTGGTGAAATTACCGTCTTGGGCATTGCTGCGATTGGTACGCTGTGTTTAATGGATGGTATGCGTGCGCACGGCACTATCATGACCCAAGGTTTAACCTATCGCTTTAATCCTTCACCGTTGATGCTGCGGATTACCGCCTCATGGATTTTACCTATCGCCCTTGTGGTCAGCCTGTATATTTTCTTGCGCGGTCACAACTTACCAGGCGGTGGCTTTATTGCGGGCTTAATTACCGCAATGGCGTTGATCATCCAATACATTGCGCTTGGTCAAGACCACACCGAACAAATGCTCAAAGCTAAATCTGGACGTTTATACGAAATCTGGATTGGCGTGGGTTTAAGTATTGCAGGTCTGACAGGACTTGCCGCATGGTTCTGGGGACGTCCATTCCTCACTAGCGCACATATTTATGTCAATCCTCCGATTATTGGTGAAATGCACCTCGCTTCGGCTGCCTTATTTGATGTAGGCGTGTATGTCACGGTGGTTGGTGCGGTAATGTTGATGATTTCTGTCTTGGGCGACTCACGTCACTCAGGCATGTCTGGCCCACTTCCAAAGGAGTAATGCAATGATTAGTCTTGAAATTTTAATTGCGTCTGCCATTGGAATGTTAGTCGCGACAGGCATTTATTTAATTTTACGTGCTCGTACCTTTCCTGTGGTACTGGGCTTGGCCATGATTGGGTATGCGGTCAATATCTTCTTATTCAGTATGGGGCGTATTCAATTAAATGCACCTGCTATTTTGACCGAAGCCAGTAAAACCAGTGACCCACTCCCACAAGCTTTGGTTTTAACAGCCATTGTCATTGGTTTTGCTACCACTGCCTTTATTGTGCAATTGGCACTGCGCAGTCGCTATGAAACCGGTAGTGACCATGTCGATGCCAAAGAAGAATACCCGCTGCTAGATCCACGTGAGGATGAGCCATAATGACTGATTTCCTCCAATTTTGGACCCAGCACTCGCCTATTTTTAGCATTCTAATTCCAACCTTTACCGCATTTATTTTAGTGCTGTTGGGTAACCCGGGGTTTGGTTCACTCGCACGTGACTGGCGTCAGCCGTGGCGTCGTGGTATCAGCTATCTTTCGGCTACACTTGGTTTAATCACTGCCATCAGCTACCTGATTCAAGTCAGTAGCGGACAAATTATTATTTATAATTTGAGTGAATGGGCAGCACCGTTTGGCATTATTTTAGTGCTGGATCAATTGTCGGCTTTAATGCTAGTCCTGACGTATGCCCTAGCCTTGCCATTGCTGTGGTTCTCCAGCAAAAAATGGGATGAACGTGGTCGCTATTTCCACACCATGGTGCATTTCCTACTCATGGGCCTCTGTGGTGCCTTCCTCACAGGTGACTTATTCAACCTGTTCGTTTTCTTTGAAGTGTTATTGCTAGCCTCTTATGTCCTGTTATTACACGGACAAGGTAAAGCACGTTTTCAGCTCGGGATTCACTACGTCACCATCAACCTGCTGGCATCTGCCCTATTCCTGATTGGTTTAGGCATGATTTACGGCAGTGTGGGCAGCCTGAATATGGCTGATGTTGCTCGTCTCATCCCGCTGTTAGATGCCGATGCTCACAAAATTGCCGTTGCAGGTGGGTTACTGTTATTTGTAGTGTTTGGTATTAAAGCCGCCATGTTGCCTGTAGGTTTCTGGTTACCTAAAACCTATGCCGTGGCTACGACCCCTGTAGCAGCTTTGTTCACCATCATGACCAAAGTCGGTGTTTATGCGATTTTACGGGTCAACGGTACTGTATTTGATGATGCGCTCAGCCATAAAATTCTACAAAACTGGCTGCTGCCAATTGGTCTCATTACCTCTCTCTATGGGGTCATTGGCGCCATTGGTGCAGAACGTCTGCGCCGTTTTGTTGGTTTTATGGTGCTGTCTTCAATTGGCACCATTTTGATTGCCATTTCCATGATGAACACGCAGGCTTGGTCTGCCGCACTGTATTATTTGGTACACAGTACGCTCATTGCTGCTGCGTTCTATCTGCTCTGCGGTTGGATTACTTCACAACGTGGACAATTCAAAGATCATTTCACCATCGCACCACAAATGAAACAGCATAAAGTGGTTGCATTAACATACTTTATCATTGCTTTAATGATGGCAGGCTTACCACCGTTTAGCGGCTTTTTGGGTAAAGTCTTTATCTTACAAGCCACGGCCAATGTCCCTTATCAAGGCTGGATTATTGGCATCATTTTATTGGTCAGTTTGCTGAGTATTATTGCCTTTACTCGTGTTGGTTTTATTCTGTTCTGGCGTGCAACCAAACCTGAAGATGACATTCAAGCTGAAGCTTACCATGAGTACCAAGCACTGCCTGCTATTGCACCACCACGTAATGACCGTGTGATTTACTTTTTATTGGCAGGCTTGATGCTGTATGTAGTATTTGCCAACCCAATTCAGCACTATATGGCCAGTACAGCCCAGCAAATTCAGAATAATGCGGCCTATGAAGCCATTATTTTGAAAAAAGACCGTGCGGGTAATGTGATTAGCGTACAACCTTATGACCCGCTATATTTACCTGAAACCAAATATGGTGGAGAAAGTCTGGATGCTAATGCACACTTAATTCCATACGTGATTCACCCGAACACTTTGGAAGGTGAACATATTTCTGACTATAAGCAACGTCAGATTCAACAGCAAAATCGACAGGAAGCACAGCAACCTAGTGATACTCAACTCAAACCTGCGGAGCCTTAAACATGCAAAAAACGAGACAAAAAACTTCGTTTTGGGACAGGTTGCTCCCCCACCCCTTTGTTTCAGTGTTGGTCGCACTGAGCTGGCTAATGTTGGCGCATAGTATCTCTGCAGGCAATTTGTTGATGGCTTTGGTTTTGGCTTTACTAATTCCAAAATTGATTCAGCCTTTTATTGCTCGCACGCCCGATATCAAATGGACTGCAGCCATTCACCTATTTTTTGTGGTGCTCTGGGACATTATTATTTCCAATGTACGTGTCGCAAAACTGGTACTTGGCCCGACAGACCGAATGCAGCCAAAATGGTTCCGTGTCCCACTGGAAACGCAACATGAGCAAGTTAACAGTATTCTGGCAATGATCATCACCACAACTCCTGGTACTGTTACCGCAGGTATTGATCAAGATCGTGGTGATATTTTGGTACATGCCCTGAGCACTGAAGATGAAAATGTGGATATTCAGGACATTAAAAACCGTTATGAAAAACCATTAATTGAAATTTTTGGTGCACAAACAGGAGAGAAGGTATGAGCATCCTACCCTATGCCCTTGGGATTTGTATGATTGCGATCACCATCTCAATGTTAATGTGCTTGTTCCGCCTGATTCTTGGCCCTTCAATTGTAGACCGCTTGTTGGCATTAGATACCCTGTTTTTAAACGCAACCTGCTTGGTGGTGGTATTGGGCATTTATTGGAGCAGTACCTCATTATTTGAAGGCGCTTTATTGGTGGCGATGTTGGGCTTTGTATCAACAGCTGCTCTGGCGCGCTACTTTACTAGTGGCCACGTGATTGATTAAGGAGAATACACATGCAATTACTCATGGAAATTTCGGTGTCATTCTTTTTAATTATTGGGGCGTTTTTTATGCTAGTCGGCGGCATTGGCATGGTGCGTCTGCCTGACTTATTCATGCGCTTACATGCACCAACCAAGTCCAGTACTTTAGGATTAGGGAGCTTTTTAATTGCCGCAATTATTTATGCAGCATTTGAAGGTCGCTTTGGTTTTGCTGAAGTGTTAATTACCCTATTTGCGTTTATTACTGCGCCTGTTTCAGCCAATTTAATGGCGCAAGCAGCACTACATTTACGCTTACGTTCAATGAGTGGTAATGTACCTGAAACCTTAGAGCGTCCGTTGCCATGGCAACGCCAACGTCGCAACTTGCGTCGTTATGAAAAAAAGTCTAATGATGATTTGATGTAATACTGAACTTTCATTATTTTCTAACCATAAAAAATGCCACCCTGAGGTGGCATTTTTATTTAGAATTTCTCGATCCGATTATTCATCATCTTGCTTAGGTTCTGCAGGTGGCAAATCTTTGACTGCTTCTGCAATTAAACCAAACATATAGTTACCATAGGCATTGGTTTTGTCGTAGTGGAAACGCAAACGTGGAGTAATGCGTGTTTTAATACGACGGCTCAGCTCATGGCGCAAGAAACCTGACGCCTTGTTTAATACATCTAATGTTTCTTTGTTTGCCGCTTCGCTTTGCTCATCGCCTAATTCACGTCCCATTACGGTTACGTACACTTCGGCATATCCTAAGTCTGGGCTCACCTTCACCGCAGAGATGGTCACAAGACCACCTAAGCGTGGATCTTTCAGCTCTTGGCGAATCAATTCAGACAGCTCACGCTGTACTGAATCGGCCATACGCTTCAGACGTTGACTACCCGCCATTAAAGACTCCGTTTGATCAATTGAACATCGTACACTTCAATCTTGTCGAGTGCTTTGATGTCTTTATAGCCTTTAACTGCAAGACCACATTCCATACCAGCGCGAACTTCTTCCACCACGTCTTTATAGCGACGAAGTGATTCAAGCTCACCTTGGAATACCACCACGTCATCACGTAAAACGCGAATCGGTTTGTTACGGTGAAGTACGCCTTCCAGTACCATACAACCTGCTGCTGCACCGAATTTACTTGAGTGGAACACTTCACGTACTTCAGCAACACCCAGAATCGTTTCACGGTGTTCTGGTGCAAGCTTACCGCTCATCGCATCTTTCACATCATCAATTAATTGATAGATGATTGAGTAGTAACGAATATCGATACCATCTGCATCTGCTTTTTGACGTGCAGTATTGTCCGCACGTACGTTAAAGCCAAGTAATACCGCTTCAGAAGATTCTGCCAATGTCACGTCAGATTCAGTGATTGCCCCTACACCTGAACCAATCACACGAACACGTACTTCATCGGTAGACAATTCGCCTAACGCTACGATCAAGGCTTCTAAAGTACCACGTACATCTGTTTTCAATACCACATTGACAAATGGTACGTCTTTTTTGCCCATTGATGCCATGATGTTTTCAAGACGCATTGCGCTTTGACGTTCAAGACGTTTTTGACGCTCACGATCCATACGTGCATCTGCAACTTCACGGGCTTTCTTCTCGTCATTCACAACAAGAACTTCGTCACCCGCCATTGGCGCTTCAGGTAAACCTAAAATTTCAACTGGAATTGAAGGGCCTGCAGATTTAATGCGTTTACCATTTTCATCCGTCATGGCACGTACACGGCCATAAGATGAACCAGCAAGTACTAAGTCACCCACATTCAAGGTACCGTTTTGTACCAGAATAGAAGTCACTGCACCACGACCTTTATCGACACGTGCTTCAATTACCACACCTTGCGCCGCACCTTCTTCAGATGCTTTCAATTCCATCATTTCTGCTTGAATTGAAATTAAGTCAAGAAGTTCATCAATACCTTGACCTGAATGCGCCGAAACCATTGCAACAGGTACGTCACCGCCCCATTGTTCAGGTACGATTTCTTTGGTGGTCAATTCATTCAATACGCGGTCTGGATCAGCCGATTCTTTGTCCATTTTGTTAATGGCAACAATAATTGGCGTACCCGCTGCACGCGCATGGTCAATGGCTTCTGCAGTTTGTGGCATCACACCATCATCTGCCGCAACGACCAATACCACGATATCTGTCGCTTTCGCACCACGTGAACGCATTGCAGTAAACGCTGCGTGTCCCGGTGTATCTAAGAAGGTGATAATGCCTTTATCGGTTTGTACGTGGTATGCACCAATGTGCTGGGTAATACCACCCGCTTCGCCTGCAGCCACTTTGGCACGACGAATACGGTCAAGTAATGATGTCTTACCATGGTCAACGTGACCCATAATTGTTACAACAGGTGGACGAGTCGTTTGAACACCACGTGCCTCTTCTGCTGCTTCAAGTAAGTTATCTTCGGCTTGAGTATCTGAAACCAATACTGGGTTATGGCCCATTTCTTCAACTACAAGTGCCGCGACTTCCTGCTCAATCGCTTGGTTTTGCGTTACAAGTTCACCCATTTTCATAAGTGACTTAATTACTTCACGCACCTTAATGGCCATTTTTGCTGCAAGATCAGCGACAACAATGGTTGCACCAATTTCAACATCATAAACTTGTTTTTTAACTGGTTTTTCAAAGCCGTGCTTATTCGCTTGACTAGTTTTTAAACCACGTTTATGCGGGTTTTGGCTAAACGATTGCTCTTCTTGACCACGACGGCCACCTTTTTTCTGTGAACGTGTATTGGTAGTATTGGTACCACGTTTGATTTCGCGGTCTTCTTTCGCGAATGAATCTTCATACGCTTGACCAACCAAACCAGCGGCCAATGGAGAATCATCTACTACGCGAATAGTTGCAGTAGCATCTTCATTTGAATATTTAGATGCCATCTGACGCATTTGTTCAAGCGTACGTTGCTGCGCTTCTTCAGCTGCCTTACGACGTGCTGCTTCTTCAGTCGCTTTCAACTGTGCCGCTTGTGCTTCACGCGCTTTCTTCTGTTCAGGTGTTTCAGTCACCTTCACCGCTTGCTTCACAATTGGCTTGTTGGTTGACTTACGTTTCACCACAACCGCAGCTTTAGCCACTTCTTGCTTCGCTGTTTCTTGTTTTGCTGCTGCACGCATTGCATCTAAAGCTTGTTTTGCTTTTGCTGCACCTGCTTGCGGCGCATCAGCTTTTGCTTGTACTTTTGCAGTCGCTTGTGATTGCTGTTCCGCACGAGCTTTTTCAGCTGCTTCAGCCTGTGCTTTTGCCAGTGCTTCCGCTTTAATTTGTTCAGGGTCTGGCTTTACAAATGTATGTTTCTTACGAACTTCTACATTAATCGTTTTCGCCTTGCCCGAAGTACTTGCCACTTTAGCCGTACTGGTGGTTTTACGTTTCAACGTGATTTGTCCTGCATTACCCTCTTGACCGTGAACCTTTTTCAAGTGGTTCACTAGGGTATTTTGTTGTTCAGTGGAAATAATATCGTCAGCCTTACGCTGTGGTAAACCTGCGTCACGAACCTGTTCCAGGAGCTTCTCAACTGGACGACCTACACTGAGCGCTAACTCTTTAATCGACTTGTCCGTCATACATTACCTCCTAGTTAAACCATGATTCGCGCGCTTTCATAATCAATTGACCCGCTTTATCTGAACCTAAACCTTCAATATCTTCGATATCGTCAGTTGCTTGGTCAGCTAAATCATCAACTGTGATGACACCACGAGCGGCAAGCGCATAAGCGATCTCTTGTGTCATGCCTTCCATTGCCAGAAGTTCGTCACTCGGATCTTGAATATTTTCTTGCTGTTGCAATGCATCTGCCAATGCCACTTCTTTGGCACGGCTTTGTAGCATTTCAACGATTTCTTCATCTAAATCAATTTCGTCAAATGTTTCCGCAGGAACATACGCAATTTCTTCTAATGAAGTGAAGCCCATTTCAACCAAAGCCATTGCCAAGTCTTCAGCAATGTCTAAACGTGAAACAAATAAATCTAAGTACTGTTGTGCTTCGTTTTGCTGACGTGCGTGATACTCTTCTTCAAGCATCATATTCAGCTTATAACCTGTAAGTTCAGACGCTAAACGTACGTTTTGACCTTGTGAACCAATTGCACGTGCCAACTGATCACTGGTTGCAAAAATAATGTCAGCCGTACGTTCTTCTTCATCAATCACAATACCCGATACATCGGCAGGCTCTAAAGCGCTGGCAATATATTGAGCTGGATCATCAGACCATACCACGACGTCAATACGCTCACCATTCAACTCTTGTTGTACTGCTTGGATACGTGTACCACGCATACCAATACATGCACCTACAGGGTCAATACGATGGTCGTTGGTTTTTACGGCAATTTTTGCACGTACACCCGGCTGACGCGCTGCTGCTTTAATTTCGATGATTTCTTCAGAAATTTCTGGAATTTCTTTCTTCATCAAAGCAATCAGCATTTCAGGCTTAGCACGTGACAACAATAATTGTGCACCACGACCTTCACGGTTTACGTTGTACAAAATTGCATTCACACGTTGCTTAGGACGCAAAATTTCTTTGGCAATCATTTCTTCACGTGCCAAATACGCTTCTGCGTTATCGCCTAAATCAATAATAAAACCATCTTTAGTTTGCTTTTTCACTTCACCGTAAATCAGCTCGCCTACTTTGGCTTCATAAGCATCTGCAACCAATGCGCGTTCTGCTTCACGAATTTTTTGCACAATCACTTGCTTGGCAATTTGCGCAGCAATACGACCGAAGTCAATTGACTCAACTTCAAGTTCGCGAATATCGCCAATTGACCACTTTGCAGGGTCTACATCAGAAATTGCATCTTGGCATGCAGGCATTTCATGATCTTCATCTGCCACCACTTCCCACTGACGGAAAGTGCTGTAGTCACCTGTTTTACGATCAATTTCCACACGTAAACGTGCTTCTTCTGAGTTTGTGCCTTCGTAGAATTTCTTTTTCGTCGCAGCAACAAGAGCCTGTTCAAGCGCCTCAAAAATTGCCTCACGACTTACACCTTTTTCGTTACTAACCGTTTCAACGACGGTAAGAATTTCACGTGCCATAAGTCACCTATTCGTTCAGATTCTTATTAATTTGATTAATCTTGGTAAATCAGGTTTGCTTTATCAATATTGTGACTGTCAATCTCCAATACCTGCTGTTTTTCCACTTCGACCTGAATGGTTTCATTTTCCAGATCTACAGCAACCAATTTCGCTTGAAATTTACGACGGTTTTCTACAGCACTGATTAAACGTAACGCAATGGTTTGCCCAATATATGCAGGCAATTGCTCTAATTGGAAAAATGGACGATCCCAACCCGGAGAGGATACTTCAAGTGCATATTCACCTGAAATTGGATCATGCACATCAAGCATTGCACCAACTTGCTGGGTTACACGTACACAATCTTGCACACCAATACCACGACCTTGCTCTAATTCGCCATCTTCATTTAAGACAGGTTCTGCATTTTCATCGACAGTTTTGTCGATATAAATACGTAACAAAGAACGCTTACCTTGTGGAATAAACTCGATTCCCCAAAGATCCACATCACATGCTTGCACTGCTGGCGCAATTAAGTCCTGAAGTGCTTGAGTTTTATTTGATAGCTTCATTTACTCTCGTCATTCTGCTGCGGTTCAATGGTCTTATTTGACCACTACACATTCATACAAACTATAGTAGTAGTGAAACATGACACTTTGACTTTAGGCCGCGCACGGCTTGTATCGACACTACACGATAGCCAATAAAAAAGGGCGTAATCGCCCCTATTCTTGCACAGTAAAACCAATATCCACTGTGCAAAAAGGCCCACCTAGTTGTGAGCCTCTTTAGAAACTTGGTTGCGGGGATTAGACTAAATCTAACCATCTTTGCTAGTTTATTATGCTGAATTCAATCAACTAAAACTAACGTACCACACCATTAGAAACTTGGTAGCGGGAGCTGGATTTGAACCAACGACCTTCGGGTTATGAGCCCGACGAGCTACCAGACTGCTCCATCCCGCATCAACGTGCAAAAATTATATACAAATATGAATAAGTTTTCAATCAAACTTAGCATTTTTGCCTGACTTAAGTTGCACCTTAGTCAGTATAAATCGTAAAACTCATATTAGAGCATAATCACACTTTTAAAATATTGGTAGCGGGAGCTGGATTTGAACCAACGACCTTCGGGTTATGAGCCCGACGAGCTACCAGACTGCTCCATCCCGCAACAACATGTAAATACTTATCTCAACCTAAAATAATTTAAGTTGCCTACGCTTAATTCACGATAAGCTTAGGATTGATTGGTAGCGGGAGCTGGATTTGAACCAACGACCTTCGGGTTATGAGCCCGACGAGCTACCAGACTGCTCCATCCCGCATCAACAGATTTGCTGCTTAACACCAACTTATGTTTTCTGGATTATAAGTTGGTGCGGAAGGGGGGACTTGAACCCCCACGCCCGAAAGCACTACCACCTCAAGGTAGCGTGTCTACCAATTCCACCACCACCGCAGCTGTGACGCATTCTAGTCGCATCATGCGAAAAAAGAAAGTGCTAAATAAAATTATTCAGCGCTTTTAGGCGCAGTTGGTGAAGTTTCAGGCGATACTGGCTGTGCAGGTGCAGTCGTTTGTACAGTCTGCAAACTATATGCACCTGTGGTTTGTTTCTTGGCAAACACCGCTAAAGTTAAACTGGTTGCAAAAAACAATGCTGTTAAAATTGCCGTTAAACGGGTTAAAAAGTTACCTGAGCCTGACGCACCAAATACGGTTGCCGCACCACCGCCACCAAAAGAAGCGCCCGCATCTGCACCTTTACCATGTTGAACCAAAATTAGTCCAATCATTAAAATGGCCAAGATAATATGTACTACCAGCACAAATGTTTGCATGCTGAACTCCTCATTATTGTGTATTTGCAAAGGCTTGTGCAATGTGATGGAACGATGCTGCATTCAGTGATGCACCACCCACCAAGGCACCATTAATGTCTGGGCAAGCTGCTAACTCTACGGCATTTTCTGGTTTTACACTACCACCATATAAAATCGGTAAAGTCACGGCAAAACTAGTTATTTGGCTTAAACCTTCACGAATTTTAGCATGCATGGCTTGAGCATCTTCAGGAGATGCTGTTTTACCCGTACCAATAGCCCAAATTGGCTCATAAGCAATTACAATTTTCTGCCATTGTTCTGCTTCAACCACTGCAGCGATATCACAAATTTGCTGTAATACCACCTGCTCTGCCTGACCATTTTCACGCTGTTCCAAACTTTCGCCAACGCAGTAAATAACAGTCAACCCCGCCTGCAAGGCATTTTTTACTTTTTCATTCAAAATGGCTGGTGTTTCTGCAAACAGCTCGCGGCGTTCAGAATGTCCGACCAACACATATTCAACCTGGCTATCTTTAAGTAATTCTGCACTCACCTCACCCGTGTAAGCCCCCAAGCCTGCAATACGTGAAATGTCTTGCGCTACGGTATAAACAGGACGCACTGCATCAGCCAATGCCTCCTGCGTTTGCGCTAATGCCAGCATTACAGGGGCAACACCTAAATGACACTTTTCAGCATCTACAGGACTTTCTTGTAATAATGTTTTAAATTCAGAAATAAGTTGCTGAGCGTCGGCATGCATCGGATTCATCTTCCAATTGCCAACCACCCAAGGCTTAATCGTCGTAGCCGACATAGAATAACCTACAAAAACAATTCATTTAATCGCGCACATTCTACACGCAAATCACATTTCTGCTGAGTTTTTTGTGCAAGCTTTGCATCCAAGCTCAGCATGAAGTATCTTTTCAGGGCAAGACTTACAATTTTTTTAACAGATTAATGTAACTGGTTCATGCTTTTAAGCGATACTTAGGTGGTGACAGCACTTTCAGATATGGTATTTTTATGCAACAAAAGTATAATTTTACGATACCAATTATAAACAATCTTAAATTTGAGGACGTTGGGGAATGTCAGTACAACAAGCTACACCTAGATTCACAGGTTTTATTCGGCGTTTGGTCGAAGATGGGCTCGTTTCTGCTGAAAACATGCAAACTGCGATTACCTCTGCACAAAAAGAAAAAATTGACATTGTTCCCTATCTCATTCAGAACCTGAATATTTCACCTTTGCTGATTGCTGAAAAAATTTCCAATGAATTTGGTGAACCTATTTTTGACTTAGGTGTCTATGATTCCGCTTTGATTGTGCGTGAAGGCATCGATGAAAAGCTGTTCAGCAAATATTGCCTACTGCCTATTTTTAAACGTAATAATTTACTTTACGTTGCGACCAGTAACCCAACCAATATCGAAGCGATGGATGCGATTCGTTTCAACAGTAAAATGAATGTTGAAGCAATTGTGGTTGAACATGACAAACTGGCCAAACTGATTGAGCAGAACTTCGCAGGTGAATCTGCTTTTGAGTTTGAAGATGATGACTTTGAACTCAACTTTGACGAAGGCGACAACGAACAAGAACAAGCCACAGAAGATGAGCCACAGGGCGATGAATCCCCTATCGTCAAATACATCAACAAATTACTAATTGATGCAATTCGTATGGGGGCCTCGGACTTACACTTTGAACCGTATGAAAAAACCTATCGCGTGCGTTACCGTGTCGATGGGGTGTTACGTCAAATTGCCACGCCACCATTACAGTTAGCCAATCGTATGGCATCGCGCTTGAAAGTCATGTCGCAAATGGATATTTCTGAAAAACGTGTGCCGCAAGATGGTCGTATTAAACTTAAACTGTCTAAAAATAAATCCATCGACTTCCGTGTCAACTCATTACCGACTTTGTTCGGTGAAAAAATTGTACTGCGTATTTTAGATCCATCAAGCGCCATGCTTGGAATTGATGCCTTGGGTTATGAGCCTGAACAAAAAGCTTTGTTTATGGAAGCTCTGGACAAACCGCAAGGTATGTTACTGATCACAGGTCCAACAGGTTCGGGTAAAACGGTATCGCTCTATACAGGTTTAAACATTCTAAACCGAGAAGACACCAACATTTCCACTGCCGAAGACCCTGTAGAAATTAACCTTGAAGGGATCAATCAGGTTAACGTCAACAACAAAGTTGGTCTAACCTTTGCTGCAGCACTGAAATCATTCTTACGTCAAGACCCTGACATTGTCATGGTGGGTGAGATTCGTGACTTAGAAACAGCAGAAATTGCGATTAAAGCGGCCCAAACAGGTCACATGGTGATGTCAACACTGCATACCAACAGTGCACCAGAAACTTTAACCCGTTTACGCAACATGGGAGTACCGTCCTTTAACATTGCAACTTCAGTCAATATGGTGATTGCACAGCGTTTGGCACGACGCCTATGCTCGCATTGCAAAACACCATCTGATATTCCAAAACAAAGCTTATTGGAAATGGGTTTTACAGAAGCCGACTTGAACAATCCAAAGTTTCAGGTCTACCAACCAGTAGGCTGTGCTGAATGTCGTGAAGGCTACAAAGGACGTGTCGGTATTTATGAAGTGATGAAAGTCACACCAGAAATTTCCAAACTTATTATGGAGGATGGTAATGCCATCCAAATTGCTGATGCGTCAGCAAAATCGGGGTTTAACAATCTGCGTCGTTCGGGGTTACTTAAGGTCATGCAGGGGGTGACTTCATTGCAAGAAGTCAATCGTGTGACCAGTGAATAGTTGTAAAATTTAAAATAAGGATAAATACGCATGGCTGTCAAAAAAGCACAGATGATGCCCACCTTCGTTTATGAAGGGATTGACCGCAAAGGGGCTAAGTTAAAAGGGGAAATTCCAGCGCGTAATATGGCTTTAGCAAAGGTCACATTGCGTAAACAAGGGATTACCATCAAGACGATTCGTCAAAAGAAAAAGAATATTCTTGAAGGCTTAATGAAAAAACGGGTGTCGACCTTAGACATCACCATTTTCACGCGTCAGCTTGCCACCATGATGAAAGCAGGTGTGCCTTTGGTACAAAGCTTTGAGATTGTTGCCGAAGGTCTTGAAAACCCCGCCATGCGTGAAGTTGTTTTAGGCATTAAAGGTGAAGTGGAAGGCGGTAATACCTTTGCTGGCGCATTACGTAAATATCCTCAATATTTTGACAATCTGTTCTGCTCTTTGGTTGAATCTGGTGAACAATCGGGTGCACTAGAAACCATGCTGGATCGTGTCGCGATCTATAAAGAAAAGAGTGAGTTACTCAAACAAAAAATTAAAAAAGCCATGAAATACCCTGCAACGGTCATCGTGGTGGCTGTGATTGTGACCATTATTTTGATGGTAAAAGTTGTACCTGTATTTGAAGAGTTGTTTAGCTCTTTTGGTGCAGACTTGCCTGCCTTCACTAAAATGGTGGTCAACATGTCACAATGGATGCAGAAATACTGGTTTATTCTGATTATTGTGATTGGGGTCATGATTGCAGGTTTCTTGGAAACTAAAAAACGCAGTAAAAAATTCCGTGACTTCTTAGACAAAGCGGCACTGAAAGCGCCTATTTTTGGTGACTTGGTCTATAAAGCCATTATCGCGCGTTATAGCCGTACTTTAGCCACTACTTTTGCTGCTGGTGTACCCTTAATTGATGCTTTGGAATCGACCGCTGGGGCAACCAATAACGTGGTCTATGAAGAAGCGGTGATGAAAATCCGTGATGATGTCGCGACAGGACAGCAGCTACAATTCGCCATGCGTGTCACCAATAAATTCCCTTCTATGGCGGTGCAAATGGTAGCCATTGGTGAAGAATCAGGTGCGCTAGATGCCATGCTAGATAAAGTCGCAACCCACTATGAAAACGAAGTCGACAACGCAGTAGATGGCTTAACCTCAATGATGGAGCCGTTGATTATGTCTGTCTTGGGTATTTTAGTGGGTGGTTTAGTTGTCGCCATGTACCTTCCAATCTTCCAAATGGGTTCTGTGGTTTAATGCAAGAATTAATCGCGTACTTTATCCAAAATCCAACTGCGCTCTATATCGCAGTTGGACTTTTTAGTTTATGTATTGGCAGTTTTTTGAATGTGGTGATTTACCGCACCCCAAAAATGATGGAACAGGAGTGGCGTAATGACTGCCAAATGTTATTACATCCTGAACAAGCCATTATTGATGAAAGTAAAATCACCCTGAGCAAACCTGCATCGACCTGCCCCAAATGTCACAACCCAATTCGTTGGTATCAAAATATTCCTGTGCTGAGTTGGTTGGTATTACGCGGTAAATGTGGCAACTGCCAAAACCTGATCAGCGTACGTTATCCAATGATTGAAGTATTAACCGCTGTTTGCGCCCTGATTGTGCTTGCGGTATTTGGCCCAACTGTACAAATGCTGTTTGGTTTGCTGCTCACTTATACCTTGATTGCACTCACCTTCATTGATTTTGATACACAACTCTTGCCAGACCGTTACACCCTGCCTTTGGCTGCACTGGGTTTGGCAGTCAACAGCTATGCCATCTATACCTCACCGACATCGGCAATTTGGGGTTATGTAATTGGCTTCCTATGTCTATGGGTGGTGTATTACCTGTTTAAAATCGTCACAGGCAAAGAAGGCATGGGCTATGGTGACTTCAAGCTCCTTGCCGCTTTAGGTGCATGGATGGGGCCGATGATGTTACCCCTGATTGTGCTGCTATCTTCCTTAGTTGGGGCGATTATTGGCATTATTCTGTTAAAAGTACGTAAAGAAAATCAACCCTTTGCGTTTGGTCCGTATATCGCCATTGCGGGCTGGATTGCCTTTTTATGGGGCGAGCCAATCATGAAAGTATATTTGGGACAATAAGGACAGCACATGCGTTTTGTTTTGGGTCTAACAGGAGGAATTGGCAGTGGCAAGTCTGCAGCCAGTGCGTGGTTTGAGACCCAAGGCATTGTTGTGGTCGATGCAGATGTGGTTGCACGTGAAGTAGTCGAAAAAGGACAGCCTGCCTTAAAGCAAATTCGACAACACTTTGGCGATTGGGTTTTACTTGAGAATGGTGAGCTTGATCGTCGTGCCTTACGTGAACACATTTTCAAAGAACCAAGTGCACGACAAGCACTTGAAAAAATCACCCACCCTGCAATTCGTGAATCGATTATTCAACAATTAAATGCTGCCAATAGCCCCTACGTGGTTTTGGTTTCACCACTCTTGTTTGAAACCAATCAACATCAATTGACCCAACATACATTATTGATTGATGCTACTGAAGCACTACAAATTCACCGTGCCTCACAACGTGATGGTCAAACGGTTGAGCAAATTCATAAAATTATTCAAGCACAAATGCCACGTGCTGAAAAACAACGCCTAGCCGATGACATTGTGCTAAATGATGGGCATTTAGATCATTTGTATAGCAAACTTGAAGTATTGCATCAGCAGTATTTAAAGCGAGCGATGCAGTAAGCAAATTAATCTGACTGTTGTTTTTGCTGTTCAAGTTGAGCTTTTAAGCTGTCAGGTCGGGCCCACCAACGCCAAGGTTGCAAAGCACCAATCCCCATACCCACCAAGCCACATAAAATTGCTAAACTCAAAGGTTCACCCAATAAAGGGACAGCAAGAATCGCAGCGATAAACGGCGCCAAGGTCACAATACTGCCAGTTTTGAATGCTCCCAAACGCTTAATTGCCTCGACATAGCTAAGTGTTGCGATGATCACCACAAACACTCCATGAAAAATAGTTTGCAGCAATAAATGAATCGGTTCAGGTGTGCTGAGTTGTTTCGGGAAAAACAGTACGTAAATCGGGACATAGACGATTGCCGACCAAATTGCGACACCCGCCATAGCATGCCAAGCGGAAAGCTTCCATTGTCTTAATAAAACCGTAAACACACCCCACCAAATAGCGCTGATAAAAAACAGTCCATCCCCAAGTCCAAAGGCAACACCTGTTTCTTGATACATCAGCGCACTCATACCCGCAATGGCGGTCAGCATAATTACAATACTGATCCATGTATGGCGGTCAAAAGGCACTCGAAATAACATCCAAGCAGCAATGGCGGTACAAACAGGAATACAGCCATTCAAAAAAATGGCAGCATGCGCAGCAGGTACATAATGAAAAGCACTATACGCAGTCAGGCAATAGCCCACTCCACCAATCATTGCCAAAATAAAAGGCTCTTTTTTCCATAAAAATGCCGTATCTTTTTTCCAGATAAGAATCGGCATTAAAATACAAAAAGCCAAAGCAAAGCGTAAGGCGGTAATATCCCAAGCACTGATCTGCCATTGTGCATTCAGCCGAGCAGTTAGGGTAAAACCACCCCAAATGCACATGGTAACAAGCACCAAAGCATAACCTTGCTTTTGGGGAGATAGACGAATCACGGTGTTGAAAGCATCAATAAAATAGCAAATACAAAATCAGCAATTAAGCCTGACGCTGACGACAAGCTTCATACAAGGCCATACCTGTTGCAACACTGACATTCAGACTTTGCAGATTTCCTGCCATTGGAATAAATACGGTTTGATCACATTGTGACTGGGTAATTGGGCGTAAACCTGTATCTTCTGCGCCCATCACCACGCATACTGCTGTGCCTGTAAAGTCAAATTGCTGAATTGGCAAAGCTTTTTCATCCAGCATCGTACCCACCACGCGCACATTAAACTCTTGTTTCAAATGCGCCAAAGTACGTGCCAAATTGGTCACTTGGATAAATTTGACTTTTTCTGCACCACCTGCAGCTACTTTGCGTGCAGTTGGGGTCAAACTTGCTGAACGATCACGCGGCACAATCACGGCAGTAACCCCCATCGCAGCGGCAGTACGGATACACGCACCCAAGTTATGCGGGTCGGTGACTTGGTCGAGCGCCAAAAGTAAAGGCTTGCTATCAGCCTGCAACAAGGCATCCAAGTCTTTTTCATTCAGAGTTGGATGTGGGCGTACTGCAGCCACCACTCCTTGGTGAAAAGGCAAACCTGCCAGTTTTTCCAAGCTGTCACGACTGGCTTTTTGCACACTAATGCCAAATGGTTCGGCAAGTTCTAAAATCTTTTGTAAACGCTGATCATCACGCCCTTTTAAGGTAAAAAGAGTTAAGACGCGCTCTGGCTCAAGCTCCAATAATGACTCCACCGAGTGAACGCCATAATAATATTCAGGTTTTGCCATGAACGACCTCTAATTAATGCACCAATAAACCAGCGAAAACGAAAAATCCTGCAAAGCTGACTTTACAGGATTTCAATAAGATCTAGTTTAACCGATTCGGGTGAAAATTTCTTGATTCAATTCCGCTTGATTGGGTGCTCAAGCAGGAGAAAAATGAAATCTTAATTCAATACCCTATTATCGGCTGATTAGCCTTCTAAGTGGCACACGTAATCGAGCACTTCATCGGTTTCGATGCTGAAACGGCTATTGCCAGGCACATAGAACGATTGACCCGCGCGGAATAATTCACTTTCTTCGCTATCGGCAATTTTGACACGACATTCACCTGAAATAATTTCCATACGTTCAGGTACATGCGTTTCGAAAGTCAAGGCTTGTTCAGTCGGTAAAATTACCCCTAAGGTTTTTTTGGTACCGTCTTCAAATTGCACCGTGTGACTGATGCATTGCCCACCAAAATAGACATTCGACTTTTTCACAACTGATACATGATCAAACTGAGCTGACATGCGTATTCTCCAGGTAACGCGTTTTTATATTTTTGACTGATGTAGTTTAATTCTGTCCTCAGAACTAATCAATCTGTGTTTACAGTGAGCTTTGCGTAAATTGAACAATGTTTCAATACGCAGCATGCAACACGCTGACAGCACAGTCTAAGCCAATGCCAGAGGCATGCAAAGTACTCTGCTCTAGATTCTTCCCCACTAAAGTGCTAAATCTGAATGTGAAACAGATCACGAATAGTATCTATATCGTTTAAGTTCCACCATATCAAGCAGCACCGAAAACTCCCCAAGTGAATATACTGCAATTTAATGACCATCCAATGAAATGATCAAATGATCATGTGTTTTATATATGATGCTTATCGGGTACATTTTTTGTTGTTTGCGCTGCAATTTAAGCTAGAATTAAATAGAAGAAAATAACAGCCTTGTTATGGCATTTCCAAAACTTGACTCTCTTTCACTGACACTTTTCGCAGCTTGGATGCGTTTATGCTGACTCATTTAACACTGATTAACTTTGCCCTTGCCGACCACTTAGCACTGGATATTGAAACAGGTTTTAACGTTCTGACAGGGGAAACAGGTGCAGGTAAATCCTTACTTTTAGATGCGCTCTCTGCCTGTTTAGGTGAACGTACCGATACCAATTATGTACGTTTTGGCTCAGATAAAGCCGATGTGACCGCGAGTTTCAGTTATCAGGACAATAGCCCTGAAGCACAATGGCTAAAAGAACATGAATTAGATGATGAGTCTGGTGAAATCCATTTACGTCGGGTAATTTTTGCTACAGGACGCAGCAAAGCATGGATTAATGGTCGTCCAAGCAGTTTGGCAGAGCTGAAAGAAATTGGACGCTTACTGGTACAGTTATACAGTCAGCACAGTCAGCAACAATTGCTCGAACCGCCTTATCCAAAACACTGGCTTGATCGTTATTATAATTTTTATGCCCCTGCCCAAGCAGTACGTGATGCTTACAGTACCTGGCAAAAAAATATCCGACAGCATCAGGCAGCGCTGGATGCACAGGCAACCCGCAAGCAACGCATCGAAACCCTGAACTTACAGCTCGAAGAACTCGAAGAACTGGTACAAATCGATTATAAGGAGATTGAACAAGAGTTTGATCGCCTAAGCCATCATGAACATATCATGCAGGATTGCAGTTATAGCTTAAATGCCTTGGATGAAGCCGAGCAAAACATCACTCAGGAAATTGCTTCAATTATTCGCCGCTTGGAATCGCATGCGGGGCGCAGTGAGCAATTATCGGAAATTTATAATTCATTGTTAAATGCGCAAAGTGAATTAGATGATGCGACAGCCAATTTACGTCAGTTTATTGATCGTCAAAGCTTTGATCCAGAGCGCATGGAAGAACTGAATCAGAAGCTGGAAGTTTTTCATCGTTTGGCACGTAAATACCGCACTCAGCCTGAATTACTGAAACAAGAGTTCGATACTTGGCAAGCCGAACTCACGGCTTTACATGAACTGGAAGATCCTGAAACTTTGGCAGAACAAGTCGAAGTGGCACATCAGGACTTCTTAGCCAAAGCACAACATTTAGATGATATCCGTCGTGAAGCAGCTGCACCGCTCGCTAAACAACTAACCGAGCAAGTTAAACAATTGGCACTGCCTGAGGCACATTTTGAATTTAAGTTTGAACCTTTAGAGCAGGTTTCTGCGGAGGGGTTAAGTTTTATTCAACTACTGTTTACTGCCAACAAAGGTATTCCTGCTCAGCCATTAGCACGTGTGGCTTCTGGTGGCGAATTATCGCGGATTGCCTTGGTCATGCAAGTCATGAATGCCGAAAAAACCGAAGCTGAAGTTTTGGTTTTTGATGAAATTGATGTCGGGATTAGTGGTGGTACTGCTGAAATTGTGGGGCGTTTGCTCGCAGGTTTGGCGCAACACGTTCAAATTTTATGTATTACCCACCAAGCACAAGTAGCTGCACAGTCTGATCAGCACCTTTTGGTGAAAAAGCGTCAGACCGATCCTGCCAGCAGTACCATTGTTGAATTAGAAGAAGATGCGCGTATTTTAGAATTGGCACGCATGACAGGCGGTGTTGAAATTAATGACACTACCTTGCAACACGCCAAACAATTACGCCAATTGAAGTTTCAACAGGCTTAAAAAATAAATCCCCTGATTTTCAGGGGGATTTATTTAGGTCTAAAACAAGCTTAATCATTATTTACCATTTCACAGGTTGGTCACTTGAACCAGGTGTCATTTCATAACCTGGAGAGGTATCATAAAATTGACTGCTAGAAGATTGCACAGGTTGTAGTTTAAGACCCTGTAAAATTTCAGGATTTAAACTTTGGGCAATCTTATCTGCAGTACTATCATTTAAACTATTATTTAAAAGATTCTGTGTCATCAAGTTCGATAAGGTACGATTAAAAGTCCCTGCCGCAACTACCTTACTGGTATTCGCTTCAATCACTCGCCACGTTAAACGCACCTGCTCTGCACCAGCATTTAACCCATACATTTGTTGACCGCTAGCAACTGACAAATCGTTAATACGCCCCACGAGTAAATAATCAGCACCTACTTTTTGACCAATACGCGCTAACTCATGCGGTGCACCATCCCAATACAGGAAGTCATTTTCAAATTGCATTTCATCTATGTAATGACGATCAACAACACTTAACTGCCCTGACTGTGCCAAATAAGTACCTAAAGTATCTGATAATTCTTGACTAAACTCAGAAGCAGAAGCACCGCTGGCTAAGCGGTTATTTTTTTCTGCCATTTGAAATGGCAAGACTGCAATACGGCGCATGTGTTGATCTTGTACAGTAGATTCAAACTTCACCACATGTGCGCGAACTTTAGCGCGATAATTATTTTTAGCACCAGAAACACTCAAGACCTGAAACTTGGTGACAGAACCCGAACCTTGATTGGCTACACTAAATACAGGTGAAACTTTACCCGTATATGTCCAGCCCTGATTATTTACAGATAAAGAAACTGTTTCTTCATAATTCATTTGTGACGATACCGAAGCACCATTCACCGATTGAACTGCAATCAATAATGCTTCAGAAATAGCTTGGTGTTGTGTTGGACCACTACCCGTTGCCTCTTTAATCACTTCTTTAATCGCAGCAAAAGCAGGACTGCACAGTAATCCAGATAATAAGCCTGCAAATAATATTTTTTTCATGTTCTATTCTTCAACAGCAACTGCGCTTATCACAGCGCAGTTGCTTTCAGATTAAATTAAAGACCAAAAGTTGAGCGCTTTGCTGCCTTACGGATTTCTTTTTCGCCTGTCCACTCTACAATGCCAGTTTGTAAGTTCTGCAATTTAAATGTGAACTTGTAATACACATCGCTCTTACCACCTGCATTTTTTACAATACTAGATAGATTGCCATTGAGCATATATTCAGCACCGATATGTCCACCAGTACGCACTGCAGTCGCTTGATTGACCATGCCGCTTTGCTTTTGATAGGCAAGTTGCTGCGCCATCGCATTGACAGATTTCATATCTACAAAACGAAACTTCCCTGAATTAATTAATTTGTTCTGAATCGTATCTGTAATAGATTCTGTATCGATATGTTCTTGTGTCTTGTTATGAATACGATCAAGCACAATGACTGGACGACGAGTTTGCGTCATTTGCACCACAGGTGGGAAGGTCAGCATATCATCCACCATCTTTGCAGCAATCATTTGTAGATCTGTCGATCCAAAATCTTTCGTTAAAGTTTCTACAGCTTGAGCATCACCATAACTCACTGCACTACCCGTTGTTGCACAACCTGTTGCCAAAACAGAAGTTGCTACCACAGCCATGATTAACTTTGCATTCATTGCTCTATCTCGCTTATTTCTTTAAATACACAACAACATCTACAGCCGATGGATTTGGTGCTAAAGATTGCACGCCCTTCACCTCTCGACCCGTTAACTGAATTGGTTTCCAAATCGCACCTTCAGGGTTCACTTCTGCTCCATGTGCATCGACCCATACGATTTTGTAGCTAAAATCTTTGTTATTGAAACGGCGGTTTTTAATGGCAATTGATGCCTTTTTTAAGTCGCCTGCCATAGATATTCCCACACGCTCAACAAATACCTCAGTGGTTAAGACTGGGTTATTGGTAATGGTGCGAATACTTACTTCGTTATTCGCATCTGTCTGTGTAGACAAAGCATTAGGGGCTGTACATCCAACCATCGCCGCAGCACTAAGACCGAGTAATGCGAGTTTTAGCTGATTTTTCATAAAGTTCTCTTCAATATTATTGGCGTGGAATACTACTTACACTTGCTGTAATTTTGTCATTTACATGATGTGCATAAACAAATACTGTTTCATTGGCTTTTACATCCAACTTCACAGAGGAGCTTGACAAATTACCTGACGATAACTGTAAGTTGTGTGTCCCTGGTGTTAAGTTCAGACGTGCAATTTGCGTATTACTTGGCAAAGTTGTCCAAGCTCGTAAATCTGCTCGCTCGGTTGCCATATTGAGCACGTTACCTGCCAATTGCCCTAAAACACCAAATTGGTTACCAAGCTCTTTTTGAGCAGCATATTTGGCTGTGGCACGAATCACTTGGGTTGTTAAAGTTCCAACGACTTTTTCTTTTAAGTCTTTAACAGCCAATGCACCAATATCACTAATCACATAACTGTCTTGCAAAACTCGGTTATTCAGCTTCACTTTCAGGCTTTTGGGTGCAACATAAGTGCTAGGTTCATAAGTCGCAAAAGCAATGTTGATAATGCCGCCCGGAGTCGGAATATCTAACTTATTTTCAATTTTCTGTGGAACGATACCTTGTTCAATAAATACAATAACAGGCACACTACTATTACTTTGTTTTGCAACCAATTGATCTAAACGCTTTACATCCTTAGCAATCTGCTCATCAGGCTGTAACTCATAAGCTTTTTTGTAATCCACCAAAGCATCGTTATATTCGCCTAAGGTTTCCCACAAGTTAGCTGCCATATAAAAAGCATAGGCATTTTGATAAGTATTCTTAATCTTGCCCGCAATTGGATCTAAGCCAACAAATGCCTCATCTAAAACATGCAATGCGGCATTTGAAGATGCATTTGCTTTTGTATTTTTCTCTTTTTTCTTTTCAAACTCAGCCTGATGTGCCAGTTCAATTTCACGCTGAATACCCTGTGCAACACGCATTTCTACTGCAGCAGCCTCAAGGTTTTTTAGAAAAATATAATTTTTGGCTTGAGAAATATGTGCCAATACCTGTTCATGAGGTGGTACCAAATAAGGCACCACCGAATCATTACTCACCATAGAAAGTGCTTTAAATCCGACCCGACTCAGACTAATTTTTGCACGACTTTTTTGTTTATCTAGCAATTCAAAAGCCTGCTTATAATGATTCAAACTTTCTTCATACTGATGATTGACTTGTAATAGACGTGCCTGCTCCAGTAAATATAGTACGCCGTCTTTTGAATCTACTTTATCTTTAAATTTAGCAACTAAATCTTCAGATAAATGATTATTCAAATGACTGCGAAATAAATTACCTTCATCATTATAAGTTCCAAAAATTGCTGCTTGAGAAAAAACTGAAGCTGAAAAAACAGCAGCAAACAAACTTCCCTTTATTAAATAATTCATATTAAACCATCAAAAAAAGCTATAAAAGATGAAAATTTCACCATCTTACAAACAATCATTTTTTGTTTCAATATGTATTTTATGTATATTTATTGAAACATATCAAGCTATAAAAAACACAAATTTTACACTAAAGTACAAAACTTACAAAAGAGATCAACAAACTTATAGATTTTTTATATTAAAAAACCACTACTCATTAGACAAACTTATTATTTAATAAAAGAGAATCTAAATGTAGTAAAACCGCCTATTTTGCAATTAAAAAACAGAAATCACATTAGTTAAAATTAAAAAAGTAGATTAAAAAATATACACTGAAACATTTAACAAACCCACCTCACAAAGATAATAAAGCAATCAATTATTATGTTCCTATATCTTCAACTTTGTAACTAAATAGATAAATTTAATGACATCATTTTTTCTAAATTTTAGATTTATTCTTTTATTTATTCTTTGTCTCACTTTTACCAAAGCAAAGTTGTCATCAGAGTGGTTTTATGGGATAAGTACAGCTAAGAAATGTATATTTGCATGATTTGGCTGTAACTCGTTTACGTTTCCAAGTCGGTTTACAGTTCTGTTTGCCACCACCTCAGATTAAGGAGAATTGCTTAGGTGACTAAACAATATCTGACGCATCGCTGTCTCATAGCCCCGCCCGATATGAATGATGAGTTTTTTGCAAACACCGTCATCTATTTGGCACGTCATGATGAAGACGGTGCGCAAGGCATTATTATCAACCGTCCATCGGGTATCCAAATCAAAGAATTACTCAATGATTTAGATATAGACGCAGATAATGTGCATCCTCACGAAGTTCTACAAGGTGGTCCATTACGACCTGAGGCAGGTTTTGTTTTACACACAGGGCAGCCAACTTGGCATTCATCTATCGCTGTTGGTGAAAATGTCTGTATCACCACCTCTAAAGATATTTTAGATGCGATTGCCCACAACGAAGGCGTTGGACGTTACCAAATTGCCTTGGGCTATGCCAGTTGGGGCAAACAGCAACTGGAACAAGAAATTGCCCGTGGCGATTGGCTCATTTGTGAATCGGACATGGACTTGATTTTCAATTTACCTTATGACGACCGTTGGGATGCCGCTTATCGTAAAATGGGCGTAGATCCAACATGGTTATCTTCAGAGATTGGTCATGCCTGAAACAACACAAGCCCAAACCATTATGGCATTTGACTTCGGTACGCAAAAAATGGGCATGGCTGTGGGGCAGGCAGTAATTGAAAGTGCGACCCCACTCGCCCTCTTCCCCATGAAAGATGGCATTCCACAATGGGAAAACTTGCTGAAAATCATCAAGCAACATCAGCCACAATTATTTCTAGTGGGCTTACCTTTAAATATGGATGATAGCGAGTCGGAACTGTCTACCCGTGCACGTAAGTTTGCCAGACGCTTACGCCATCAAAGCAATATCAACACCCTAATGGTCGATGAACGCCTAACCACACGTGAAGCACGTGATGAGCTTGATCATTATCAAGCCCAAGGGCGTGGCAAAAAGCTCGCTGCCGATAGTCTTGCCGCAGCACTATTGATTGAAAGCTGGTATCGTGACCCTCACGGCGTTCAGCCTTAAATCCTATTTCTGAATAGATAACATCGACAAATGCAAAAGAATTGGGACATTGATCGTTAGAATGCCTAAGACCATCTGTAAAAAGTCTATTGGTCTGGCGATTTTTTGATATAAAGTGACACCATCCTTTTGGTGTGAATGGGTAAATCCGCATGGCACTGTCTAGCTTTGGCAAGATTCTCACAGTCTTAGACTTATTTTCAACCGCACGTCCTGTCATTAATGTAGATACCATTAGTGAGGAACTCGGTTTATCTAAGCCCACCAGTTACCGCTATTTAAAAGAGTTGGTTTCGGCAGAGTTGTTGCAGCGCATGAGTGGCACATCGGGAGATTACACCCTAGGGCCAAAAATTGTAGTATTGGATTTTATCTCTCGCACGACCGATCCATTGGTCACCATCAGTATTCCGTTTATGAAAAAAATTGCGGAACGTACTGAATTTTGCTGTTTGCTGACCCAACTCAATCAAGATTCCTGCATTGATGTGCATCACGAAATCTTTAAAGATACGCCTTTGCTGTCTTATGGTCGCGGCTGCCCACGTCCTGTTTATGTCGGCTCATCGCCAAAAATTATTATGGCACATCTGCCTAAAGCTAAAATTTTAGACTATTACCAACGTTTTTCTAACGAATTGGCACAAGTCAATTTTGCACAAGATGAAGATGACTTTTTGCAGCAAATGCGCAAAATCAAAAAACAAGGCTATTATTTTTCTAACGGCGAACTCGATGCAGAAATTGCAGGCTTATCTGTACCGATTCGTTTTTCATCTAAAGATGCACCTTATGCATTGACGCTGCTGGCATCTAAAAACCGTTTTGAATTTGTCAATTTGCAAAAACTGATTGAAATTTTGCAGGATAATGCAGAACAAATTGAAAAACAGGTGGAAGTACTGAATACCAGTTTTAGTATAGAACTCACTTAAAGATTTAGGTTATTGATACCTTAAAGCACTGAATTTAAATACAATTAAAATTTATTCCTGAATAAGGATTTAGAGTGCTAAATCAAGTTTTATTCAATAGCCGTGTGAAAATAGCGAAAGGTCAGATTAATTCTGGGTTGTATAATTCTATTGGACTTCATTAAGGCATGTTTCCAATAGTGTTGTGTCGTGCCACGCATGACCAACAACTGACCGCTGTGCAACAGTAGCTCAACCTTGTTGGCGCGGTGTTTATGCTGAAAACAAAATTTACGGGTTGCCCCCAAACTCAAAGATGCAATGACAGCGTGTCTGCCTAAATTCGGCTCATCATCACTGTGCCAACCCAAGCCCTGCGTACCATCTTGATATAAATTGACCAAACATGAATTAAAGGGATGCCCGACCCATTGTTCAATTTGCTGTTTCAATCGCCACAAAGCAGGCTGCCATAGCAGTGCCTGCTTAACTGCTCCCGAATAACGATATTGATACTGCTCATCGCCATACCATGCCACTTGGCGCTGTGTCCGATAATACTGACCAAAGAGCAGACCTTCATCAGGCTGCCATGCCAAATGTTGCAGAAAATACTGCAAATAACGCTCACTATGCTCCGCACTCAGCACCAAACCATAGTCCTGCACAATGCCGTCATAAGGCAGTACGTTGTCACAACGCTCAGGTGCAAATAATTCTAGATTCATGGTCATTCCAATGCTGAATAGCTTATTGTTTAATCTAAAACAAGGATCAGGACTGCTCACAAAATGACACAGCTTTTTGGCTTGTGAGTCGTGAAGTTCATCCTTAGACTTAAAATCATCGTTCTTATAACAATAATAGCTTATGAATTTATGGCATTTATTTCAAAAATTGCGTCCCTTCGTTCGACCTTATCGGCTCTTGGTGATTGCCACCTTAGTTTTAACGCTCATCGGCTCGTTAACAGCTCAAGTCAATGCACTAACTTTACAATACGCTGTTGACCGTATTAACGCCTTAATTGAGGCAGGACAAGGTCTGTCTGCAGGCTGGCACATTTTAATCACCATTTCAGCCATTTTGCTGGGTAAAGAAATCATCAATGCTTTTGTGCAGTTTGGACAGAAGTTTTATGGTGAAAAACTACGCATTTTTGTGTCACAAGATTTGGCACAGGGCATTATTGAGAAATTTTTACGTTACAGACTGGCCTTTTTTAATCAGGACAACAACCAAGCAGGTAAATTACAAACACGTATAGATCGTGGCATTGGTTCACTTACCCGTTTAGTGCAAATTTTCTTTATTGATATTTTGCCACTCTTTACCAGTGCAATTGTGGCTTTGGGCTTAATGTATTATGCCAATGTTTACGTGGGCTTGGTCGCGACACTCATTGTGCCTATTTATTTTTGGCTGACCTATCAGCAGGCACAAAAACTAGGAAGCTGGCGACGTAATTTACGTGATGGACGTGAGAAAAAAAGCCAAGGGATTCTCAGCATCATCAACTCAATTACCGTGATTAAATCATTTAACAGAGAAAGCATTGAAGCAGAAAAACAACTCACCCTGCAGAAAAAACTAACCCACAATCAAATGCAGACTCGCCAAACCAGTTTTTTATTTGATGGTTTAAAAAGCTTTATTGAACAAATTGGCGTGGTGCTGATTATTATTTTAACTGCTTATTTTGTGTTAGATGGACAAATGAGCATCGGCATGATCATGTATCACGTGTTACTGTTTGGCAATGTTTCTGCCCCAATTCGCTCATTGCATCGTATTTATGATGAAGTCAATGACGCAATGATCTATTCAGAAAGCTTCTTTCAAATTTTGGAAGCCGAGCATGAAATTGAGCCAAGTGGTACGCTTAAACCAGTTATTCGAGGGCAGTTTGATCTGCAACAGGTAAACTTTTTTTATCCGAATGGACATCATGCACTCAAAGACATTCAAATGCAGATTCAGCCCAATAAAATTACCGCATTGGTGGGATTGTCGGGAGCAGGAAAATCTACCCTGATCAGTTTATTAGATAAATTCTATGAACCACAACAGGGAACAATTCAGCTCGATGGGATTGATATTAACCACATCGACACTCAATATTTGCGTGACCATATCGGCTTGGTTTTGCAAAAAAATCATATTTTCCAAGGCTCTATTTTTGAAAATATTCGTTATGGCAAAACTGATGCAAGCTTGGAAGATGTGATTCTGGCAGCCCAAAAAGCCTCTATTCACGAACAAATTTTGCAATTGCCTCAGGCTTATGACGCAGATGCCCTCATGCTTTCAGGCGGTCAACAACAACGGATTGCCCTTGCACGTATGTTCCTGAAAAATCCACCTATTATTTTTTTAGATGAACCGACTGCTAGTCTGGATGCCATTGCAACCGAACAAATCAAACAAAGCCTCGATGAAATTAAACAAGGGCGTACGGTCATCATCATTTCACATAGCTTATCGCAAATTATTGATGCCGATTACACCTATGTCATGAAAGATGGCAGGATTGCGGAACATGGCGAACATGATGCGCTTTATCATCAAAATGGGGTTTATAAAGAAATTTTTGATGCGATGGCAAAAAGTTTAAATATTGAAAAAATTGCCAAAACTTATGAGGATGATGCCGAGGAAGAAACCCATAGTTAATCAAAAAGTGCTTCAATCAGAAGCACTTTTTAATGAAGAATCACGATATTTAAGGTTGTTTCAAATATGGCCATGCCGCTTTTAAATAAATAAACATCGACCAAAGCGTTAGAATTACAGCAGTATAGAGCAACAAATAAGCCACCATTTCCAATGGTTGCCAGTTCAATAAGAACACTGAAATCGCAATCATTTGGAATGCTGTTTTATATTTCCCCACTGTAGACACCGCCACACTGGTACGTGCGCCGAGTTCAGCCATCCACTCTCGTAAGGCAGATACGGTAATTTCACGGGAAATAATTACAATCGCGGCAAAAGCCATAGAAATAGTCGGTTGCCATTGCACTAAAACAATCAATGCCGCAGCGACCATAAGTTTATCGGCCACAGGGTCTAAAAAGCGCCCAAATGCAGAGGTCTGATTCAAAGTACGTGCCAAATAGCCATCAAACCAGTCGGTCACAGCAGCAATCACAAAAATAGACGTCAAAATAATATGACGCGTCATGCCACCATCATAACCTTTTACGCCCATTGCAGGCGGCCAATACGCCACCAACAAAAAAACAGGAATCAAGGCGATTCGAGCCAAAGTTAATATATTTGGAATGTTCAGGATACGACCTGTTGTCATAGACACCGCCAATGTTTCCCCTCTTTACGCTGCATATTCACAAGTTTTTTGAGGATTTGTCATCGTGAATAGGCTTCACTTTATACGAAATGCTAGTAGGTGTCACTAGGCAAACACGGTGATGGTCTGTCGGGCAATCGCTATTAGCCGATCCTGATCATCCCATAAGTGCGCATATTCTGTGGCATAACCACCGCTAGCATGATCGGTAAAAACTTTATATTTCATCCAATCTTGCAGCTGATTTTGCAAAGGATTGACATAGGTCACATGCCAAGTCAGTGAACTGGCAGGAGCGAGCTGCTCAAACATCGGCAGTACTCCAGGCGGCCACATATCAAAAGCCACCATCAAATCGGCAATGGTCATGGCACGATTCGTATGCTGTTTTGGGTTAAAACGCATCCAGCCTGCAAAATCAGGTTTATGACTAGCAGTAAACGGATATTGTCCTTCAGACCAAACCAAATCCATCTGCTGAAAACATTCAGGTGCTAAAGGATGATGCTGTGTAACAGGCAATTCCGTTGCAGGTGGAAAATTGGGCGCAGTACGTTCTTGTTGCACCACAATGCTGGAGTCACGTGCCGCACCAAAACTAGCAATTAAAATGCTTTGTACTGCATCATCCTGCCATAAACGAACTTCGACACTGGTCACAGATTTGCCTTCACGCAGAATTTCCGCCGTGAGCCGTGCCCGACCTTGTTGCACAGGTCCGACAAACGTGACACTGCTGCTTAGCAAGCGCTTTTTCGGATCGGCAATACAAAGCTGGGCTTTTTGCATCATCAAACCTGCCACCAATCCACCATAAATAGTGCGCCCCTGTAACCACCCAAACGGGATGTCTATCCATTCTTGCTCGGCAATGGCTTGATAGGTCTGTAGCAACGACATAGCTTTTCCTTAAACAATGTTGTGGTTGATATTACAGGGTTTCGATCTGATGTGAATGTTCAATGACGACAGAGTCAATGCACTTTTTTGCTATTTACCTTTGTAGAAAATACTGCTTTTTATGCAGTAAATAGGGTCTGTTGACAATTCGTCTATGTTTGCGACGTGAGAGATATATCTCGCAAGATTTTTAGCTAATATAAGGCATGAGGCAGGAAATTTAGTCATTCATGCAGCACTTTATAAATCGTACGCGCCATTACTTCACCCAGTCCGGGTACTAAAGTCAACTCTTTTTCAGAAGCTTTCAGGACACCTTGTATGCCACCAAAATGGGTGAGTAAATCACGACGACGTTTTGGCCCTAAGCCCGGAATCACTTCAAGTATTGATGAGCCACGTTTTTTATCGCGCTTGGCACGGTGCTTGGTAATTGCAAATCGGTGTGCTTCATCACGTACCTGCTGAATCAAATGCAGCGCCTTATGATCTTCAGGCAGCTGAATTTTGCTGCCATCGGTAAAATGTAGCGTTTCTAGACCAGGTTTGCGTCCTTCGCCTTTGGACACCCCAATCATAAAGGCATCCAATCCTAACTCCTGCATGACCTCCATCGCCATATTCAACTGCCCTTTACCGCCATCAATCAGCAATAAATCGGGCAGCATGGCTTTTTTATAACGGCGCGTTAAAGCTTGGCGCATGGCAGCATAGTCATCTCCAGCCTGAATATCCTGAATTGAAAATTGTCGATAATCACGTTTGCGAATACCACCACTGTCAAATACCACGCAAGATGCCACAGTGTCTTCGCCCATAGTGTGCGAAATATCAAAACATTCAATTCGATCAATGGGGCGTCCAACCACTTGTTCTAACTGATGAAAACGCTCATTTAATTCAAAGTGATTAGCGAGTTTACCTTTAATAGCATGCTGCACATTCATTTGTGCCAATTCTTGCCACTCGGCACGGGTTTCACGCACTTTATGTTTAATTTGAATTTTTTTATCGAAGTGTTGCTGTAAGGCTTGTTCCAACTCTTTGCAATCTGCCACTTCCACATTAACAATCAATTCCGCTGGAATTTCATCGGCCACCTGAAAGTAAAAGTTGGCAATAAAATCGGCCAACATTTGCCCCAAATCATCGCCCAACATATCAGGAAAATAGCTTTTACCGCCCAGCATTTTGCCATTGCGCACATGCATAATTTGCACACAGGTCACACCTGCCTGATAAGCAATTGCGATAATATCGGCTTCGCCTTTGAGTTTATAAATGGCTTGCTGTGCCTGCACATCACGCAACAAAGCCATACGGTCACGGTAAAAGACTGCTTTTTCAAATTCCAACGCTTCGGCTGCAGCTTCCATTTTGGCAATCAATTGCTGATTCAGTTCTTTACTATCGCCCTGTAAAAATCGAATCGAATTATTAACATCTTCTTTATATTCTTCGGGCGAAATCAATCCTACACACGGTGCCGAACAGCGTTTGATCTGATATTGCAAACACGGACGCTGCCGTTGAGCAAAATAACTGTTTTCACACTGCCGCACATTAAACAGTTTTTGTAACACCACCAAAGTATCGCGGGCATTGTACGCACTCGGATAAGGCCCAAAAAACTTGCCTATCTGATGCTTGCCTTTGCCGCGTCCACTGGCAATACGCGGATAAGGCTGATCTGCCGACACAAAAATATAAACATAGGACTTATCATCGCGCAGCATAATATTGTACGGTGGACGATGCAGCTTAATCAGATTTTGTTCAAGCAATAACGCTTCAGTTTCGGAACGCACCACCAAAGTTTCAATATCATAAATACGCGCCACTAAAGCCTGCGTTTTAGGATGCTCGATGGTTTTGACAAAATAACTCGACACTCGGTTTTTTAAATTTTTGGCTTTGCCGACATATAACAACTCCCCGTCTTTACCCAACATACGGTAAACCCCTGGCAATTGGGTCATATTTGCCAAAATTTTCTCGATATGCTCACCTGCGTTTGGGTTCACGAGTCATCCTATTCTTGCTACATTCTTTACATGATGTGCTGCTTTATCTGATTTTTTCAAGCTTTATCCTGTGGCATAGCGCATGATCTATCCACTAAAACGATCAGCTCAGTGCTAAAAACGATCAGTCGGCAACACAAGATTTGCTATGCTCAGGCATCTTGTCAGCAGAAGGAAAGTGCAGGATGACGACCGCACCACACGGCATACCGACCATTCAATCCGCAACGTCCCAGCCGATCAGTACACATCAGTATGTATCCGCCAAAGACCGTTTGATTGGCAAGCCGCGCTTTCATTTTGAACCTACACAAGTCATGCAATTGTTACGTCAACGGATTATTGGACAAGATGCAGCGCTGAATGAAATCGAAAAAATGCTGTATGTGGTCAAGGCCGATTTCTCCAGCACAGAGCGACCACTTTCAGTGACTTTAATGCTTGGCCCGACAGGTGTTGGCAAGACCGAAACGGTGCGCCTGATTGCCGAAGCCATTTATGATCGCCCCGATGCCTTCTGCCGCATTGATATGAATACCTTGGCGCAGGAACACTATGCGGCTGCACTCACAGGCGCGCCTCCTGGCTATGTCGGCTCTAAAGAAGGCCATAGTTTATTTGATGAAACTGCGATTGCAGGTTCGCACACCCGCCCAGGCATTATGCTGTTTGATGAACTGGAAAAAGCCTCAAGCGAAGTGATACGTGGCTTAATGAATGTGCTAGATACAGGCAAACTGACCCTGACTGCAGGCACCAAAACCATCGACTTTCGCAATTGCATGATTTTTATGACCAGCAATGTGGGTGCTCAAGCCGCACAACAATACTTAGATAAATTGAATCTGTTGCCGCAAAAAGTACAACAACTGTGCTTAAAACGCATGCCCACACAACGGATCATTGAAAAAGTCATGCAGCGTAAATTTGACCCTGAATTTTTAAATCGGATTGACCGTAGTTTGCATTATCAAGCGGTATCTGCTGATGCCCTGCCGCAATTGGTTGAAATTGAATTGGAAAAGTTAAACCATCGCCTGCAGCATCAACAGCGCCAAGTCGAACTCACTGCAGCAGCTAAAGCCTATTTTTATCAGGGGCATGATATTCGTTACGGCGCGCGGCATTTGGGGCGTAAAATTCGTACTGAACTTGAACCCATTTTAGCTTTATATTTTTTAAAGTATCCTGAAAAATCGGAAATATGTGTAGATTGCAGTGCAAATCAATTGCACCTCAAAATAGAATAAGCCCGCGACTTATGCTGCGTGAATCTTGAGAATGCCACTCTGCTCATCCTCAAAGTTTTGATGCTTATTTTTTGCTTTAAAAGCCTAGGGTCTGTTGACAATTCGTCTATGTTTGCGACGTGAGAGATATATCTCGCAAGGTTTTTTAGCTGATATAAGGCATGAGGCAGGAAATTTAGTCATTCTAAATGACTGACTCATAACGCAATAGCAGCAAAAAATATGCTCGTCCTGAAAGGCTGTGGCTAAAACTTTCTCAGATTGCGTTATGAAACTTGGCAATAGTCTCGCTATTCCCTGCGTTTCATGCCTGATCTGCTCAGTTTTAGCCTACAGCGCAAGCCATTTATGAAATGTCAACAGACCCTAGGGATTAGTTAGTAATTTCCATTCCCAAGGCTTGACTAAATTTGGTCTGATCTTTAGGTGAAACCAATACAAATTTTGGCTGCCCCGCTAGAAGATAATCAATTTTTAAACGCTTCAGCGACAAAGCAGGTGACGCTACCGAATTATTGGTTTTAGATATTTTTTGAATACTGTCGCGTGGAATGTCCCATTTTAAAAACATGCAACGGATCTGCAAGCGTTCTGCATCGACCTGATAGCGCGTATTGAACACAGGCCACCACAACACAAAAGTGGTAATGAAATACACCCCTGTGTGCACAGGAAATGCTGGCATCGTGCCTTTGGCGTACATGGTCAGCAATAACTGAATCAATAGACCAGACATACAAATCACAAAAGCCAAAACCCACCAATCTTTTTTAGAACGAAACGTTTGCATAAAAATTCCCCTATTTGCTTCATTCTATACATAAAAGTAGGCGGGAATTAAAGCACGTTGCTGAAATTTCTCAAAAATGTCATAAAAAACGCCCCGAAAGGCGTTGTGATGCTTTTAAACGCACTCAGTAGCCACAGATACAGGTAAGTCATACTTAATACGACTATCTTTTGAATTAATAAAAGCGGTATAAATATTAGGGGCTATATGTTCACATGCTGAAATCTTTACTACCCCTGTACTTGTCGCAAGGCTTCGATAACTCGCTAAATTAGAGCCTATTGTAGATGCACAAGTTGCAGCAGCCGCAGCCATAGAGACTTATTGAGCGGCACTACTGGGAGTATCAGATCCCTCAATTAAACGAGTTTCAGTAGAAGTTATCTCCGAAAAATTTAATAATTTTATTATCCGATTTCCTGTTTTAGTATTAGCACCTTTATCTACTTCGGCTAACTTAATCTTAAGGTTATTCCTTCCCTTGATATAAGGATATATATCAAGCATTGGAAATTTCTTACCTACGTTATGCTCAGCAATAGTAAATAGTTGAGGTTGAGCCAAGAATTTAGATGGAAAAGTAATCGTACTTTTACTATTCAGATTAATCGACTGATTAAACTTTGGATCAATTAGATAATATTTTAGTTCAGGGTTAAAAGGTAACGCAGTACTGGCTACTGGAAAGTAGCGCAATACACCATTTCCTTTACTGGTTTTATCTAAAACAATATATAAGTTCTGTCCTTGATATTCAGGATCAATTTTTACAGTTTCTTTAAACTTTAAATTCCCTTCAATTGATTGTTTACCTGTAGTCGGTTCAAAGAAAACTTCTCTAATTTGTTCATTATTTGGAATTAATACGTCTGCGACTAGTTGCCCTCTCGTGGTACTACTATTTACAACAGGTACATACTTATTAACATCGGCTTTCCAACAAGCAGTTGCTGAACACAAAGTGAAATTAGAAATATTAATCTCCCCAGCATCATTATTACTAGAAACTGTTAGATTAACCCTCAAGCGAGACATACTATCTCTTTGAATGCCCTTGTATCCTTCTAGATTTTGGGATGTAAACGGAGGCAAAGCTGCTAAGACGGATGTCGATGATACTAGTAAACTCAATGCGAATAGTTTTTTCATTTTTTATCACTTATTTAATTTTGCTCATTAAATATTAAAGTTTTTATTTAACATTTCCTTTAATAAATGTAATTTGATTGTTACCTACCAAATCTCATTCCATAATTCTTTTTAGGCTCGTTTATTTCTTTAACTTGCTGACTTACATTTCCAATGCCTGTAGAGCTAAGCAAAAAATAAAAGACCACATTGCAAGTCACTGCCTAAACTACCCATATCTACCGACTTCATGCTTTAAAACTTATAATCAAAACAAGGGATTGACTTTTCTGCCCACAACAACCCACTGATAACATCTATTTATCAAGCTTTTCTAAATCGAAAATGCAATACAACCTGATTAAAAATAAAAGAGAAAACAATCACTTTCATCTTGCTTTAAACATAGGATTTTAAGATCGGGTCAAAAAGCAATTCCGTGCTATGAGAAAAATCATGACCCTTGCGTCACGGCTTGATACAACTTGCTATATTTTTTTTCGATATAGTTATCGTAAGATTAGCGAGGCATATATGTGTGCAGGACTATCGCACACGCTTCATAACATCAACTTAGAAGTCCTCCAAAATAAAGGAGATCAGGCATGATCCACGCTGGCAATGCCATTACCGTCCAAATGCTTTCGGACGGAATTGCAGAATTCCGCTTTGACTTACAAGGTGAGTCGGTCAACAAATTTAACCGTGCAACGATTGAAGACTTTAAAGCTGCGATTGAGGCTGTTAAAGCAAACAATGAAGTGAAAGGTTTAATCGTCACTTCTGCGAAATCAACCTTTATCGTGGGTGCAGACATCACCGAATTTGGCGCAAACTTCGCTCAAGGCGAACAAGCCATTGTGGATTGGGCATTGCCTGTTCACGACATCTTCAATGCTTTTGAAGATTTAGAAATTCCTAAAGTTGCTGCAATCAATGGTATGGCATTGGGCGGCGGCTTTGAAATGTGTTTGGTATGTGACTACCGTGTCATGTCAGACCAAGCACAGGTGGGCTTACCAGAAATCAAACTCGGTATTTTCCCGGGCTTTGGTGGTACGGTTCGTTTAAGCCGCGTTATTGGTATCGACAATGCGGTTGAATGGATGGCAATGGCCAACCCTAAACGTCCTGATGCTGCACTTAAAGACGGTGCTGTAGATGCTGTAGTTGCTGCAGATCAATTACAAGCGGCTGCGCTTGATTTGGTTAAACAAGCCATTGCAGGTCGTTTGGACTGGAAAGCAAAACGCCAAGAAAAATTAGACCCAGTGAAATTGAACCCACTTGAACAAATGATGGCGTTCAACACTGCAAAAGGTGCGGTATTAGCGAAAGCGAATCCTGCACAATACCCTGCACCAAAACTCATGCTTGATTCTTTACAAGCAGGTGCAAGCTTGCCACGTAATGACGCACTCAAAGCGGAAGCGGAAGGCTTTGCTAAAGCTGCGGTAACGCCACAAGCAGGCGCGTTGATTGGCTTGTTCATCAACGACCAAGTGGTGAAAAAGACCTCGAAAAAATATGAAAAAGGTGCACATCCTGTGAACCAAGCGGCTGTACTCGGCGCGGGTATCATGGGCGGTGGTATTGCTTACCAAGCGGCAAGCAAAGGCACACCAATTATCATGAAAGACATTGGCAATCCACAATTGGCATTGGGGATGTCTGAAGCAAACAAATTGCTGACCAAACAAGTTGAACGTAAAAAAATGACACCTGCCAAAATGGGTGAAACTTTGGCACGTATCCGCCCAACTTTAAGCTATGACGAGTTTAAAGAAGTAGATATCGTGATTGAAGCCGTGACTGAGAATCCGAAAGTCAAAGGCATTGTGTTGGCTGAAACTGAAAAATCAGTACGTGAAAACACCATTATCGCGTCAAACACATCAACCATTTCGATTACACGTTTGGCAGAAAACCTACAACGTCCAGAAAACTTTGTCGGCATGCACTTCTTTAACCCAGTGCACATGATGCCATTGGTAGAAGTGATTCGTGGTGAAAAAACTTCACCTGAAGCGATTGCGACTACTGTGGTGCTTGCTCAGAAAATGGGTAAAACACCAATCGTAGTGAATGACTGCCCAGGCTTCTTGGTGAACCGCGTATTGTTCCCTTACTTTGGTGCATTCGACTTGTTACTTAAAGATGGCGCAGACTTCCAGCAAGTTGACAAAGTCATGGAAAAATTCGGCTGGCCAATGGGCCCTGCTTACCTAATCGACGTTGTTGGTATCGACACGGGCGTTCACGGTGCAGAAGTCATGGCAGAAGGTTTCCCAGACCGCATGAAGCCAGACTATAAAGGCTCAATCCAAGTCATGTACGAAAACAAACGTCTTGGTCAAAAGAATGACGTAGGTTTCTACAAATATGAATTGGATCGTAAAGGCAAGAAAGCCAAAGTGGTCGACCCAACTGCGTATGAGCTTGTAGCATCTGTCGCAACATCTGAAAAGCGCGAATTTGATGCACAAGAAATCATTGACCGTATGATGTTGGCTTTCTGTAATGAAACAGTACGTTGCTTAGAAGACAACATCGTGGCGACACCATCTGAAGCAGATATGGCGATGATTATGGGTGTAGGTTTCCCTCCATTCCGTGGTGGCCCATGCCGTTATATCGACCAAACAGGTGTTGCTGAATACGTTGCGCTTTGCGACAAATATGCACACTTAGGAAAAGCTTATGAAGCGCCACAAATGTTGCGTGACATGGCTGCTAACAACAAAAAATTCTACGGTTAAGGAGCAACGTGAATGGCTACTTTAAATCCACGTGACGTTGTCATCGTTGATGGCGTACGTTCTGCAATGGGTAAAACCAAAAACGGTATGTTCCGCAATGTACGTGCTGACAGTCTATCGGCTGAATTGGTTCGTGCTTTAGTTGCTCGTAACCAGTTTGATGTCAACGAAGTTGAAGATGTGATCTGGGGCTGTGTTAACCAAACCCTAGAACAAGGTATGAACATTGGTCGTAATATTGCTTTATTGGCTGATCTTCCAAAAACAGTAGCAGGTCAAACTGTGAACCGTCTGTGTGGTTCTTCAATGCAAGCGATCCACACCGCTGCGGCACAAATTGCAACCAATCAGGGTGATATTTTCATCATTGGTGGTGTAGAGCACATGGGCCATGTGGGCATGATGCACGGTATCGACATCAACCCTGCTGCATCGAAGCACTATGCCAAAGCCTCAAACATGATGGGCTTAACTGCTGAAATGTTGGGTCGCATGAACGGTATTTCTCGTGAAGAGCAAGATGCCTTTGGTGTGGAATCACACCGTCGTGCATGGGCTGCAACGCAAGAAGGCCGTTTTAAAAACGAAATCATTGGCATTGAAGGTCATGATGCAAACGGCTTTAAACAACTATGCGACATCGACGAAGTGATTCGTCCAGATGCTAACCTTGAAGCATTCCAAGCTTTACGTCCTGTATTTGATCCGAAAGGCGGTACCGTAACTGCGGCGACATCTTCAGCATTGTCTGATGGTGCTTCTGCTATGTTGCTTATGTCTGCTGAACGTGCACAAGCATTAGGTTTGAAACCACGTGCGGTGATTCGCTCTATGGCCGTTGCAGGCTGTGATGCAGCAATCATGGGTTATGGCCCAGTACCTGCAACGCAAAAAGCACTTAAACGTGCGGGCTTGTCAATTGCAGACATTCAAACCTTTGAATTAAACGAAGCGTTTGCTGCACAAGGTCTATCTGTTCTAAAAGGCTTAGGCATTTATGATCAGCAAGATCGTGTGAACTTGAACGGTGGTGCAATTGCACTCGGTCACCCATTGGGTTGTTCAGGTGCGCGTATCACCACCACGTTGTTGAACGTGATGGAACAACAAGACACGCAAATTGGTCTTGCGACCATGTGTATCGGTCTTGGTCAAGGTATCGCGACAATTATTGAGCGTGTGTAAAAAGTCTTCGTAATAAAAAAATCCTCGCATCATGCGGGGATTTTTTATTTTGTTGTTTTGAGCTGTTCTAATTTTTAAATTTTATTCTTTTGCATTGTTATCTTGAAGACTAGATGGCTGATCAGTTGTGATTTACCTGCACGGCTTAAACCAACAACTCCCCCATCAACCATGTCATATAGCGTTCTTTATCCATAAAGTCTGGGGCGCTGCCTGTATCCAAGCAATAATATTGTTGATTAAATTCAATCACAATTTGTTCAGTCTGATGCCAATCTTCAACCAAACGAAAGTGCTGATTAAAGAAGTAACGGTTCTTGCCCCAATTATTTAAATTTTCGAGTTTCGGGTAGTTTTTATTTTCTAAGAATTGCAAATACAGTTGTTGAATATCATCAAAGACTTGAATGCTGTTCATATTGGACCTGCCTAGCTGAGCAATTAAATCAACAGGCACAGTTTAGGCAAGAGATTTGAACGGCAGATGACATTCTTTTGACAATTTGATGTAAGGATTTGCCAGACCTTACAACTTGCTTTCCAGTGCCCGCTGATGCTGCTGAGTGATCTCTTGCATTTGCGTATTGAGCTGCACCATCTCTTGATATACCGCATTAAATTCTTTCAAGGCTGCATCTTCATAGAACATGAAGGTATTGTTTTTGAGCTCCCATTTATTGTTTTTTAAAATTGCAAACAACACATACGCCTTACCCAAATTTTTCTTTTCCAATTCAAATAATGCGTGTCCTTGGTCATTATGGCGGCTTTCTAGCAAAGATTCTGCTAAATGACGGCGCAAATTATGATTGATTTCAAGATTCTCAATCTGCTCCAAAGCCATCGCTTCATGCTGTTCTAAATGTTCCTGATACAGCTCTACCATGGCACGTACTTGCACCAACATGGCTTCGGTATCGGCATAGTCTTGTTTTTTATCTGCAGCAAGTCGTTGAGGATCTAAAAACTGATCCCAATTCAAGGCTTTTAATTCACGTAAATAGCTATTGCGCGCTTCGGCACTTTGCACCATGTGACTCAAGACAAAACTCGCCATAATTTGATAGTCGCCATCTAAACGATTATCTTTTAAGTCAATTTGAATCGGCTTAGACCAATCCTGTGCCTGTACAAAAATTTGTTCGGCTTTTTCATAAATCACATTTTGATAAGCATGCAATTGAGTGACTTGTTTTTGCTGCTGTTGATATTGATAAAACATCCCGCCAAAAATCAGCAGCGTTGCACATCCTATAATTAGCACTATACGTCGCATGCGTGCCCTCTTATTTTTTAGTATTTGCAATATCTTAGCGTGAAGCCTGTCACATTTGTATAGCATTTTATGCTTATTTTCTAATGCAGCCATTAGAATATAGTGAAATAAATCAATTCATTTATGCCTTTATATGATTCTGTATCCATGACGCTATTTGATCAGATGCTCAAAAATAAGTTTAGCATCGCTTTATGCTTTAAATTTTATGTAACATCCCCATCTTAGTAAAAAACAGAATTTGAGATTGTTCATGCGCGTTGATATTTGGTCAGATATTGTTTGCCCGTTTTGCTATATCGGCAAAAAACGTTTAGAGGCTGCTGCTGAAGAAGCAGGTGTAGAATTAGAAGTGCATTGGCACAGCTTTGAACTTGATCCAGATGCGCCACCGCGTCAGGAAGTGTCCAATTCAGAGCGTTTGGCACAAAAATATGGGCGCAGCCTTGCCGAAGTAGAAGACATGCAGCGTAATATTGCCGAAATGGCAAAAGCTGAAGGCATTGACTTTCAATGGGAAAATGCCAACTCTGGCAATACCTTTAATGCCCATCGTTTGGTGCATTTGGCGCAAAGTAAAGGCTTGGGCAGCGAAGCCAAAGAAGCTTTTTTCTATAGCTATATGACTCAAGGTTTGGCAATTGGCGAGCGTGAAACACTGGAAGATGTTGCATCACGTATTGGGCTGAACCCTGTAGAAGTGGATGATGTTTTGGATTCTGACGAATATGCCGACTTTGTAAAATTTGACCAAGAAGTTGCACGTGAACAATTAAACGTCACTGGCGTACCGTTCTTCGTATTTGATCAGCGTATTGCTTTAGCAGGTGCGCAGCCACGCGAAGTTTTTGTGCAAGTTCTGCAAAAAGCCCTTGAAACAGCAAGCGAGCTAGAGCTTGAAGATGCAGCAAGCTGCGATGCAGAACAATGCGATGTATCTGAACCTAAAGCTTAAGATTGAAATACAGACAAGGCTGAATAGTGTTCTTCCGGCTGATTAGACGCACAAAAAAATCCCATTACGGGATTTTTTGTGCTTTTAAAATGGGTCAAAGTTCCAGCTTTGCCCCGCAACCATGCTTCGGTTAGTTGTCATCTTACTATGCTTCGTTAATGAAGCGAGGTGTTATTCAACCAAGAAGCTGATTTTTAAATTGACCCGATACTCCGTGATTTGATTGTCTTTAACCACCACTTTTTGTTCGTTAATCCACGCCCCTTGGACATTTTTAATTGTTTCTGTCACTTTAGCGATTCCAGTCTGAATCGCGTCTTCAAAACTTTTTGTACTGCTTGAATTAACTTCAACTACTTTTGCAATTGCCATGATTTTCTCACTGTCCTTTATCGTTATTGGAATTCCATCATAGATTAAAAAAACCGCATTTTTAGACTGTTTAACCAATCACAGCCAAAACATTACATGATTTCACACTGTCAAAAACTGTCACCATTCACCCGCATTTCAGACTTATCTAAATACAAATTTTGCAGACATCTCAACCATTTAAGCCTACACAAAAAACTAGAGCTAAAACTCTAATATATTGTTTTATATTGCTATTTTTAAAATAATTGCCGAAATGATCATTTTGTAAATTTTAAACTTTGTTATGATTCATGTGAATTTTTTATTTCGTTTGATCTCCCTACGATGTCTATTCTTCTGCCTAGACATTAACACTTTGGATGGATATTCCCATGAATATGTTTAAATCTGTTTTGATGGTTTCACTTTTAGCAATTGCTGCAAATGTATCTGCTCAAATTGTGCATGTACCTGATTTTCCAACTCAAAAAGTGAATACAGAATCGGCTGCATCTGAAGCTGTTGTAAATGAACCAACTTCGCAAAAGGCAGCTTAAGTTACGCGTTTTATCCACTAATTTTAGCTGTATTAATCCCTCCCATTTCTCTCCCCAAACAGCAGTCTAAAGCAGGCTGCTGTTTGTTTTTCTAATGCTAAATTTGCTTTAAATCGTCCATGCAACATCTAAAAACTGTGTTCTACCCAATTGCTAATACTTTTTTGGCACTGCGATTTAAATTTTTTTGATTATTTTTCATATAAAAAGCGCATTTTTTGTCAATAATGTCTAAAAAAGCACAAAAGCTGACAATTTTTAGCATGTATTTTTTAATTAAATCCATATAATTAAAGTGATTTTTTTTCATTGCTATAGCAGATGCCTATGCAACAACTTCAAGCACTTATACAAAGAAAAATTCCACCTCAAGCGATTGAGGTCAGCCATTTAATCGAATTAGCCAAACGCTATCCTCAACCACAATCGGCAGAATATAAATTGATTGAATTGGCTCTGAATATTGTCTTGGCAGATTATTTGGAAAAAGCACAACAACATATTTAAGTATGCATCAATGAATACACTAGAAAAATCACTGTTGATTAAAGAATTACGCGACTTAATTGATGCTTTAACGCATAAAAGACTCAGTCTGTATGAAACAGCCAAAGCCAAAGCACGCATTAAAGAAATTTTTATGCTGTGCGATGAACCGATTTTTCAAAAACAGTTGCTCACATTTAAAGCCTCACAAAATCCAATTCAAACTGCGGTAACTTTTGCAGAACAAAGTTTATATGCACAATCTTTTCGTGGTGTATTTACACAACTTGAAGCACTTGAAACAGCACTTTATCAACAACCTGAAGCAGGCTGGGCGATTTTTGTATCAACCGAGAGCAGGTTGGCAAATTTGGTTAATTCCTGCTGCTGACCGCACTGCTTTACTAAGTGAGTTTCAAGATTTAGAGCAGGTCTATCGCTGGATGTTGGAACAGCAGCAACAATATCACTGCCTTCAAACCGATGCAGAACTCAAGCAAGCTGCTGTGCTAGAAGCTGCTCAAACTGTAACGATAGAAGCAGCACAAACTCAACCAATTTTTGCCACTGTAGACCCAGAAGAAAATAAAGCTGCAGATCCGCCAATTCAATTTGACTTTATTAGAGACCACATCGCTACAGAAGAAGTTGCCTCGTCTGATACTCAAGTTGTGGACGTGGCTAAAGATGAACTTACAATTGAACCGACAGCAGACCAAACGATCATTTCCAATGCAACATTGGATATAACTCAGCCTGATGCAACGACAATAGATACTGCCCAGATGACGGCTGGCACGCAAAAACCAAGCGTCAACCCAGCTTATAATCTATTGTTAAGCCAATATAGTTGCCCCATTTCTGCGCTCAATCTTAGCCAAAATGAGTCAGCACAGTTGTATCGGGTCTTTTTGCCTGAAGCGCCAGAAGTCACGCAATATGCCGATGTATTGGTGCATTTGTCTGATCCCGAAGAAGATCAGCAACAGGTGTTGGCGCGTGCGGTATATTTGGCAGAACAAACCAATACGCAAGGACGCTTTATTAAATATGTGGTACTGCTTGGCGCATTAGATCAAATGCAAGCGATTCGTTTGACTCAAAACTTTTGCCAACAGTTTGAACATGAAATTGCAGCAATACGTGTAATTTCTTGGGAAAAATTACAAGAACATTTATTTGATTTCGATCAGCTTTTTCAATGCTATAGTCATGATGCTCAAATCGTGTGGCAGCAAGAGCATTATTTTCCTTTCATTCCGATACAGCACATTCAAACTACTAAGTTTATTCAGTTTGAAGAAAGTGAAGCACAGAGTCATACCCCTTTGATTTTACTGAAAGAACGACAAAAAATTCGTGTGATTCATGGTCAAAAGCGCTTACAACTGTCCCGTACTGAACAAGCTATACCGCACATTTTATTAGATCGACAACAAGGTATTAGTTGGCAAATGATTCAAAAAGTCATCTCCCAATTACAGCAACCGATTGATGCTTTGCAGTTATGCCAAGCACTTCAAATGTATCAAGAAAAAGAGGTTTCTGCCTAAAAACTGCCGTTTATATTATGATTTTGTAGCCAAGTCTTGCTTTTATCTCATAGATTTTCAACACTAACAAAAATGGCTTAAAGATCAGTAAATAATGTCAAGAATAAAGCACACATCGCCTTTTATATTAAGCTGTCTCTTAAGTGGGGTCGCAGGCATCACTTTTGCACAAGAATCAACTCAAGCAGTGGATCAAGCCCATACGTCACTGCCACCTTATGAATTGCCTGTCGCTCCGCCAAGTGCAGCAGATAAAAACGGTTTTTATTACACGATTCCACGTTGGATTGATGCCACACCGACGGTGTTACCCGAACAATCCAATGAATCCATTGTACCTGCCACCGCAGAAACGGAACATTTAACTTGGTTCGATCAACGTCAAAAAAATATTCGCAACTGGGCAGATAAAACAGCACATAAACTGGATAACTGGTTTGGTGAACCAAGTCCTGAACAGCCTGCCTCAGCCACTTTGCGGGTTTTGGTCGATAGCAGTTGGGATAAGCATAATGAATATGAAGTCAAACCTCGTATTCGCGGGAAAATCAAACTGCCTACGCTTGAAAATAAACTCAGTGTGGTCTTTGGTGATGACTCGCTCGATAACGAATTGCAAAATAACGTCGCCATTACCAACGAAAACCCAGCGCATGATGCAGACAAAACTGTAGACAGCAAACGTAGCCGTGAAGACAACAGTTCTCTGGCATTACGTTGGTCGAACTTTGCCGAGCGTCTACCTTTTGAAACAGATGTCGATTTAGGGGTACGTTCTGGCGATGATATTTATCTGCGTTTAAAAGCCTCTAAAGACTGGACTTTGGAAAATGATTTCTCTTTTCATGCCGAACAAATTTATCGTTATGGCATCGACAGTGAAAATTATCTCAGAACCAACTTGGAGCTCACGCACGCACGCCCCAATCAGGCTTTCTTGTCCAATCAATTTAGCCTGACCTATGCCGATGAACAAGATGATGATTTGGTTTGGGACAACTACACCTTTAGACAACATCAATTCTTTGCAGGCAACCGCTTTAACTATGGCATTTATACAGGCGGTTATTATGACGATGATGACTTACGTTTAAATCGTTGGGGGCCATTTGTCTCTTGGCGTCAACCATTTTTACGTGAATGGTTCTTTATTCAGGGCGATGTCAATTATTTAAATGATGATCGCGCAGATCGTAATCATTATCTCGGTGCTTTAGTGCGTTTAGAAGCCATTTTCTAAACAGGTAACATCTACAATCAAGCCAAATTAAAAAACCAAGTCTTGCGAACAGGACTTGGTTTTTTTGCAAGATGATCTTGCAAGATGACGATGCATTATTTGTACAACGCATCATCGATCATGTTCATGCGAAAGCAGACTTACTTTAACAGTAAGCTATTAATACGTTTCACATATTCCGCTGGGTCTTCAGGCAAGCCACCTTCAGCAATCACAGCTTGATCAAAAATCACATGCGCCAAATCATCAAATTGATTGGAGTCCTGTAATTTTTTCACCAATGGATGCTCTGGATTGATTTCCAAAATTGGCTTCATATCAGGTACAGCTTGTCCTGCATCCTTTAACATACGAATCAATTGTGGCGACAGCTCACCTTCACCTGTTACCAAACAAGCAGGGGAATCAACCAAACGTGTAGTCACACGCACTTCTTTGGTTTTACCGCTTAAAGATGCAGACAATTGCTCAACCACAGGTTTAAATTGTTCTGCAGCCGCGTCTAAAGCTTTCTTCTCTTCAGCATCTTGTAGATCGCCTAAATCAACCGCACCTTTAGATACGTTTTGCATTGGCGTGCCATCAAACTCCTGCACAAAGTTCATCGCCCACTCGTCTACGCGTTCTGCCATCAACAACACTTCAATGCCTTTTTTCTTAAACAACTCCAACTGTGGAGAATGCTTTGCTGCGTTCAAGTTGTCTGCAGTAACGTAGTAAATGGCTTTCTGACCTTCTTTCATTCGCGCTTTATAGTCCGCCAATGAGGTACTGATGTCATCATTACTTGAAGTAGCGTAGCGTAATAATTTCAGGATACGTTCACGGTTGCCAAAGTCTTCGCCTAAGCCTTCTTTTAAAACTGAACCAAATTCTTGATAGAATTGCTTAAATTTTTCTTGGTCTTTTTCATCTTCAGACTTGGCTAAATTGTCCAACATGGTCAACACACGACGGGTATTGCCTTCGCGGATGGTTTTAACATCACGGCTTTCTTGCAATAACTCACGGCTCACGTTCAATGGCAAATCGGCGCTGTCCACCACACCTTGTACAAAACGTAGATAGTTCGGGATCAGGTTGTCTGCCTCATCCATAATAAATACGCGCTTCACATACAATTTAATCCCCGCTTTGGCTTCACGAGTAAAAATGTTGTGCGGTGCTTTACTTGGCACATACAACAACTGAGTGTATTCAGTACTGCCTTCAACACGGTTATGCGCCCATGCCAATGGTGCGTCAAAATCGTGACTGAGGTTTTTATAAAACTCAATGTACTGTTCTTCACTAATTTCGTTTTTATTGCGCGTCCACAACGCACTGGCCGAGTTAATTGCTTCCCATTCATCAGTTTTCACATACTGACCTGCTTTCGGTGTTTCACCTTCAGCTGCTTCTTCTTGCTGCCATACTTCTTTCTGCATTTGAATTGGCAAACTGATGTGATCAGAGTATTTATTGATGATCTGCTTAACTTTGTAGCTTTCTAAATAATCCAGCGCATCTTCACGCAAGTGCAGAATAATATCGGTACCCCGTTCTGCTTTGTGAATTTGCTCAACATCAAACTCGCCAGTACCCGTGCTGCTCCAACGCACGGCTTCATCTGCAGCCAATCCTGCACGGCGTGATTCCACAGTAATTTTATCCGCCACGATAAAACCTGAATAAAAACCCACACCAAATTGACCAATCAATTGCGCATCGGCTTTTTGATCGCCTGTCAATTTCGACATAAAATCTTTGGTGCCCGATTTGGCAATGGTACCCAAATGTTCAATCGCTTCCTGTTGGCTTAAACCAATGCCATTGTCTGAAATGGTCAGGGTTTTCTGATCTTGATCTAAGCGAATACGCACACGTAAATCAGGATCATTTTCATAATATTCAGGATGATTGATACCCTCAAAACGTAATTTGTCACAGGCATCCGATGCGTTAGAAATCAGTTCACGCAAGAAAATTTCAGGGTTGGAATAAAGAGAATGGGTCACCAAATGTAATAACTGCGCCACTTCGGCTTGGAAACTGTGTTTTTGGCTGTGCTCGCTCATTCATCACTCCTTAAAATCATAAACATGGTTATTGTTGGATGTGTTAATGAATTGGAGTGATTGCTTGATTTTTCAAGCCTAAACCCAGAAAAATTTAAAAAGGCGCACGTTGATAGACCTGATTTAAATGATCCTCTAATTTCTGCTGACGCAAATTATACACTTGGGTTAAACAATCGACGGAAGCGCCACAACGATCACGCAACTCTAACCAGCGAAATTGTTCATCACGGATTTGTGAACGCGTCCCCATGGCGACCAAACGACTGACTATACGATAGGTGGTTGCCATTTTCACATCGGCATCATTGACCGCACGATGTTCACAAATGGCATGTTCTGTTTGTGTTTTGGCTTTTTCACAAGAAAAACTAGCTGCATGAGCAAATGAACTGAGCATAAAACAGGCACAAAAAATCCAACTATACTTTATAAACATGATATTTCCTTATTCTTCATACTCTACTTTATTCTTCAAAATTTAAATGAACATTGCCTATACGCTCAATCTTTTCATTTTGCACATTTGTTATTTTTTGCAATAAAAAACCCCATCATAAAGATGGGGTTGCGCTGATTTTTATTATTATAAAGAGCTAGCAATTATTAGAATTTGTAGCTATAACCGATGGTGTACACCATTGGATCGATGTCCAAATCAAACTTAGTTGCAATATCACCGCTTAAAGTAACTTCAGGGCTAAGCTGTGCATAGCGCGCATCAAAGAATACACCCCAGTTTTTCGCATCAGCTGGCTGGAAGTTAAAACCAACCTGACCAGCAAAACCAAAATCTTCTTTTACCTTAACATCAGTATTGCCTAAACCGTTGGTACGCTCATCCCATGCCACAAATGCTGTACCACCCACACCAATGTATGGCGTAAAACCAGTTGAATTTTTAAAATGATATTTAGCAGTCAATGTTGGTGGTAAATGCTTAATTTTAACAGCTGAATCGCCATTCACTAACACATCATGGCTGATTGGAGTTGCAAGTAATAACTCGGCAGAGATATTGTCATTAAAGAAATATTCTACTGAAGGGGTAAACGCATATTCATGATCTGCTTCAACCTCAATACCACCTAATTGTTGTACTGTACTTGAAGTAGTAGGTGCTAAAACAGAACCACCAACCTTAACTTGCCATTGACCTGCCATTGCAGAAGCAGACATCCCCATTAATGCAATTAGAGCAACTTGCTTTAACATTTCAAAACCACCTTTAGAATAAAAATCTTAACGCTTAATTAATATTAAACACGACCACTATTAATATGCAACACATATTAAACATAATATTTTAATTATTTTATAAACTATTCATTATTATATAAATTTATTTTAAATAGACCAAATTACTTGGTTTTAAAACCCGAGTTAATTAATAAAGTTTATATTATTATTTCCCGACTATATTACTCAATTTTACTTAAAAAATATATTAAAAGGTTTATTTGAAATACATCTTATATTTATTTAAAAATTAAAACAAATTTATTTTAAATTGATTAATTCACTCAGGTTTTATATTTTTAAATCACAGGAAATTAATAAAAATTATTAAAATTAAATAAAGAGAATTAAAATCATCTTCATTCTAATATTAGAAGTTAATTACAACGAAAAATGGATCATTTTGTTAGAGAGTTTGAATTTTGTATTGGGTTTCAATAGGCAGATTTGAGGATGAATTTGAGGAAGATTCTTCTTGTCGTTTTAGCACGATGCTGCAACGTGCCCAGTCTATTCTGAACACGTGTGCTTACAAATTTTGGTGATGATTTACAGCACCATCGCTGCAATCCAGCCAAAAATAATCAGTGGAATATTAAAGTGAATAAAAGTCGGTACCACACTGTCTTTCATGTGGTCGTGCTGCCCATCCATATTTAAACCCGAAGTTGGCCCCAAGGTTGAATCCGATGCTGGAGAACCCGCATCTCCTAAGGCTGCTGCTGTACCAATAATCGCAATGGTTGCTGCAGGGCTAAAACCGAACTGCAAACATAAAGGCACATAAATAATCGCTAAAATAGGCACGGTAGAGAAAGATGAGCCAATCCCCAAGGTGATTAACAAACCAATCAATAACATTAAAAATGCAGCCAAAGCTTTGCTATTGCCAATCCATTCCACCGACGCTTCTACCAAAGCAGGCACTTGATTAGTAGCTTCAATCACTGAAGCGAAACCTTGTGCAGCAATCATAATAAAGCCGATGAGTGCCATCATACGCATACCTGTAATGATCACATCATCTGCTTCTTTCCATTTGAAAATTCCCGCACAGCTTAAAATGGCAACACCCACCAAACCTGCCAGAATCATCGAATCTGAATACAATTGCACCGCCAAGGTTGCAATAATCGCAAACACTGCCATCCACAAGGTAAATTTTGCAATCTGAGGCGCTTGTAGGGTTGGCGCGGCGGTATTTGCATTGAGCTCACTCGAAATGCTTTGGGTACGCTCTACCTGCACATCTTGATAATGTCGAGGCTTACGATAGCTCACAAACAACGCGATCAATAGCCCAATAAACATCCCAAACACAGGAATAAACATGGCAGCAGGAATATCTTCATTTTGAATGGCAAAACCATACGGAGCACCAAAGGTGTTGATATTGTGCGCCAAAATATCATTCAGAAAGATTGCACCGAAACCCACAGGAACAAACATATAGGTGGCAACCAAACCAAAAGTCAGCAAACAAACCACTGCACGACGGTCTAGGTTTAAATGATTGAAAACACTTAATAAAGGTGGAATCAATACAGGAATAAATGCAATGTGTACAGGGATTAAGTTCTGTGAAAATACCGCTGCCAAAGCCACAGTAAAATAAATCAGATATTTAACGCGGTTTTGTACCTTAGTATTACTGCTACCTGTTAAGGTGCGAATCAGTTTATACGCCAATAAGTCTGGTAAACCTGACCGTGCCAAAGCCAAAGCAAATGCACCTAAAATACCGTAAGCCAAGGCAATTTTAGCGCCACCACCTAAGCCATTATTAAACGCATCTAAAGTGCCTTGTAAGCCTAAACCAGCCAGTAAACCACCTGAAACTGCACCAATAACCAAGGCAAAAACCACAGGCACACGAGCCAACGACAATCCGAACATGATTGCAATGGCAGCAAGAATTGCGAACATAAGAGATGAAATTCAAAAAAGAAGCTATTTTATCAGAGATTATGGATGATGGAGTTGACCAAACCTTCAACTCCGACAAATGAATCTAAGTATGATCACGCAAAAATTACTGATTTTCATGCTTATAAGCAAAGTCACGTATGGCAGCAGCAACAGCTTGCGGCTGACTGAGAATTGCCCAATGATTGGCAGCCAATTCTACACGTTGAAAATCATCTACCCAGCGTGGCATTTCATCAATCAATTCAGCACCCACAAATTGATCATATTTCAAGAGAATAGCTTGCACAGGGCAAATTGCGTAACGCTGCCGCGGCTTAAATAAACGTGGCATAAAATTGGCACGATATAAATTGACGCCATATCGCCCATCTTTACTGATATTAGGATTGACCGGAATATCTTGATCACGTTCTAAACGCATCACTACCTGACGCCACTGCTTTGGTTGAAAGAACTGCCAAACTGCAGGCGCAAGTGCAGGAAGTTGGAAAGCAGCAATATACCAAGATTTACGCATTTGTTTGAAAAATTTAATTTTATTTTCAGAAAACTGCTTACGCATCCAAAACGCTGCATGATCCAAACATGGGCCTGAAATAGTACTGTAAGATAAAATTCGTCCTTTTAAATCTGGATCAGTTACAGCTTCCCAAGACTGAATTGAACCCCAGTCATGAGCTGCCAAGTGAAATGCACGCTGCCCCAAAACGGCATTAGCAACAGCCATTAAATCTGCAGCCAATTGAGCCAAGCTATAGGCACGAATGGATTTAGGAATGGAGGATTGTCCCGCACCGCGCACATCATAACTCACCACATAAAAATCTTGTACCAACACGGCAATCACTCGTTCCCAGACTTCTTGGTTATCTGGATAGCCATGCAGCAAAATCAATGCAGGTGCTGTTTTTTCACCCCAAGTTTTGACATAGAGCTGTTGATAATCTGAGGTTTCAATCCATTGCGTTTGTGCTTGCATAAACATCCTGTTGTTTATTGTTGACATGATTGCTCTTGAGAATAACAAAATATGCCATTGGCTTGCTCAAATTTCATACTAATATAAGAAAAATCTACTTAAGGCTCTATAAAATTTCCCATGAACCTCATCAAAAAATTGCAGCAACTTCCTATCGTTTCTAAATACTTTTTAAATCGGTACCCACCCTATCGGGGTGCAGGTATTGAAATTGATCAAATCGATTTAGCCAACCACCATGTCCGTGTCAAAATGCCACTCACCCGCAAAAATCAAAATATTGTCGGGGTGCATTTTGGCGGCAGTCTCTATTCCATGGTCGATCCATTTTATATGTTAATTCTGATGCATCACTTGGGTTCAAAATATATTGTTTGGGATAAAGCTGCGACGATTCATTTCCTAGCCCCTGGGCGCAGTACAGTCTATGCCGATATTCGCCTGAGTGCCGCTGAAGTCGAAGAAATTAAACAACTCGCAGAAGACTATGCGCCTGTTACACGTCAATATACGCTCAATATTGTCGATGAATCAGGTGTTCGAATTGCAGAAGTGCATAAAACTTTATATATCCGACGTAAAAAGCCCAAAGCCGTAGCAACGTAATTTTTAGCTCACATAAAAATGCAGAATCTAATGATTCTACGTTGTTGGTAATATTATTTTAACCAAAAGACAAAAAGATCGATATCACCGACAAACTTCGCAACTCTTTTTTAGCAGGTATGAATTAATTAACGTATTACTGTTGATACATCAGTGGATCATAAAAATTATAAACATTGATAGTATTTAAAATTAAAGGATCATTAAAATGAAAAAAAATCTTGTGCCAATCTTTTCCCTACTTTGTTTCTATTCATCGACATCCCTCCATGCTTTGGTGCCGAATACATTTACCAAAGTCCAGACTTTGAAAAATGTGGCTTATGGATCTCATCCTCAACAAGTGATGGATGTCTATTTCCCTGCCAAAGTACTCACAGATCAAACACCAGCCCCGCTCATGATGATGGTCCATGGCGGTGCTTGGAAAATGGGTGATAAAAATCATGCTGCTGTGGTCAAAAATAAGCTGAGTTACTGGACCAAGCAAAACTGGATTTTTGTGTCTATCAACTATAGATTAGTTCCAGATGTGACCGTACAGCAGCAAACTCAGGATATCGCCCAAGCGCTTATTTATATCCAAAATCAGGCACCGCATTGGCATGCTGACTCAAAACGCTTGGTGCTGATGGGACATTCTGCGGGCGCACACCTGGTCAGTCTATTAACCGTTCGCCCCCATTGGCTGGCACCCCAGCCACAGCCTTGGCGTGCTACAGTTGCTTTAGATAGCGCGGCTTATGATATAGAAAAGATAATGCAAACACGTCATGCACGTTTTTATGATCAAGCCTTTGGTGATCAACCTTCCAACTGGAAAGCCCTTTCTCCGATAGCTCAGCTACATCAAGCTTTACCTGCATTTCTCGCGGTGTGCTCAACCATCCGTGCAGATCAACCCTGTACTCAAGCTCGACAATTTATTCAACAAGCACAGAAATTCGGAACTCAAACCCAGTTATTGCCTGTCCGACTTTCACATGCTGAAATCAACAAGTCATTGGGACAAAATAATGCTTATACTCAAGCAGTCAATCAATTTATCCAAACGCATTAATTTTTCAGCTAGCGCATAAAAAACGCAGAATCATAAGACTCTGCGTTGGATGTACTGAAATATAAATACTTCAGTAGGATGGCATGGCTGTTCGTATTCAGATTAACGCTTTTGCTCGATGGCTGCACCAGCACCACCACCAACAGCACCACCGATTGCAGCGCCTGCATTACCACCTATCACTTCTTTACCTAAAATTGAACCAATCGCACCGCCAATTCCACTATAGGTTGCGTTACGGTTAGAACCATCTTGGGTTTTACTTCCAACTGCTGCACCTGCACCTGCGCCTGCTGCTGCACCAACACTACCACCTACGCTGTTACCCGCTGCGCCACCAACGGCACCGCCTAATGCTGCTGCACCAATACGTTGGTCATTTGAACTCATGCTCTCACAACCCGCCATTAACATGGTCGATACAGTTGCAACTGCCAATACACTCAATACTTTTTTCATGGTGATCACTCCCCCTCGGTCTATTCGCTCTCAGCTTAGTGCATATTGCGGTAACAACTTTGAAAAAACTGTTACCAAGCACAGCAAGATGAAGGTATTTCTGTAAAAGACTTAAGGCTGAATAGATGATTCAGCAACATCTTCTTCCAAAAGCACGACATCTCTTGTGGTTTGTCCATCTTCAGTAAACACAGCATGAGAAACTGTTTCTTTGCTTTCAGGCGTTTTGACCCGATCCAGTTTTAATGTGCGATGAATTGGCGCCTGCCCCTGCTTATATTCCATGCCTTCTGCATCAATCGTTTTCACTTCAGAAATGACTTTACCATCCTGCTTTAGGGTTTTATTCAACTCAATTTTTGAGGTTGGTACAATCACCCCACCTTTTTGAATCACAGGAATACCCAATTGTTTCTCTGAAAACTGTGCTTGATCATCATCAAAAACAACTTCCTTTGCCACAATATCTTTACCCTGATTGCTCACTTCAAAAATCGTGGCTTCTACATGGCGTATAGGCTTTTCACCTGTCACTGTACGAATCACTTCAGTTTTTAGAATAGGCACAATGGCTTTGTCTTTCACCACAATGCTGTTTGGCATTGGTGCAGCCGAAACAGACACACTCAGTAGCATTGCCGATAAACACAGTGTCAGTCCTCTAAATTGCATAAGCTATCCCCTTAGTTTTCTTGATATTTTTAAATTGTTCTTAATTCACTATATGCAATATTGCGGCTTTATTAAAGCAAAATATGCAACTAAAACGTTGGCAAAAAAAAGACGCCTCGAAAGGCGTCTTTAAATGATGCTTTAAAACGAATTAGAGATCGTTAAATTCATCGCTAAATGCTTGGCTTAATGCTTGATCTACATCAGAGAAATCATTCACTAATGCCAATTCAGCAGCTTCAGCTTCTTGACGACGACGCTCTAAGTGGTAAGCAAGACCCGTACCTGCTGGGATCAAACGACCCACAACAACGTTCTCTTTCAAGCCACGTAAATCATCTTCTTTACCTGTTACAGCCGCTTCAGTTAACACACGTGTAGTTTCCTGGAACGATGCAGCAGAAATGAACGAGTCTGTTGAAAGCGATGCTTTGGTGATACCCATCAATTGACGTTCAAACTTCGCTGGGAACTTGTTTTGTGCAAGTACAGCTTGGTTTTCTTGTACCACGCGAATGTAATCCACTTGTTCGCCTTTGATGAAGCTCGTATCGCCACCATCGGTGATTTCAACTTTACGCAACATTTGACGCACGATGACTTCAATGTGCTTATCGTTAATTTTTACACCTTGTAAGCGGTAAACGTCTTGAACTTCGTTCACGATGTAGTTGGTTAATGCCACTTCACCTTTCAAGCGTAAGATGTCATGTGGGTTTTGTGGACCATCAGAAATGGTTTCACCACGGTTCACATGCTCACCTTCAAACACGTTGATGTTACGCCATTTTGGAATCAACTCTTCGTAAATCTCAGAGCCATCATCTGGTGTAATCACTAAACGGTTCTTACCTTTGGTTTCTTTACCAAAGCTCACGATACCTGACACTTCTGCAAGAATCGCATGCTCTTTTGGTTTACGTGCTTCAAATAAGTCTGCAACGCGTGGTAAACCACCGGTAATATCACGAGTACGTGAAGATTCTTGTGGTACACGACCAATAACGTCACCCACACCGATATTTTCGCCATCACGGACAGAAAGAATCGTGTTCTGTGGCAAGAAGTAGAACTGTTCGCCACCATCCACAGTGTCTAATACCACAGCAGGACGTAAGTCTTTACCTGACGCAGGACGTGAAGTCACTGGCAAGATTTCAACTGTGGTCATACCTGTTGCATCATCAGTTTTCGAGGTTGCAGTCACGCCATCAGCAATTTGGCTGAAACGGATTTTACCCGCAACTTCGGTCACAAGTGGATGCGTGTGTGGATCCCAAGTCGCCACAATACCGCCAGCTTCTACCGCTTCGCCATCTTTGAGCAAGATTGACGCACCGTATGGCAGTTTATAACGCTCACGCTCACGACCTAACTCATCGGCAATACCAATTTCACCTGAACGTGAAACAGATACCAAGTGACCTTTAGCGTGTTGTACAGTTTTCACGTTATGGAAACGTACTGAACCTTTGTTACGCACTTGTACGCTATTGGCTGCAGAAGTTCGGCTTGCCGCACCACCCACGTGGAATGTACGCATGGTTAACTGTGTACCTGGCTCACCAATCGATTGAGCAGCCATTACACCCACAGATTCACCTGGATTCACCAAGTGACCACGTGCTAGGTCACGACCATAACACTTCGCACATACACCAAAGGTCGATTCACAAGATACCACTGAACGTACTTTTACTTCATCGACACCTTGCTCTTCTAAGAAGTTAGCAAGTTTTTCATCAATGAGTGTGTTACGTGGCAGAATAACTTCGTCTGAACCCGCTTTCTTCACATCTTCTGCAGTTACACGACCTAATACACGCGTACCAAGGTTTTCAATGACATCACCACCTTGAATGAATGGTGTCATCACTAAACCGCCATAAGTACCGCAATCTGGCTCAGTAATTACCAAGTCTTGTGCAACGTCAACCAAACGACGTGTCAAGTAACCTGAGTTCGCTGTTTTCAATGCGGTATCGGCCAAACCTTTACGCGCACCGTGAGTTGAAATGAAGTACTGAAGTACCGTCAAACCTTCACGGAAGTTCGCTTTAATTGGCGTTTCAATGATCGAACCATCTGGTTTCGCCATCAAACCACGCATACCCGCCAACTGACGAATCTGTGCCGCACTACCACGCGCACCTGAATCCGACATCATGTAGATCGAGTTGAATGATTTTTGCTTCTCGTCTTCACCCTGTTTGTTTTTCACAGTTGTGAATGACAAGTTGTCCATCATCGCTTTAGCAACTTGGTCGTTGGTACGTGCCCAAATATCGACCACTTTGTTATAACGCTCACCCGCAGTTACGAAGCCTTGCTCGAACTGTTGTTCAATTTCACGAACTTCAGTTTCTGCTTTTTCAATAATTGCTTGTTTTTGTGGTGGAATAACCATGTCTTCCATACCCACAGAAACACCTGAACGTGTCGCTTGACGGAAGCCCAAGTACATCAATTGGTCTGCAAAAATAACCGTGTCTTTTAGACCTAATTTACGGTAGCAAGAGTTGATTAACTTTGAGATGTTCTTTTTGTTCATCTCTAGGTTAATTTGCTCGAAGCTTAAACCTTCAGGCACAACTTCCCAAAGCAAGCAGCGACCTGGTGTCGTATCTACAACAATAGTTTGTTGCTCACGCTCACCATTTTCATTGATTACGGTTTGGTGTACACGTGCTTTTACGCGAGCGTGTAAGTCAACTTGACCCGTTGCAAGTGCACGGTTTACTTCGTGCGTATCTGCAAACACCATGCCTTCACCTTTGGCATTGATTGCATCACGCGTGATGTAATACAAGCCCAACACCACGTCCTGAGATGGTACGATGATTGGTTCACCGTTCGCAGGAGACAAGATGTTGTTGGTGGACATCATTAACGCACGCGCTTCTAATTGCGCTTCAAGCGTTAATGGTACGTGTACCGCCATTTGGTCACCGTCGAAGTCGGCGTTAAACGCAGCACAAACGAGTGGGTGTAGACGGATGGCTTTACCTTCAATCAGGATCGGTTCAAATGCTTGAAGACCCAAACGGTGAAGTGTAGGCGCACGGTTCAACATCACTGGGTGTTGACGAATCACAGAGGCAAGTACGTCCCAAACTTCAGGGGTTTCGCGCTCAACCATTTTCTTCGCAGCTTTAATGGTGGTAGCTTGACCTGAAGCTTGTAGTTTCGCAAAGATGAATGGCTTGAACAGTTCAAGTGCCATTTTCTTCGGAAGACCGCACTGGTGTAAACGTAGGTTTGGACCAACGGTAATCACCGAACGACCTGAATAGTCAACACGCTTACCAAGTAAGTTTTGACGGAAACGACCTTGCTTACCTTTGATCATATCTGCCAAAGATTTAAGCGGACGCTTGTTTGAACCTGTGATTGCACGACCACGACGACCGTTATCTAACAAGGCATCCACAGACTCTTGTAACATACGTTTTTCGTTACGTACGATGATGTCTGGCGCTGCAAGGTCAAGAAGACGCTTCAAACGGTTGTTACGGTTAATCACACGACGATAAAGATCGTTCAAGTCAGACGTCGCAAAACGACCACCTTCAAGTGGAACCAACGGACGAAGATCTGGTGGAAGTACAGGCAGTACATTCATCACCATCCATTCTGGCTTGTTGTTCGACTCTTTGAACGCTTCCATCAACTTCAAACGCTTAGACGCTTTTTTCAGCTTAGTTTCTGAAGTTGTTTGTGGAATTTCTTCACGTAAACGAGCAATTTCAGCTTCAAGATCGATGTCTTTTAACAAGTCTTGAACTGCTTCAGCACCCATTTTCGCAGTGAATTCATCACCATGCTCTTCTAGAGCATTGAAGTATTCTTCGTCATTGAGAAGTTGATATTTCTCAAATGGCGTCATACCTGGGTCAGTAACCACATAAGATTCGAAATACAATACGCGCTCGATATCACGTAAAGTCATATCAAGTAATAAACCAATACGGCTTGGTAATGATTTCAAGAACCAAATGTGTGCAACTGGAGAAGCGAGTTCGATGTGACCCATACGCTCACGACGAACTTTTGCAGTCGTTACTTCAACGCCACATTTTTCACAAATGACGCCTTTGTATTTCATACGCTTGTATTTACCACACAAGCATTCGTAATCTTTTACTGGACCAAAAATTTTGGCACAGAATAAACCATCACGTTCAGGCTTAAACGTACGATAGTTAATGGTTTCTGGCTTTTTAACTTCACCGTGAGACCATGACTTAATCATTTCTGGTGACGCAAGACCAATACGGATGCGGTCAAACTCTACTGGAGCATGACCGTCTGAATCCGTCTTTTTGCGCATGATATCGAGCAAGTCTTTCAATTTTTTTCTCCGTGTGCTGGGAGGCTGTTTTCACATCCCAACTGGGTCACAAATATTGTTTTTTAACTGAGTTTTAATCCCCCTTAATCCCCCTTTTTCAAAGGGGGAAAAGTCCCTCTTTTATAAAGAGGGATTTAGGGAGATTTAATGGAGATGCTTAGTCACCATTTTTCAGTTCAATGTTGATACCTAAAGAACGGATCTCTTTGGTCAATACGTTAAACGATTCAGGCATACCTGGGTCCATATAATGGTTACCATCTACAATGTTCTTATAGATACGGGTACGACCTTCAACGTCATCCGACTTCACAGTGAGCATTTCTTGAAGCGTGTATGCAGCACCGTATGCTTCAAGTGCCCAGACTTCCATCTCACCGAAACGCTGACCACCGAATTGTGCCTTACCACCCAACGGCTGTTGCGTTACAAGTGAGTAAGAACCTGTAGAACGTGCGTGCATCTTGTCATCCACCAAGTGGTTGAGTTTGAGCATGTACATATAACCTACAGTCACTGGACGGTCAAATTTCTCGCCTGTACGACCATCGTACAACACGGTTTGACCAGAACGTGGTAATTCAGCCAGTTCAAGTAATTCTTTAATTTGACCTTCTTCTGCACCATCAAATACAGGAGTAGCCAACGGAACACCTGCACGTAAGTTGCCAGCCAATACCAAGATTTCATCATCAGTTAAGCTGTCAAGATCTTCTTGCTCGCCACCAACTTTGTTATAAATCTTGTCTAGGAACTCACGTAGTTCAGCAATTTCACGTTGTTGTTTGAGCATTTTATCAATTTGCTCACCCAAACCTTTGGCTGCCATACCCAAGTGTGTTTCAAGAATCTGACCCACGTTCATACGCGATGGTACGCCTAGTGGGTTCAATACGATGTCAACAGGTACACCGTTAGCATCGTGCGGCATGTCTTCTACTGGCAAGATGTTAGATACAACACCTTTGTTACCGTGACGACCCGCCATCTTATCACCCGGTTGGATGCGACGTTTAACAGCCAAGTACACCTTAACAACTTTCAACACGCCTGTAGTGAGCTCATCGCCTGTAGAAAGTTTACGTTTCTTCTCAGCAAATTTCTCATCAATTTCAAAGCTCTTCTCTTTCAAGAAGGTTTGAATTTGCGTTAAGCGTTCAGCAATCGCTTCATCACTTGGTTGAATTTCAAGTAAATCCACTAAAGCCAAGCCTGACAACATATCTTCAGAAAGCTTGTCGCCACGTTTGGTTGTACCGCCACCGTTAGACTCTTGGCCTTTCAATAAACGGATGATACGTTCACGTGCAGCTTCTTCAAAGATTTTGTATTCTTCTTTCAAGTCTTTACGATATGCATCTAACTGTGCTTTTTCAATTGCTTGCGCACGTTCGTCTTTTTCAAGACCATCGCGGGTAAACACTTGAACGTCAATCACTGTACCTTTAGTACCTGATGGCACGCGAAGCGATGAATCTTTAACGTCAGCCGCTTTTTCACCAAAGATTGCACGAAGTAATTTTTCTTCAGGTGTTAATTGCGTTTCACCTTTAGGTGTTACTTTACCTACAAGGATATCGCCCGCAGTCACTTCAGCACCAATATAAACAATACCTGACTCGTCTAATTTAGACAGTGCAGCTTCGCCTACGTTTGGAATATCCGCCGTGATTTCTTCCGCACCCAATTTGGTATCACGTGCAACACATGACAATTCTTGAATGTGAATCGACGTTAGACGGTCTTCTTGAAGTACACGCTCAGAAAGCAAGATCGAGTCTTCGTAGTTGTAACCATTCCAAGTCATGAACGCAACGCGCATGTTCTGACCAAGCGCAAGCTCACCGCCATCAGTCGATGGGCCGTCAGCCAATACATCACCACGACCAACCTTATCACCCATCTTCACCAAAACTTTTTGGTTAATACAAGTGTTCTGGTTCGAACGTGTGTATTTGATCAGGTTGTAGATATCCACACCTGCTTCACCTGCGATCATTTCTTCTTCGTTAACACGAATCACCACACGTGACGCATCAACATATTCAATACGACCACCACGTTTCGCGATCACACATACACCTGAGTCATGCGCTACGTTGGCTTCCATACCTGTACCAACAAGTGGCTTGTCGGCAATTAAAGTTGGAACAGCCTGACGTTGCATGTTCGAACCCATCAATGCACGGTTGGCGTCATCGTGCTCAAGGAACGGAATCAGTGATGCTGCTACAGATACAACCTGTTGTGCAGATACGTCCATATGCGTCACTTTTTCAGGAGGCATACGTACGAATTCACCTTGGTGACGTACAGAAACGAATTCTTCAGACAGGTTGCCGTCTTTATCTACTGCAGAGTCTGCCTGTGCAATCACAGTACCTACTTCTTCAATTGCAGATAAATACTCAACGTCATCAGTTACGCGACCATCAACCACTTTACGGTATGGGGTTTCCAAGAAGCCAAAATTGTTACATTTGGCATAAACAGACAGGGAGTTGATCAAACCAATGTTTGGACCCTCAGGCGTTTCAATTGGACATACACGACCATAGTGAGTTTGGTGTACGTCACGCACCTCAAAGCCTGCACGTTCACGTGTCAAACCACCTGGACCAAGCGCGGATACACGACGCTTATTGGTGATTTCAGACAATGGGTTGTTTTGGTCCATGAACTGAGACATTTGGCTTGAACCAAAGAATTCTTTGATTGCAGCAGCCACTGGCTTCGCGTTGATTAAATCTTGCGGAGACAAGTTGTCTGTTTCAGCTTGAGACAAACGCTCTTTAACAGCACGTTCTACACGTACCAAACCAACACGGAATTGGTTTTCTGTCATCTCACCTACTGAACGCACGCGACGGTTACCTAAGTGGTCGATGTCGTCGACTTCACCTTTACCGTTACGGATTTCAATTAAGGTTTTCAGTACGTCGGTAATGTCTTCATTTGACAAAATACCTTCAACTTCACGCGACTTCTGATCTGTACCCACTTCGTAAGGACGACCCAAACGACGGTTAAACTTCATACGACCAACTGGCGATAAATCATAACGCTCAGAAGAGAAGAACAAGTTATTGAACAGATTTTCAGCTGCTTCTTTCGTTGGTGGCTCACCTGGACGCATCACTTTATAGATCTCGACCAAGGCATCTTCACGACCAACAGTCGTATCAGCACGCAAGGTGTCAGCAACGAATGAACCACGATCAATGTCGTTTGTGAACAGAATGTTGAACTGCTTTACACCACCTTCTGCAAGTTTCACCATGATTTCATGGCTTAACAAGGTGTTTGCAGCAATCACATCGCCATCTTTTAGCTGGATGTCTTCTGCAGTAATACGTTCGTACAAGTACTCATCAGGAACTGAAAGCTTCTCAAGACCAGCTGCTTCCATTTGACGTACGTGACGCGCATTAATGCGTTTACCTTGCTCAACAATCACTTTGCCGTCAGTATCAGTGATGTCAAATTGTGCCATTTCGCCACGTAAGCGTTCTGGGACAAGGTCAATTTGGTAGCTACCCATGTCTAAATAGACAGGTACTTTCTCAAAGAACAAGTCTAGGATTTGTTCATTGCTATAGCCCAATGCACGCAACACTACAGTCGCAAGCAATTTACGACGACGGTCAATACGCACATAAACGAGGTCTTTGGCATCGAATTCAAAGTCTAACCATGAGCCACGGTAAGGAATAATGCGTGCTGAATACAACACTTTACCGCTCGAGTGGGTCTTACCTTTATCGTGGTCAAAGAACACGCCTGGTGAACGGTGTAATTGAGAAACAATTACACGCTCAGTACCGTTAATCACAAAGGTACCGTTATCCGTCATCAATGGCATTTCGCCCATGTAGACTTCTTGCTCACGCACATCTTTGATTGATTTCGTTTCACGATCTTTAATGATCAAACGAATTTTTACGCGCATTGGTGCCGCATAAGTTGAGCCGCGAAGAATACACTCACGTACATCAAACTCAGGCTTACCAAGACTATACTCAACAAATTCTAAAGCAGCATTGCCAGAATAACTTTCTATAGGAAAAACTGAACGAAATGCGGCTTGGAGACCGATATCTTCGCGGCTTTTTGGAGTTTTGCCATCTTGAAGGAAAGTACGGTACGAGTCGACTTGAATCGAAAGCAAGTACGGTGCATCCATTACTTGGGGCAATTTACCAAAATTCTTACGGATCCGTTTCTTTTCGGTATATGAGTATGCCATCTGGAGTCCTCGGAAAGTAAACTAAACCCGCCTGCAGAACGGGTTTAGAAGGAATTACGCAGGCCGATATGGCCACCACTCTTTACAAATGCTGCAATTTTTAGTGGTATTAAAACGCTTAACAATATTTTTAAATGTGGAAAAATATTGGTAAGCGTTTGATTTTATTGATTTATATTGTTTTCGATGGTTTTCCCATCATTCAAACAAAAATCGAGCCGATAATTGTAACGCAAAAAGGCTGATGACCCAAGAGCCATCAGCCATTTTTTGGAGTCGATTATAAAAAAATCGACTCCCCTTAAGATTACTTAAGTGTAACTGTAGCACCAGCTTCTTCAAGTTTCTTCTTAAGCTCTTCACCTTCTTCTTTAGAAACAGCTTCTTTGATCACTGAAGGAGCGCCTTCAACGATGTCTTTAGCTTCTTTAAGACCAAGGCCAGTAGCTTCACGAACTGCTTTAATTACAGCAACTTTGTTCGCACCGAAAGAAGTCAACTCAACGTTGAATTCAGATTGCTCTTCTGCAGCAGCAGCGCCAGCGCCTGGAGCAGCAGCAACAGCAACAGCAGCAGCTGATACATTGAATTTCTCTTCAAAAGCAGAGATAAGTTCAACAAGTTCAAGAACAGTTTTTTCAGCAACTGCGTTTAAGATTTCTTCGTTAGTTAAAGCCATGAGAATAACTCCAAATGGAAATTGAATGGTGTGGAAATAAATTTAAGCTTATGCAGCTTCTGACTCGTTTTTCTCTTTGAGCGCAGTAATAAGGCGACCCAATTTCGAAATAGGAGCTTGAAGAACGTTTGCAAGCATAGTAAGCGCTTTTTCTTGGTTCGGAAGATTCGCAATTACGCTAACTTCAGCACCTTGATAAAGTTTGCCGTCAAATGCAGCAGCTTTAAGTTCAAATGCTTTATTCGTTTTAGCGAATTCTTCGAACAAGCGTGCAGCTGCACCCATGTCGTCTTCAGAAGTTGAGAAAGCTAAAATTGTTGGGCCAACAAGGTTGTCGTTCAAGATCGTGAATTGCGTATCTTGAAAAGCACGTTTAGCCAAAGTATTACGTACAACACGTGTAGTAACACCTAATTTACGCGCTTCAACACGTAGAGCCGTTAATTGCTCAACGCTCATACCTTGATAGTCAGCAACAACAGCAGAGAACGCTTTAGAAGCAACTTCGTTAACTTCTGCTACGATCTGTTTTTTGTCTTCGATAAGAAGAGCCATTGTAAAACCTCCTAACGGTGATTTATGTGCTTACGTGAAGCACACTCCCAATTCGTAAATTCATTGCTGAACTTACACGCGGAGGAGGAATAAATCACACCACCGCGTCTACCCAGGCTGGAAGATTAAGAAAGCAGCATAAAACTACTCTCGCCTGAGGTCTTTGACGCTGATAAATTCTCATTTACCAATTCAAAGTCCGCCTGAATGTCCCCCTCTCCTGCTAGGAGAGGGTTAGGGAGAGGTTTAACCCTCATCCCGACCTTCTCCCAGAGGGAGAAGGAGACTTTTCAGGACTTTAAAATTCTTTCTAAGTCAGACTTAGTTAGAAACGTTCTGTACATCAATAACAAGACCAGGACCCATAGTAGAGCTCAAAGTGATCTTTTTGATGTATACGCCTTTAGAAGTTGCAGGCTTTAACTTTTTCAAGTCAGCAACTAAGGTTTCAACGTTTGAACGAACTGCTTCAGCAGTAAAGCCAACTTGACCAATCGCAGCGTGGATAATACCCGCTTTGTCTACACGGTAACGCGCTTGACCTGCTTTTGCATTTTTAACTGCAGTCGCAACGTCAGGAGTTACAGTACCCACTTTAGGGTTTGGCATTAAGCCACGTGGACCAAGAATCGTACCCAACTTACCTACTACGCGCATTGCATCCGGAGCTGCAATCACAACGTCAAAGTCAAGGTTACCCGCTTGAATGCTTTCAGCTAAGTCGTCGAAACCAACTACGTCTGCGCCTTCAGCTTTAGCAGCTTCTGCAGCAGCACCTTGAGCGAAAACAGCTACACGTACAGTTTTACCAGTACCTGCAGGAAGTGTAGTCGCACCACGAACAACCTGATCAGATTTACGTGGGTCAACACCTAGGTTTACCGCAACATCCAAAGATTCTTTGAATTTAGCAGCAGGAAGGTTGTTTAGAACTTCAACTGCTTCTTCCAAAGTGTAAACTTTGTTTGCTTCTACAGCAGCAGCAATGGCTTTTTGACGTTTAGTTAACTTTGCCATGTCTTATAGCTCCACATCCAAGCCCATAGAACGTGCAGAACCAGCAATGGTACGCACACGTGCTTCTAAATCAGCACCAGTTAAATCTGGTTCTTTAGTAGTCGCGATTTCTTCTAATTGAGCACGAGTCAACTTACCAACTTTGTTTTTGTTAGGTACAGCTGAACCCTTTTGAATGCCTGCAGCTTTCTTAAGAAGAATTGCAGCAGGAGGAGTTTTCATGATGAATGTGAACGACTTGTCGTTGTACACAGTGATCACTACAGGAATTGGCAAACCTGGTTCAACTTTTTGTGTAGCAGCATTGAATTCTTTACAGAATGCCATGATGTTAACACCACGTTGACCTAATGCAGGACCAATTGGTGGAGATGGATTCGCTTTACCAGCTGGAACTTGCAGCTTGATATAGCCGTCAATCTTCTTAGCCATTTCAAATTACCTCTGGGTACAAACGCCGCTAGGCTCCCCAATATTTTAAGTAACGATACCGTTACAACAACAATGCCCGATTCATCATAAATCGGGCGTTTTCCAACCACTCAAACTTAAACGGATTTTTCGACTTGACGAAATTCCAGCTCAACCTGAGTAGGTCGATTAAATACATTAATTGTCAACGTTAAACGTGACTTCTCGTATTGAACTTCTTCCACCACGCCTTTAAAGTCGGTGAATGGACCATCAATCACAAGTAATTCTTCGCCTGGTTCAAACATCGTCTTCGGACGAGGTGCTTCACCAGTATTGCGTACACGTGCAAGAATCGCGTCAGCTTCTTTTTGCGTAATTGGGGCAGGCTTTTCTGCTGTACCACCAATAAAACCTAAAACTTTTGGACACTCTTTAACAATGTGCCAAGTTTCATCGTTCATTTCCATTTCAACCAATACATAGCCTGGAAAGAACTTACGCTCTGACTTACGTTTCTTACCATCCTTCATTTCTACCACTTCTTCGGTAGGAACAAGGACTTCACCAAAGCTATCGGCAACAGCGCTACGCTGGATTCGATCATTAAGCGAACGCATCACTTGTTTTTCATAACCTGAGTAGGCATGAATAATGTACCAACGTTTCATAGCTCTTTTACCCGATAATTAACTTGATTGCCCAGCCTAACAAATAGTCAAAACACCACAATACAATTGAAGTGACTACAACAACAATCAATACATGCCATGACGTTGTTACAGTTTCCTGTTTAGTAGGCCAAGTGACTCGACGTAACTCAATACGTGAATCTTTAAGCAAACGAACAAAGCCTTTGCCTTGATGGGTGGCGTATAATAAACCTAAAGCCACAACGATACAAGCCAAAATTACCCCAACACGCACCCAAATATCATTGGCTGGTGCCCAATACGCAGGAAGATGCTGATTCACCATCATCGAAGCGATGAATAAAACCAAGGCAACACCCCATAGCACATAGTCTAATGGAGAACCTGATTGAACAACTTCAGCAGAATTATTTCTTTGAGGGATTGGCGCGTCGCTTAATGCGTCACGCGATTTATCATTCGACATTTTTGTACTCGTCGTAGAATTCGCGACTTATTATATGACTAGATTAGCCGACATCAAGCTTCTTTTAAAAAAAGTGGCAGGCCAGGAGGGACTCGAACCCCCAACATTCGGTTTTGGAGACCGACGCTCTACCAATTGAACTACTGACCTACAGCACAGATCGAGAGCCAAAGCTCCCGACCTGTTTTACACATTCTATAATTATGCTGTTACTTTAGCAACAACACCCGCACCTACAGTACGGCCACCTTCACGGATCGCAAAACGTAGACCTGGGTCCATTGCGATTGGGTGGATTAATTCTACTGACATTTCAACGTTGTCACCTGGCATTACCATTTCAACGCCTTCTTTCAACTGGATTGCACCAGTTACATCAGTTGTACGGAAATAGAATTGTGGACGGTAACCGTTAAGGAATGGAGTGTGACGACCACCCTCTTCTTTAGAAAGTACGTATACTTCCGCATCGAATTTAGTGTGTGGCTTGATTGTACCTGGCTTAGCAAGTACTTGACCACGTTGTACGTCTTCACGCTTAGTACCACGTAAAAGAACACCACAGTTCTCGCCCGCACGACCTTCGTCAAGAAGTTTACGGAACATTTCTACGCCAGTTACAGTTGTTTTAACTGTGTCTTTGATACCAACGATTTCAACTTCTTCGCCTACTTTCACGATACCAGTTTCTACACGGCCAGTTACTACTGTACCACGACCAGAAATAGAGAATACGTCTTCGATTGGCATTAAGAATGCTTGATCGATTGCACGTACTGGCTCTGGGATGTAAGTATCAAGCGCTTCAACAAGAGCAACTACAGCATCTTCGCCATATTGACCTGATTCACCGTTAAGTGCAGCAAGTGCTGAACCACGGATTACTGGAGTGTCGTCGCCTGGAAAGTCGTAAGTAGAAAGAAGTTCACGAACTTCCATTTCAACTAATTCGATTAACTCTTCGTCGTCTACGATATCGCATTTGTTTAAGAATACGATGATGTAAGGTACACCTACCTGACGAGAAAGAAGGATGTGTTCACGAGTTTGTGGCATTGGACCATCAGTCGCTGAACAAACAAGGATCGCACCATCCATCTGAGCAGCACCAGTGATCATGTTTTTAACATAGTCGGCGTGACCTGGGCAGTCTACGTGCGCGTAGTGACGAGTTGGAGAGTCGTATTCTACGTGAGAAGTATTAATTGTAATACCACGTGCTTTTTCTTCTGGTGCAGAGTCGATAGCAGCGTAATCTTTCGCTTCACCACCAAACTTACGTGCACATACTGTAGCAATCGCAGCTGTTAAAGTTGTTTTACCATGGTCAACGTGACCGATTGTGCCCACGTTAACGTGTGGCTTATTACGTTCAAACTTAGCCTTAGCCATGTTCATCTTCCTCGTTTACGTCGAACACAATGCTGAGTAAAACTCTGCCCCGACATATCGCCTAAAAAACTAGACACCTAATACTTGAAAAGCAGACTAATAAGCCTGCTTTTTGAAAATCTTGTGCGAATAATCGCTAAACTGTATCTGGAGCTCTTATCGAGATTTGAACTCGAGACCTCTCCCTTACCAAGGGAGTGCTCTACCACTGAGCTATAAGAGCGACAAATCCTTCGATGGAGCGGGAGACGAGGATCGAACTCGCGACATGCAGCTTGGAAGGCTGCCGCTCTACCAACTGAGCTACTCCCGCATCTATGTTGGTAATTACCACTTCTATCGAAGTTAATGGTGGTGGGAGAAGGATTCGAACCTTCGAAGCTTACGCGGCAGAGTTACAGTCTGCTCCCTTTGACCGCTCGGGAATCCCACCATTTTCACACTTACTCAGTGTTCGTTCTTTACTTAACAACTCAAACTCCCTAAGATGGTGCCGGCACACGGATTCGAACTGTGGACCTACTGATTACAAGTCAGTTGCTCTACCAACTGAGCTATGCCGGCGTTTCTTAGTGTTTCGTACGTTTCGTATCGGAACGGTGTGCAGTTTAGCAAAACTTGAAATCCGTGCAAGTGTTTTTTTCAAAAAAAACGCTAAAAACTCATAAAATCAATCCATTTGATGATAATTCAACCGCTTTGATCACTGCGCGAGCTTTTATTTGGGTTTCATTCCATTCAGATTCAGGATTTGAGTCCGCAACTAGACCTGCGCCTGCCTGTACATAGACCTTATTTTGACGAATAACACAGGTACGAATCGCAATCGACATGTCCATTTCGCCATGCCAGCCTAAATAACCAACAGCACCACCAAAAACACCACGTTTTACAGGCTCAACTTCATCAATAATTTCCATGGCACGAATTTTTGGTGCACCCGAAAGTGTCCCTGCAGGGAAAGTTGCCTGAAAAACATCCAAAGCATCGACATCGTCACGCACTTCACCTTGCACATTGGACACAATATGCATGACATGCGAATAACGCTCGATCACCATTTGATCAGTCACTTGTACTTTACCAATTTTGGCGATACGCCCGACATCATTACGCCCCAAGTCAATCAGCATTAAGTGTTCGGCAATTTCTTTTTCATCCGACAACAAATCTTGCTCAAGTGCCAAATCTTCTTCTTTGGTTTTACCGCGCGGGCGTGTACCTGCTAAAGGACGCACAGTGGCAATACCATTTTCCAAACGCGATAAAATTTCAGGTGATGAGCCGACAATATGAAATGGCTGATCATCGCCCAAAGTTTTGCCTTGTACCAAGAATAAGTACGGCGATGGGTTGAGATGGCGCAAAGCACGATAAACCTGTAACGGCTCACCATCAAAATCTGACACCATGCGATGTCCAGGCACCACTTGCATAACATCGCCTGCACGAATGTATTCTTTGACGGTATCAATGGTCGCCAAGAATTTTTCTTTGCCTGTAAGCGATTCAAAATGTGGTGGCGTATGTTTTTCTGCTTTTAGACTAATCGGGGTTGCTAAAATTTCTTCTAGTGCATCGAGTTGTTGTTGTGCCTTGTCATAAGCATCTGCCTGCGCTGCATCGGCATGCACAATTAAGAACAAGGTATCTTTTAAGTTATCAAACACGATGACTGTTTTAGACAACATCATCCAAATATCAGGCAAACCGACTGGATCTGCTGCAGGCACGTTTTTTAAACGCGGTTCGATATAACGCACTGCATCGTAACCAAAATAACCCACCAAACCACCTGTAAAGCTTGGCAATTCAGGCAAGTCAGCTTGCGTAGGCACTTTAAATTGCGCTTGAAAATCGCGGATATACTGAAACGGCTGTGCACAAGTTTGTTTTTCGATTGAACCGTCAGCATGTTGGATGGTGAGTTCACCCGCATTACAGGAGAAAACTGTAGATTCACCCAAACCAATAATTGAATAACGTGCCCAGTTTTCACCACCTTCTACAGACTCAAACAAATAGGCTTGTTGATGCTGCTTCAAACGTGCAAATACCGACAATGGAGTTTCGGTATCGGCCAAACGCTGGCGATATACAGGAATGAGGTTGTAGCCTGCTGCTTTAAGTTGTTCAAATTGAGTCAGAGTGGTCATGTGAAGCTCTCTATATTTCGATGTAGCAATGTTTTCGATAAGACGAAGTGAAGGACGGTTGTAGATTGACTAGCGTCGCCATCGAAATATGGGCATTACAGCCTGACTCATATTGATATCCTTTATAGCAATTAGCGCGAAGTTTTAAGCACTTAAATATTTAACAATTCAGTTAAATTATCCACAATTTGTTGTGGCTGACAATTGGCAATCGGCTCACCATGATTATAGCCGTAGCTGACTACAATACAATCAATCCCCGCTCGACGCGCGGCTTCAACATCATTAGAAGAATCACCAATCATCAAGACTTGAGACTTCTCCACCTGATAATGCTCAACACAATGCAGCAATTGACGCGGGTGTGGTTTACGCTCCTCAAAGCGATCTCCACCAATCACATCATCAAAATAGTGTTGCATCTCTAATGCTTCAACAATGGCACGAGCTGGCTGCTCAGGTTTATTAGTCACACAAACTAAGGTTTTTTGTTGTGCTTTTGCCCAATCCAAAAATTCAATAATGCCCGGGAAGGGTTGTGTGTCGATACACGGATCGGCATTATAAATTTCTAAGAAGGTGTTTAGTAGCTGTTGTTGCTGTTCAGGATGAACTTCGCCCATTAAGTGCGATAAAACACTATTACAAAATACCGCAGTTCCCTTACCCACCCACGTTCGGACTTGTTCCAGTGTTACCAAAGGCAGTTGCAGCGCATTTAAACTCATATTCATGGCGCGGTATAAATCTGTCGCAGAATCGACCAAGGTGCCATCTAAATCAAATAAAATGACTTGACGCGTATCTAGCTGAGCAATAGACATTCTTCCCCCCTAAATGAACAAAGGCATGCGATCGCATGCCTTGATTGTAAAGCAAAGGCTACTTATTTAAACAATAGCCAAGCCAAAACTGCCAAAATCACCAAGACAACTAGTGAAATCAAGCCAACAGAGGCATTTTTCTGCTGTTCTTTCTCTAGTTCCACACGAGAAACAGGCTGCTCGACAGGCACAGGTGTTGGCTCTGCTTGAGCTGCATGAATATCTACACCTTCTGGAATAGGCGCTGGTTTCGGCACTGCCACACCTTGCGGCATACCATCTCGGTTTAATTGCACAGAACTGTCACGTTGATTCAACTCAGGCATTCCCTGCTCATTCATTTGCTGTGCAGGTGTTTTTTCTGTTTGCGCTGTGACTTTATCTGCAGTTTCAGCAACATCAGCTGCATGCTCCAATTCAACCGCAGGCGCAAGTACTGAAAATTTTAAGCTAGCAAATTGAACGATATCACCTTCTTTAAGTAAGGTTTCATCGGCAATACGCAAATCATTAACAAAAGAGCCGTTCGAAGAATTTAAATCTTGCACATATAGCGCTTGTTCTTTGAGTAAAAAAGCAGCATGTTTACGTGAAATTTCTGCCGATTGCAGCACCAAATCTGCACTTTGATGGCGCCCCACCAACATATCACGGTCGATACTAATTTCTTGGCCAGTAAATTCACCGCTAATTGCTTGTATTTTCCAAGTCATAAATAACTTCTCTCGTGTGATTTGGCGACATCATAACATGCCCTTACCCACAATCTGCGCAGGATACGATTAAGGTGTAGCGCGAATTGTGGTCGTGGTGACTGTATTTTTGGTTTTGCTGACTTCCTGCTGCGGCAAAATTACGTTTTGGCGCTGCACCGCAGGCTCAATCGCAACAGGAGTGCTCACCACCGTTGCTGTGCGGTTTGCAGACACTGCTGACGGCAAGGTTTGATAAGTTCCTGTTTGCGGCGCAACTCGAGATACAGGCAAACGCTGCTGATAGACATCACTAACATTTTCAGGCAATTTGGCAAAGCTACCATCGGTATCCATCGCCAATTGAAGGCTGTACAATTGACTATAACGCTGCTGCGAAATACGGCGGATGTCCTGACTATCTCCCACAATCGTTGGGTGAATAAAAATTAACAAATTACGTTTTTGATTAGATTGACCATCGGAGCGGAATAAACGCCCTAAACCTGGAATAGCACCCAAACCTGGCACAGCCTGACGACTATAAATCGAGTTATCAGAAATCAAGCCACCCAAGACAATGGTTTGCCCATGTTCAGCCAAAATAGAGGTTTTAATAGCGCGTTTGCTGGTGACTAAATCCTGCGCCTGACCTTTATTGGCTTTGACATCCGACACTTCTTGTTCAACTTCCAAGCGTAGTGTTCCACCCTCACCAATATGTGGCACTACCTTTAACGTCACCCCGACATCTTTACGTTCAATAGTGGTATACGGATTTGCCACGCCGCCATTGGTGGATAATGACCCTGTCACAAAAGGGACGTTCTCACCCACCACAATATAGGCTTCTTCATTATCCATAGTCACGATAGAAGGGGTAGACAATAAATTGGATTTGGTTTTTTCTTTCAAGGCCTGAATCATCGCACCATAGAGTTTACGGGAACCATCGCTTCCTTCACGATAATCACCCAAAACCAAAGATGTACCTGCACCAATCGCACTGCCTGCACCTGCTGCACCACCAGTCAAATAGCCTGCTGCAACATTTTTTAAACTTGCACCAATATTGTCAAAGTTAATCAAGCCAATGCCGCTGCTTAAATCTCCCAATGCCCACTGAACACCCAATTGGTCGGCATCGGTGCCTTCTACTTCTATAATTGCAGCTTCAATCAACACCTGTTGACGACGGGTGTCTAGCTGCTGAATCGCCGATTCAATTTCACGCATTAACTGCGGATCGGCTTTGACCACCAAAGCATTTTGCGAACCATCGGCAATAATACTGACACCATTGCTATTAAAACTCGTGATGTTGTTCTGATTATTGCTATTCGAGCTGCCCCCCAAATTAATACTTGGGGTAGAAATGGTCGATGAATTACCTGTGGTGTTATTGTTGCTGCTTAAATTACTAGAACTGCTGTTGCTACTGTTGCTATTAGCATTAGCGCTGCTGCTCACCGCCTGCCCTGAAACCAGACCTTGCAATATTTCTGCTAAATTCTGTGCACTGGCATACTTCAAGCGAAAAACCTTTAAACCACCCAAACGATCTGCAGCAGGCACATCCATCATTTCAATCATTTGGCGAATGCGTTTACGTGTTGCGGTGTCGCCTTTGATAATAATACGATTGGTACGATTGTCTGCCACAATGCGTACACGCGAACCTTTAATATCTTTCGCTGCCCCTGTCGAACTCATCGACTCAAGCAAGCCAATCACTTCTTCGGCCTGACTGGATTGCAGGCTAATCGCCTCAATATCATTCTGCCCCGTACCATCTAGGTTACGGATAATGCTTTCTAACTGGTAAATATTACTGGCACGATCTGACACAATTAAGGCATTGGTGCCCCCTACCGCTGATAAGTGTGCAAATTGTGGCATTAGCGGACGTAAAGCAGGAATCAGGTCATTGGCATTGGTATTTTCCAGCCATATCACTCGCGTTACAATTTGATCACCACGCGCATTTTGACGACTGTCATAAGGAATGCCTGAGCTTTTAACATTACTGTCAGGTACAAGGCGAATGGTATTTCCTGATGGAATAGCCACCACACCATTCACATTCAACACCCCTAGAAATAGGTCATAGACTTCATTTTTATTCAGGGCTTTGTTGGAAATCACCGTGACATTGCCACGCACACGCGGATCGACTGCAAAGTTCTTGCCTGTAATATCGGCCACTTCATTAATAAATGCAGTTAAGTCCGCATCACGTAAATTAATTTTCCAGGTTTGCGCATGACTTGCAGTACTCACCATTGCAACAAGCGGTGCAGCAGCCAGTAATGCCCAAAATGGACGCTCATGATTCAATAAAGCCATAATCTACTGTGTTTCCTAACCCTAAATATGCCTCTGCATTATTCAACATGCCGATTCATTTAAAAATTTTGTTGTATGGTCATCACCTGATCACCACGTTTTATTTCTAATTTCACCTGACCTTCACGACGCGCTTGTTCTAATAACTGCGCATCGTTTTGCCCTTGCCCCACGTTTTGTCCATTTAAAGACAAAATACGGTCACCTGGCTGTAAACCCAGTTTATTTCTTAAAGCGGCTGGCGTACGTGTGGTCACTTCATAACCATTGCCCGTATTTGCCTCAACACCCATTTCTTTTAAATATTGTTCGCGATCTTCCTGTATACGCTGCACTGCCTGTCCAATGGCGTTATTCGGTTGTACGGACTGGGTGGGTGCCATTGCAGGCTCTTGGTTACCATTTGAAATTAAAGGTGCGATAGGTTGATTTAAACCATTTTCAATACCTTTAAACAATACTTCACGCGTCGCGCCACTGCTATGACGTAAAACCACCCGATCCCAATAAACTTCTGCCAATTGGTACTGACTCGAATCAATCACATCGCCAACACGGTAGCGCTCTGCCACGTCATTCACTTTAATGACCGCAGAAGAAAACTGACTCGGTTGCCCAACCACCACACCTTGCAAGATCATATTTAATTGATCATCGGCAGTGTTGCTACGCCCAAGTTCTTGAAACAATGCAAAGGATGAAATATTCGGGATTTGTGGTTGCTGTGAACCTAACTCCACCCGATCAATTTGCATGACTTGGGGCGGCGCAACAACCCACCAAAATAAACTCGCCAGTTTCCAACACAGGTACAAAATCAAAAAAGTTAAAAGTACAGGCGCAGCACGATCAAAATGCTTCCAGTGCAAATCTTCCAATCGTTCAGAGAGAGTACGCATTAGAAACCTCCTTTAAATAGAGGTTGGCGAGTACTGATTACATAGGTATCTAAGCCCGCTTTACCCTCATAAGAGGCTATATTCATCAATAAGCGTTGCGTAAGTTGTACATCTAACATCAAGCTTTGATCAAGCGTAATATTCAGCATTTTTTGTTCACGTTGATCGCGAATATCGAATAACAGTTTGCCATTTTCATCAGACAAGCTGCCTTTTAACGCAGGAATATTCATACGGTCTTGGCGCTGAGCAAAACGATACAGCAATTCGCCACCCGCCCACTGCAACTGTCCTTTGCTTTTAGTAAAACCTTGTTGTTTTTTAAAATTCAAATGAATATCTTTGAGTTGAATCGCATTACTCGGCCACTGCCAGTCCACAATACTTTTTAAGGTTTCTGGCGCAACTTGCCCATCTAAAGATTGCACCAAGACGCTACCAAAACGATAGCCAACAATGCCTTCGAGTTTAGTATTGCCACTATGCACTTCAACATCGGCAGCGACACGCAATAAAACTAAATCTAAAGGACGTGTATTCCAACTTAAAGAACCACGTAACTGTCCCTTATGCCAATCGGCTTGCCCCTTCCAGATATTGCCACTCACATTATGTAAGGTCTGATTATTTTTATAAAATTTTGAAATTAACCACGCTGCTGGAATTTGTAATAACACAAAAAACAAAAATGCAATGAGGGCGAAAATCCACCACGTGATGTATTTGGGTTTCTTTATCATGCCACCACGACCAACCTTACTAATTTTTCTATGAATGACTTTTTATAACACTCACACATTATGCACACTTTTTCGGCGTCGCCAATTGATACAGATAAAAAAACCAAGCCGTATTGCTTGGTTTTTGAACTCTAAGTCAAATCAATGACAAATTGATGAAGCTTAGATTAGAAAATCTTCAAGTTTTGCGCCTTTTTCTAATTCAGCGACTAACCAGCGTGGTTTTTTACCACGACCAGTCCAAGTATCTGTAGGATTTGTTTTGCTACGATAACGTGGCGCTACTGTTTTACGCGGGCTTTTCTTACGCTTGCTTTCGCCAACTTCCAAAATCTGCTCAATGCTTAAACCCAAATTGTCTGCAATCGCTAAAATTTGATTATAGGCATCTTCAATCGCTTGATCTTTTTTTGTTGCAATTAATGCTTCCGCTTCCGCTTGTAAATGCTTTAACTGTTCTACAGACAAATTGCTAATATCAGGCATCATACTTACTCCAAAAACTATGCTTTTTATATTCAGTTATTAAATTAAGCAGATTCATTCTATTTTTATCAAACCGAAGCGTCAATAAAAAATCTACTACTCTACATATAAATAACAGTCGGACATATTATGAACTGATTATTAAGATTTAATCAAGAATATGCTGTACGGTTTTTTCTATTTTATGAATACCCGCGCGTACATTTTCAGGGATTAAGGTTTTTTGCATATTGACGCGATCTACACATACAATCACCGCATCTGCCTCTGCCACCACCATTTGCTGTGCTTCACTGTGGATTAAATAATGCATACGCATGGCACTATTACGCAATTCTTCTACCCGAACGCCAATTTTTAAAATATCAGGATAAACCACAGGACGTATATATTTGCACTGATTTGAGGCAATCACAGTCAAAACATCTTGCTGTAAAATTTTTAAATGGTCTAAATAATATAAACGCGCACTTTCAATATAACGGTAATAGATCACATTATTGACATGCCCAAAAGCATCCATATCTCCCCATGCAACACGCTGCTCAAAAACAATTGGATAATCTGCTAGTGTTAACACAACTCACCCTTAAATTTTAATTTCGACAAAATTAGAATTATTTTCAAAGATTAAATTTAACTGTTTTAATAATTCAGGCTGATCTTTTAAATTAGATTTAACTCTTAAATAACTCATTAATACGTGTTCAGGATATAAATCCAGTAATTGCTCGGCTTCTGAATAACGCGCTGTTGCTGTAAAAATATGCCATTTGGCAAAACTAAATACAGGTAATGCAGGGTATTTCTGTTCCCACAGATTTATTTGCTGTTCAATTTTTGCATAATCAGGTTGTTGTTTTAACAACTGCTGTTGGAACCATAAATAAAACACTTCCTGATTAAACTGTTCACTCAACATCTGTACCGCAAGACGTTCATGTTGTGCGGCCAAATCAGGCAGACGCGACAATAACTTCAACCACAACACCTGAATGGCATAAGACTGACTGAAAATCTGCTCACTTAAATCACTATAACGCTGCTGCAAAGCCTGTAAATTTTCTGCATCAGCCTGCTCAAATTGGGTTAATAACTCAGTCAGCCACTTTTGCTTGGTGTCTGCATCTAAATGCCCGTATTTGGTCGAACGTAAATAATGCCAAGGATATTGCGTGGCAAACTCACCCCACAAAGCAACTAAACGCTTTTGATAAGCTGTTTTGACTTTAAATAACCACGGCGATAATTCATGCTGATTCAGAAACTCTAAATGTGTCAAAGCTTGTTCAGGTTGCTGCTGCGCTAAATAAATTTCAATACGCTGTATTTCTGCCAATTCAAACGCCATGGCACTACTTTGATTTAATGCAGCCAACGCTTGCGGATATTGCTGTTGAATGGAGTACATACGTGCTTCCATCACCCCTTTGAGCAAGCCTGACTGGGCAAACACCTGTCGAATAAAGGTGTGTTGATCTTCAGCAGCATCTAGCAACCAAATGACCCCCAATTGCTCATAAGGATGCAGATTTTTAAAGTTAAATACGGTTTCAACCTTACGCTGCTCACGGCTAAAATAGCGTTTTAACAACAACCATAAAATTTGTAGCGAAACACTAATCGACAAGAAAAAAAACAACAACAACCAAATATTGGTTTGCAATTGCCATTCACGCCAATACACATAAACATAGCCTGAACCATACCCATAACTCAGTACGCTCAGCAAAGCTATCAGTACAATACTGACCACCACATAAGCGAGTAAAATCTGTTTCATTTATACCGCCCCCAATAATGCACGCGTTTTTAAACTTGGCGTAGGAACGATATTTAAATGTTTAATTTTTTCTAATTGCTGAACCAATTGCTGTGCTTTCTGATCAGGCAATTGTTGTAATAACTGAATAATGTCATTCACTTCTTGTTGATATTGCACATATTGACCTTGCATAAATACTTGTCGAGCCAGCAATAGACGCAATTGTGCCTCTTTTAAAATAATCTGGCGCTGCATCAACTGTGTTGCAGGTTGCTTGGCTGATTCAACACTCAGCCATTTTTGCCAAAAATAACGATCATCGACATCTGCAGGGTTCAGCTCAGGTTGTTGAACTTGCTGTTTTATGTGTTGATCTAACTGTTGTAACAACTGACTCACTTGTTGATATTGCGCATCGCGTGTCGTTATAAATTGTTGAATTTGTTTCTGATCTTGCTGAATAACTTGGTGCAAACTTTGTTTCAAAGCTGGCGCTAAAGCATATTCGTTTAACTCACGGTCTAAATTTGCCAGCATTTCGGTTGCATAGTGAAATTGCTGTTGCTGTAAAGAAAATTCCACCAAGTCTAATTGCTGCGCCACCATCTCCATTGGCTGAATAGCATCTACTTGCGGCACTGCACTGGATACTGCGGGCTGTTCTGCTGCACCTTGTGTATAATTACGTCGCTGTAAAGCCACCAGTTGATCATTTAAATTGGCAATATTTTTTTCTACAAAATGCAAACTTTGACTGAGTTGCTGTTGTTGCGTCGAGACTTGCATCACATCAAAACTTAATTTAACGATCCAAATCAACGCAATCAACACCACTATCACAACCAGTTTTTTCATAGTTTTCCTTGCATGCGCATCATTTGCTGCAATATTAATTCTGTTTTTAAATGGGTCAACTTGAATACGTTATATTTTGTATGATGCTGCGTTTGATAATCGAGCAAAATTTTCTCTAAACGATCACCCAATACCCAATAATGACCTTTGTTCAGTAGATCGAAATCCCGCTGAATTAAGCTTAGCCAGTTTAACCAACTGGCTTCACTGCTGATCATCATGATAAATTCTGATGATTGTATTAAACGTGCGCGTACTGCCTGCATTTTTTCAATAGAACTGGCAGGACACTCCCGCCGATACAATACAAAATTATGGATCTGCATCCCCTGATCAAGCAGTGTTTGCATCATAAATTGCCGTCCGCCCTCGCCACGCCAAAAGGCAATGTGTGTGCCGACTTTCAAATTTTGCAAACACGGCAAACTCAGCATCCCTTCGGAAGTTTCAACCTGCGGGACTTCGCTGTAAAGACCATATCCACGTAAAACTTCTGCTGTTTTCTCACCCACAGCCACCCAACGTATATGCTGCAAATCCTGCAATGATATTTGGCTTCGGGCTAAATATTGCATCCCAATATCGACAGCAGTCGGACTAACCACCACAATAATATGCGTGTGAGGCAACTGGGCATATAAATTAGCCAGTTGCTCCGACCACGGCTGTGCAGAAAGCTGCAACAAGGGCAAATCAATGACCTCAATATGCTGTTGTTGCAAAGCCTGAGTTAAGGCCTCTGCACGATCTTGAGGTCGGGTATTAATGAAGAGCATGGGCTTCTGGTGCAATATGAATTATTGATACAGGGCTTTGAGTAATTCGCCCGCACCCTGTGCCAATAAAGCTTTTGCCAATTCTTCACCTAGCATTTCAGCCTGTTCAGGTGCGCCAAATTGCACAGCTTTAAGAATGGTTTGCCCATCGACACTACCAACACGACCTTCAATCTGCAACTGACCATTCTGCAAAGTTGCGTAGCCTGCAATTGGCACCTGACAACCGCCTTCCAAGTAGGCATTAAAAGCACGTTCGGCACGTACACAGACATTGGTTTCGGCATGCATTAACGGCAAAATTAAATCCAACACCGCCTGATCTTGGCTACGACATTCCAGACCCAAAGCCCCTTGCCCAACGGCAGGTAAGCTCACATCAGGCTGAATGGTATGACGAATACGCTCTGCCAAGCCCAAACGCTTTAATCCTGCACTGGCTAAAATAATCGCGTCATACTGACCATCATCTAGCTTAGACAAGCGCGTACCCACATTGCCACGTAAATCAATAATCTCTAAATCTGGACGTGCTTTTAAAATTTGGCATTTACGGCGCAAGCTTGAGGTTCCAACTTTAGCGCCCTGTGGTAAATCTGCAAAACTGGCATAGTGATTCGACACAAAGGCATCGAGTGGGTCTTCACGCTCACAAATGACCGCCAAGCTCAGACCTTCAGGCAATGCCATGGGTACATCTTTCATAGAATGTACGGCTAAATCGGCACGACCATCCATTAAGGCGGCTTCTAATTCTTTGACAAATAAGCCCTTCCCCCCAATTTTTGCCAATGGGGTATCTAAAATTTTATCGCCCTGCGTGACAAAGGTCACCAACTCAACAGTTAAATCGGCATGCATCGCCTCTAAGCGGGCACGAATGTGTTCAGCCTGCCATAACGCAAGCGGGCTTTGTCGAGTTGCAATTTTCAGGGTTTTCATCATAGTGGCTAAGCAAGATAAATAAGTTCATCTAAACTTAACCTGATCCCCTAAAAATGCAAGTCTATTTCTTTACCGATTTATCAATCTGTTGCGTATTCAACTGCGATGATGCTGACAAATTAGAGTTTTTGGATGCGTTCTCGCAATAAAGGCAAATGTCGTCGGCTAACAGCCAAACGCTCATCTAGCTCACGGCAACGTACCTGATACTGTCCTGAATTGACCACTTCTAGCCCCTCCAAAAACTGAATCGAGACCAAGGCATTTCGGTGAATCCGAATAAACTGATCACCAAACTCGGTTTCTAAATCTTTCAGCGTTTCATCAATCAGGACACTGCCATTTTTATGACGCACAGTGACATATTTCTGATCAGCTAAAAAATAGTAGATATTTTCTATTGGCACCAATTCTACACCGCGATAGGTTTTCGCCGCGATTTGGTGACGTTTTATTTTTAATTCGTCCATATTTTCTTTTTGTTTTAAATGACTCATCTGCGCTTGCGTGAGTTTTGTTAAATGATCTAAAACCTGTTGCAATTCCTGTTGCATTATCGGTTTTAACAAATAGCCTTCCGCATTGGATTTAAACGCATCAAGTGCGTGTTCATCATAAGCGGTACAAAACACAATGGCTGGCATAGGGTCAAGCTCACGCAAATGTTGAGCACAACTTAGACCATCCATTCCCGGCATTTGAATATCTAATAATATGACATCCGGCTGATGTTCATCCGCCAGTTCAATCGCCTGTTGCCCATGAGCTGCCGTTGCCACCACATGATGCCCCAGTTGAGTGACCAAACGTGATAATCGCTCTCTAGCTAGAGGCTCATCATCACAAATTAGGATGTCCATTTTTCCTCCTTTTTAAGTCAATAACTTTATTTTTATCAAGTCTAGAAAAATCAGAGCAATCACAGCTTATTTTATTTATAACGGTATTGCAGCACCGTGGTGTACATACCATTCCCCGCATAATTTTTGAAAGTAACACTACGCCCATAATACGCTTTTAAGCGCTGTTCCACGTTTTGCAGTGCAATCCCATGTCCAGATCTTAAATTTATTTTATCGCTGACATACGGATTTGTAATGACAATATTGACTTGGTTTTGCAATATTTCGATCAATATACTTATCGTACTCTTTGCTAAAACTTTTTCAACTCCATGAAAAATACTATTTTCTAGCAAGGGTTGTAAAGTTAATAACGGAATTTGTACCTGACTGAGCAGTTGCGGTTGTTCAATTTTCCATTCTACCGCCAACCGATCACCCAAACGAATTTGTTCAATCTCTAAATATCGCTGGCAAAGTTCAATCTCATCTTTCAGGCTCACCAGTTTTAATTCCTGCAAACTGGCACGGAATAAACGTGATAAATTCAGCAGCATCTGCTCGGCTTTATCGGGATCAATTGCAATTAGACTGATCACATTATTTAAGCTGTTAAACAAAAAGTGTGGATGAATACGGGCCTGCATAGCATGCACCCGCGCTTGCAATTCGCTATGCCGCTGCTGAATAGCTTGTTCTCGGACATAGATATAACGAAAACAAAACGCACCCAAAATCACACCATAACTCAAATGCAGTCCAATCCCATGCATGAGTTCAGCCAGACTAAACTGCTGTAAATGAAAATTTTGCCCAAAATGCAATAAGGTATTTAAACTGAGTGTCGTGACCAATACGATGGTTTGCAGCAAGATAAAACTCACCATAAACGATAGCGCCAAGCCCATGCGTAAAAAACGTGCCTGAAAAAATTCAACCAAAGCCGCAAAACACAATACCACCCAATTGATATAGAGTACGTATTGCAGCACCCGAGCAAAACTTAAACCTTGCCAACCTTGTGCTTCAGCCAGTGCCAAAACCATTGCCAAGGCATTACTGCCAATAAATAATTCAATTAGATATTGCCAACGTCCTATTTTCGTAAAAAAATACAGCTCATGTTGTTCTGCCTGCGTATCAGCATAAGTTTGATTGGCTTGTTCTTCGGCAAGTGAATCTGAATTTGTTATACTCTTGTCCAAATCACCGCTTTTTACTTTATTGAGCCGATATGACCACATCTTCTAATTCCTCAAATCCGTCACAAGCCCAAACTTCGGGTATGTGGGGCGGTCGTTTCTCTGAAGCGACTGATGCTTTTGTTGCTGAATTTACAGCATCTGTTCAATTTGACCAACGCTTTTATAAACAAGATATTGCTGGCTCAATTGCGCATGCAACGATGCTTGCCAAAGTAGGCGTACTTACGACTGAAGAGCGTGACGATATTATCCAAGGTTTAAATACCATTCAGGCTGAAATTGAAGCAGGTCAATTTGAATGGCGTATTGACCTTGAAGATGTCCACATGAACATCGAATCGCGCCTTACTCAGCGTATTGGCATTACAGGTAAAAAATTACACACTGGTCGTAGCCGTAACGACCAAGTGGCAACCGATATTCGTTTGTATGTCCGTGACGAAATTGATGCCATTTTAGAATTATTAAAAAAATTACAACACGGCATTTTGAGCTTGGCAGCCAAAAACACGCATACCATTATGCCTGGTTTTACCCATTTGCAAACCGCACAGCCTGTGACTTTTGGTCATCACCTTATGGCATGGTTCGAAATGTTGGTACGTGACTCTGAGCGTTTAATTGACTGCCGCAAACGTGTTAATCGTATGCCTTTGGGTTCTGCTGCTTTGGCAGGTACCACTTACCCAATTGACCGTGCTTTTACCGCAGAATTGTTGGGCTTTGAAGCTGTATCTGAAAACTCGTTAGATGCTGTATCAGACCGTGATTTCGGGATTGAGTTTAACGCTGCTGCATCTTTAATTATGATGCACTTGTCGCGTATGTCTGAAGAACTGATTTTATGGACATCGGCACAGTTCAAATTTGTGAATATTCCAGACCGTTTCTGCACTGGCTCATCCATTATGCCGCAGAAGAAAAACCCAGACGTACCAGAATTGGTGCGCGGTAAAACAGGTCGTGTTTATGGCGATTTAATGAGTCTGTTGACCCTGATGAAAGGTCAACCGCTTGCCTACAACAAAGACAACCAAGAAGACAAAGAACCTTTGTTTGATGCCATTGATACCGTGCGCGGCTCGCTCATGGCATTTGCCGATATGATTCCTGCTTTAGTACCAAACATTGCAGAAATGCGTGAAGCTGCATTACGTGGTTTCTCTACGGCAACTGACCTTGCAGATTACTTAGTAAAAAATGGCGTGGCATTCCGCGATGCACATGAAATTGTAGGTAAAGCCGTAGCATTGGGCGTACAAGAAGGCAAAGACTTGTCTGAACTTAGCCTAGAACAATTACAGCAATTCTCAGATTTAATTCAAGCTGATGTATTTGAAAAAGCACTGACCCTTGAAGCCTCTGTAAATGCACGTGATCATATTGGCGGTACAGCGCCTGCACAAGTTGCAGCGGCAATTGAACGTGCTCAAACACGTCTTGCTCAACTTTATGCATAATCAGGAAGTGAGAGATGTCTAAACAAGTATTTTGTCGTAAATATCAAACCGACATGGAAGCGATGGATTTCGCTCCTTTTCCGGGTGCCAAAGGTCAAGAATTACTTGAAACGGTATCTAAACAGGCTTGGCAGGAATGGCTCAAACACCAAACTACGCTCATTAATGAAAAGCGTTTAAATGTGTTTGAACCTGAAGCGAAAAAGTTTTTGGAAGAACAACGTGAGAAGTTTCTCAACAATGATGCCAGTTTGGAAGTCGCAGAAGGCTTAAAACCTCAAAACTAATCCAAGTACTGTTTTTTCATTTTGGAAAATTCAAACCTTGTTTATTTTACAATTAAAAGAGTCTTTATGAAGGCTCTTTTTTTATAATCTTATTTATGATGAATTACAACAACAGTACTTTAAATAAATGAAAATAGATTCAAAAAGTTAAGCTAATTTCCTATTTTTATTTCTCGATTGAAGCGTATATTTTATAGTCACAACAAAACACTTAACAATAGATTAATTATTGATTTCAAAAAGAATAGTTTAAAAAACAATCACACTAAAAATAATGTAATTTAAAAATACATTTGCATATAAAACGCTACATTCCACTACAATAAACCACATGATTCTTGAGTGTGATTTCCCTATACTTATTTTCAAGGAGATAAGCAATTATCTCTCACTATAATAAATATCCCCGATTTCAATCTCAGATTTCCCCCAAAGTCTGAGATTTTTTTTATCCAAAATTCAGGTTATTTCAAATCTTAAAGATCAGCAAAAATCAAAAAGACTCATTCAAGCCATAAAAAAAAGCCCCATCATTAGATGAGGCTGAATATTCAAAAAAAAGCTGAACTTAGCGTTCCTGTACTTTTTCTTCAATTTCTTTGACGCTGGTATGACGTACGTCAAAACCTTTGACCATATAAATCACTTGTTCTGAAATATTTCGTGCGTGGTCACCAATACGCTCTAATGAACGTAACACCCACATCACATTAATCACACGTGAAATATGACGCGGATCTTCAATCATATACGTCATAAGAGTACGTGTTGCAGATTGATATTCACGGTCAATATCGGCATCGGCAAGTAAAACACGCAGTGCTTGATCGACATCTAAACGCGCAAAAGCATCCAGTGCATCGTGAATCATGACGCGCACTTGGTTACCAATATGACGTGTTTCCATATAGCCGCGTGGCGAACCACCTTCTTCACATAAGTTTTGGGCAATACGGGCAATTTTTGCAGCTTCATCACCAATACGCTCTAAGTCAGTATTGGCTTTAGACATGGCAATCACCATACGCAAATCAATTGCGGCTGGATGACGACGCGCCAAAATCAACGTTAAGGCTTCATCAATTTCGGTTTCCATGCGATTGACAACATTGTCTTGGAACTGAACTTCTACCGCCAAGGCTGCATCGGTATCCAAGAGTGCGTGAATCGAGTTGGCAACCTGCTGCTCTACCAAACCACCCATGGCCATAAATTTGGTATTTACATCCTGCAAATCTTCATTGAACTGAGAAGAAATATGGTGACTTAACACAGGATTATTCGTACTCAAGGAATACACTCCACAACAAAAGGATAGACTGACGCAATGATTGAATATTAAAGCACAGCAATGATGACGTTTTTATGACATTTTCTCACCAAACTCTCAAGTCTGATCGTTTCTGTCTTTATACAACATACCTTATACAGATGACAAAATGATTTTATAAGGCTTTCTGAATCAACCAAGCATTCATTTCCTGTACATCTTGTTCAGTCAATTGCCCAACGGCTGCTTTCAACTGTAACACATGCTTCAAATAGTCATACTGTGCATTGAGATAATCCTGCTTGGCAGAAAAGGCGTTACGCTGTGCCAACAGTACATCCACCATGGTTTTTAAACCTTCCTGATATTGCGCTTTGGATGCTCGTGCCACTAAATCTGCTGAATTCATTGCAGCCTGTCGCGCCTGCAATTTGGCTTGATCAGTTTCGACTTGTAAATATGCCTGTTTCACATCGGTATTGGCTTTACGGATTGCTGCATCTAGCTCGGCTTCAGATTTTTGTACCAAAACCACTGATTTTTGCACATTTTTATTGACCCGCCCACCGCTAAACACATTCCAGTTCATTTCAATCCCGACCTGGTCGAACTGACCATCGGGCGACATGATACTTTCAGGGCTTTGTTTGGCATAACCATAACTGCCCACAGCTTCTACCTGCGGATAACGTGCTGCTTGTTCAACCCGACGTGCATCTTCGGCATATTGTCGCTGCAAACGTGCCTGTTGAATAGCCAAATTTTGAGTTTGTGCCAATTGCGACCATGCCTCTAAACTTTCAGGCACAGGTTTTTGAAATTGAAAGTCATCTCGCAAAACTGCCAAACTTTCTTGATATGGCCCAATCAATTGTGCCAACTGCTCTTGTGCCAAAACCAACTGCACATGTGTTCCAATCCTGTTCGCTCGTGCATTTTGATATTGCGCATTGGCTTCACTGACTTCACTTTTAGCCACCAAACCTTCACGCAGTTTGGCATTCATCATATTGAGCTGTTCCAACAAAGCTTTTTCTTCTTGTAAATATGCTGTTGTTAAAGACTGCTGTCTCAGCACATTAAAATACGCTTCTGATACATTCAAAATATGTTGCTGTTGTTGTAAACGTAAGGTGACTTCACTCAGGCTTAACGAGGTTTTGACTTGTTTCAGGGCTTGCCAAGCATCCCAACGAAATAAAGGCTGACGTGCTGTTAACGCGACTTGACGTGAAGTTGAAGATGAACTGCTTAAAAGCTCTGGCGAGGAACTGGCAATATTGACTCGACTCATTTCCTGACTTTTACGGGTGATATTGCCCGACAGAGTCACAGTTGGCAGTAAATTGCCTTGCGCAAGCCCTAAATTTAATTGATCGGCCTGATATTGTAATTGCTGTGCGCGCCAAGTCGGATCGCTATTTTGAGCACGCTGATAGGCTTGCATTAAATCCAAAGCAAAAGCGCTTGAACTCATCCAACATAAGCATGTCACTAACATCATTTTTTTCATTATTTTTCGATCAACCCACTCTGTAATTTCGTCAATCCTACTGCAATGTATTTTTACACCGCCCATACTAAAGCGAATTTGCATTTTTTTCGTATGATTTTCATTAATTTTGATAATTTTTCATATTATTTCAATTCATTGCAATAATTAAGCAAAGCCATACACGTGCTAACAATCGCTGCATAAAGTGGTACTTACTCACAGGCATGTAACCAAACTCTAGCAGAATACTACAATTTACTCCGTGGCTTTGACTTTACAATGCAAGCTCTCCCCTCGTCCTTCGACCCAAGCTTCTAAAACCGTGTGCCTCACAGCGGATATTTTAAATTTAGAATTTTGGTATGAATGACTCATTTTGAATTTTTGGAATCCATAGTGCCTAAATGAAGGCACTAGATGATGAAAGAATACTCATGTTGAATTGCTGTAATGGTTAAATTTCTTCGCGCCAGTAAACTTGCCCTACTGCTTGGCAGTTGTCTGTATTTGCTCGCCTGCCAAAATTCAGATACACCTCCCGTAGCTGAACCACCAAAGGTACAGGCCAGTGCCAGCGAGCCTGTGGATTTGACCCAAATGTGTGAAAATATTCAGCACAATATGCAGCAAATTGACAATACCCGCACCACGTTTGCGCTAGAACAAATTAATCAGGATTTAAAAGTCTGCCTACCCTTGCTGCCTTTGAATGAGCAATTAAATTTGCTCAATCTTTCGACCCAAATGTATCAACGCTTTTTGCATGTAGAACGCAGCGCTGCAGAACAAGCTGCCTTTGACCAACACGCTTTTGATATGGCACAGCATCCGACCATTCAGCAAAGTCATTTTGAAAACTTTGCCTTGCGTGATCAATATTTATTGAAACATAAGGGACAAGCCTATTTAGAGCTATACGATGCAGGTGAAGCACAGTTGGTTTATCGTCGAAGCCCGCAATACTTAGCCATTATTTTTGCGCCTTACATGCCCGATGCCGAGCAGATTTTTATTGAAAGAATGGCCAATGACAATATGCAGCACAGCCTGCGTGATGGTGGACTCACCCTTGATGCTGCCGATTTGGCAGAACGCGCCTTATTTTGGGAAGATTACGTGCAGCGTTATCCTAAAAGTCACTTTATACGGGATGCACGTTATCTAGCCGAAGTGTATGCCTTGCTGCTGTTTAAAGGCACAGTCAACAGTCCTGTTTCTCAGGATTATGTCGATGAATACAGTATCCAACCTGCCGTATTATTTGAAATTAAAAAACTGGCAAAGTTGCAAAAATCTCCCTTAGCACAGCAAGCGCGTAAATTCCTTGCCTTTTTACACATGAGCAGTGAACAACGACTCACTGAAATTGCAGCACAGCCCACTGCACGTGAACAGCGTGAATATGGCGATGATGCTTTAGTACATGCACAGTTGCATCAATATTTAAATTTAAAGAACATCTCCATCCATGCAAAACGCGATTGTTTTAGTGATGCCGTTTGTATTACTCGCTAATTATCCAAAGTCGCTTAAAGCTCAAATACTTGTCATTAGGCATCAAAGAATAAAAGCCGCGCGAAGCCTGCTTTTATACCAACAACGTGCTACTATTTATACAGCTTGACGGAGCGCGAGTAATTCCTCGCTGAGATTGTGTCCATGCTGAGTTTGTAGCCTAAAATCTGCAAACCAAGCTGTAAACCCAAGTACCGTTGAACCTGATCAGGTTAAAACCTGCGTAGGAATCAAGCCACCTAAAAACCCAGCCACACGGTTAATGTTGAACTATTAAAGTCTCAACAACTCAATTGCAATGTTTTTGGTCGTGCTTGATTCGTTGATTTCATTCTTCAGGATCATTGCAATGAACCAATTAACGAATCTATCCCCTGCTGACATTTCTGCTCAACACGAGCAAGATGCCAAAGATTTAACCCGCATTTTGCCTGCATCGAAAAAAGTCTATATTCAAGGCTCACGCCCAGACATTCAGGTGCCAATGCGTGAAATTGAACTGACCGACACTCCAACAGGTTTAGGCGGTGAGCACAATCCACCGCTCATGGTGTATGACACTTCAGGTGTATATACCGATCCAAATGTAGAAATTGATCTGAATAAAGGCTTGCCGAACATCCGCGACAGTTGGATTGAAGAGCGCCAAGACACCGAAAAACTAGAAACCCTCAGCTCGGCATTTGGTCAAGAGCGTTTACGCGATATTCGCACTGCAGAGATTCGTTTTGCCCATATTCAAAAGCCACGTCGTGCCAAAGTTGGTAAAAACGTCACCCAAATGCACTATGCCAAACAAGGCATCATCACCCCTGAAATGGAATATATCGCCATTCGTGAAAACCAACGCCAACGCGAAGGTGTCGATATGCGTCAGCATTCGGGGCAAAACTTTGGAGCTAAAAATCTAACTGAAATCACGCCTGAATTTGTACGTCAGGAAGTGGCTGAAGGTCGTGCAATTATTCCTGCCAACATTAACCACCCAGAATGTGAGCCAATGATTATTGGTCGCAACTTCTTGGTCAAAATCAATGCCAATATTGGTAACTCGGCACTAGGTTCAAGTATTGATGAAGAAGTCGCGAAAATGACTTGGGCGACCCGTTGGGGCGCAGATACCATCATGGATTTATCGACAGGTAAAAACATCCATGAAACCCGTGAATGGATTATCCGCAACTCGCCTGTGCCAATTGGTACTGTACCTATTTATCAGGCACTAGAAAAAGTAAACGGCATTGCAGAAGACCTCACTTGGGAAATCTTTAAAGACACGCTGATTGAACAGGCTGAACAAGGTGTGGATTACTTCACCATTCACGCAGGCGTGTTATTGCGTTATGTACCACTCACGGCCAATCGCTTAACAGGTATTGTATCGCGTGGCGGTTCAATCATGGCGCAATGGTGTTTGGCGCATCATGAAGAAAACTTCCTTTACACACACTTTGATGAAATCTGCGAAATCATGAAAGCTTACGATGTATCGTTCAGCTTAGGTGATGGTTTACGTCCAGGTTGTATTCAAGATGCCAACGATGAAGCACAATTCAGCGAACTGCGAACTTTGGGTGAATTGACTCACCGCGCTTGGGAACATGATGTGCAAGTGATGATTGAAGGCCCGGGGCACGTACCAATGCACATGGTCAAAGAAAATATGGACTTGCAACTTGAAGTCTGTAAAGAAGCACCATTCTATACACTCGGCCCATTAACCACGGATATTGCACCAGGTTATGACCATATTACTTCTGCAATTGGTGCAGCGATGATTGGTTGGTACGGTACTGCAATGTTGTGCTATGTGACACCTAAAGAGCACTTAGGCTTACCGAACAAAAAAGACGTCAAAGACGGCATCATCACCTATAAAATTGCAGCACATGCGGCTGACCTTGCCAAAGGACATCCGGGCGCGCAAGCACGTGACAATGCCTTATCTAAAGCACGTTTTGAATTCCGCTGGGAAGATCAGTTTAACCTGAGCCTTGACCCAGATACCGCACGCAGCATGCATGATGAAACCATGCCAAAAGAAGCGCATAAATCTGCACACTTCTGTTCAATGTGCGGACCGAAGTTCTGCTCCATGAAAATCACGCAAAATGTGAGAGATTATGCACAAAATCAAAATGCTGCGAACAAAACAGAGCAAGTAGATGCAGAGGTAGAATCAGGTCTCAAAGCCATGAAAACCGCTTATCAGGAACATGGTCAAAAATTGTACCATAAGCTATAAATTGTTTAAAAAGCGTTTGTATTCAATCAAATCTCAGTTAGGATGAAATTATGCTTTGCTCATCCTGATGAGAATTTATGAAGATTATTCAACAAGCAACTTATGGACAACACGATGCACAGATTCACCAACGTGAATACCTGTATCGTGGTTTTATTCAGGTTGAAAAAGTCAGCCTGAGCCATCGCTTGTTTAATCAAACTACATATACCCCAGTCCTTCAGCGTGAACTCATTCAACGCCCTGAAGCGGCTGGGGTACTCATTTATGATGCACCACAACAAAAATTTGCCCTGATTGAACAATTCCGTATTGGTGCAATTGATGATTGCGACTCGCCTTGGCAACTCGAAGTGATTGCAGGCGTGCTAGATGGCAATGAATCACCTGAAAGTTGCATTCGTCGTGAAGCTTTGGAAGAATCGGGCTGTGAATTAAAAGAATTACAACATTTATTCAGTTTTTATCCATCTGCGGGTGCATGCGCAGAATTGTTCCACTTATATAGTGCGAGCACCACGTTACCACAGGAAGGTGGCGTGTTTGGTATGCCAGATGAAGGAGAGAATATTCAATTACACATTCTTGATTATCAGGAAATTCCAAACTTGCTGACCAATGGTCGGCTAAAAAACGCACCTGTCATCATGGCATTGCAATGGTTACAACAACAAATTAAAACCGTGAAGGATGTCTAAGGGGTCAGGCATGACTTTATTCTCAAACAATCACCAGCAACGCTGGACAATTGTACAAATTTCAGATACGCACCTCATGAATCAGGAAGATTTAGAGTTTGTGCACATGAATCCTGAACGCAGCTTTCACGCGGTAATGCACGATATTCAACAGCAATATCCGCAGCTCGATGCTATTTTCCATACAGGCGATTTAGCACAAATCCCTGTTGCTGAAACCTATCAGCGTTATTTGCAGTTTATGCAGACTTTGAATACGCCGCATTTCCAGATTCCGGGCAATCATGATGATGCCGCGGTTTTTCCATTCCATTTACAGTCCAATCAAGTTCATGCAATTGAGTTGGGCAATTGGAGTGTCATTTTACTGAATACTGCGGTTAAAGGTCGGATTGATGGCTGGATGGACGCAGCACAATTACAGCAGTTAGATCAGCTTTTACAGCAACATGCGCAGCAGCAGGTGATTATTGCCTGTCATCACCATCCTTTTGATATGCAATCGCACTGGATAGATCAGCACAAACTTAAAAATACCGAAGCCTTAATTGATGTATTGGCACGCCACAACAATGTCAAATTGGTGCTGTGTGGGCATGTGCATCAAGACTCATTAAATGAATGGCAAGGGATTCAATTTTACTCTACGCCTTCGACCTGCGTGCAATTTAAACCACATAGCCAGCACTTTGCGCTTGGGCCTGAGGCACCGGGTTACCGTGTGTTACATTTGAATGCAGATGGCAGTTTTAGCACCCAAGTGCATCGGGTTGAGCATGTCACACAACAAATAAATTTTGAAATTTCAGGTTATTAACTTTCCATTTTATTTTTTTTGCTTTACTTTATGCCTTCAACGAAAAAATGCGATAACACATCCAAACATCAAAGACTATCCATAATCAAAAAAAGTCTATATGATGACGTCCCCCGAAGATCGAATATTGTTCTTTGGGAGTGGATAAAAACACTTGCATATCACCATATTTTTCGCGTACCAATCGTGCGCATATGATGAGGAATGCCCTACATGGCGAATGACAACCAAAATCAAGTCTTGGACGAACAAACAGATCTTGTAGAAGAAAAAGCTACAAAACGCGTGCGTAAGGCAAAGCCAAAGGCTTTAGAGGGCGGTTCTACAGCTAGCTTATTTGGTATTGCACCTTATCAGCCTAAAAAAAATGAAGAATACATGTCTGAAGGACAGCTCGAGCATTTCCGTCAAATTCTCATGGCGTGGAAAGAAGAGTTAATGTCAGAAGTTGACCGCACTTTAAACACCATGCAAGACGAAAATACAGCCTTGCCAGATGTCAACGACCGTGCGACTCAAGAAGAAGAGTTTGCAATTGAATTGCGTACTCGTGACCGTGAACGTAAATTGATTCGTAAAATTGAACAATCTATTGAAGCGATTAAAAACGATGACTATGGTTTCTGTGAAACTTGCGGTATCGAAATCGGTTTACGTCGCTTAGAAGCGCGTCCAACTGCAACGTTATGTATTGATTGCAAAACTTTGGCAGAGATCAAAGAGAAGCAAAACAACGGTTAATCGTGACTGTTGAGAATTACCTAGCCGAACACAGTTCGGAGCTTGAGCAGCAGCGAAACGATGTTTCGCTCACTCGCTATATAGGTCGGTTTGCGCCATCGCCAACCGGCCCTTTGCATTTTGGCTCACTCATTACCGCAGTGGCCAGTTATTGCGATGCCAAAGCCCAGCACGGCACTTGGCTGGTACGTATTGAAGATACTGACATCCCACGCATTTACCCTGGCAGTGAAAATCATATCTTGCGTTGTATTGATGCCTTTCAATTTGAGCCGGATGCCGAAATTATTTTCCAGAAAGATCGCCTCGATCTCTATGCAGCCGTGTTGCAACAATTGCAGCAACGCGACTTGGTCTATGCCTGTCAATGCACCCGCAAAATGCTTGGCTCCAATCATATTTATGCAGGGACTTGCCGCAATTTAGGTTTAGATTTTGCCAATCAAGCGATTCGAGTCAAAGTCACAGACCAAGAGATTTGCTTTCAAGACCGCCTGCAAGACAAACAATGTTCCAACCTTGCGCAGGACTTGGGCGATTTTGTCCTAAAACGGCGTGATGGCATTATCAATTATCAACTGGCAGTGGTGGTGGATGATTATTTGCAAGGCATTACCCATGTGGTTCGCGGCGCAGATTTACTCGACAACACCGCACGGCAAATCTATTTGGGGCAACTGTTAGGCTACCCTAAACTCAGCTACACGCACCTGCCTTTAGCCATGAATGCACAAGGGCAAAAACTGTCTAAACAGAACTTGGCACAAGCTTTAGATTTAGCCCAAGCACCGAAGCTGCTACAAGCCGCTTTAACTGCCTTAAATCAAGCCACTGTCGAATTAGACACCCCTGCACGCATGCTTACGCAAGCCATTCAGCAATGGGATCTTTCACGTATTCCTGCAGGCACAGCTTTACACGGCTATTATTTATAAAATTTAAAATTCAGTTATGCTCAAATTGAAATGGATCATTTGAGGTTGTGTCATGTTTTTTATTTTTGGTGTTGGACCGAAAACCAAAGTGGTCGAGAAAAGTCAATTTAGCTGCCCCGTTTGCCGCACTCGCAGTAGCTATGAACTCAGACAGCAACGACAATATTTTTCCTTATTTTTTATTCCCTTGTTTCCTATGTCTAAACAAAAAAATACTACAGTCAAGTGCTTACACTGCGGAACAGTCATGCCAAGCATGGTCTTGCACCATGCTCAGCCAGAAGCGAAATAGAAGGATAAATTCTAGAAGCTGGATTCTTCACGGCTAGGGTTAATCTCATGCGTGCTGGCTTCAATTTTCAGAATCAAACTCACCATCACTGCACACATAATTAACGATGAACCACCATAACTAATAAAAGGTAGAGTCAAACCTTTGGTAGGCAACATACCCATATTCATGCCTGCATTCACCATAATCTGTAATAAGAAGATAATGCTGATGCCATAAGCCAAATATCCTGCACGTAAGTACTGGTTTTTCAGGGCGCGATGACCAATTTTAATGCAGGCAATCAGTATAGCAAAAGACAAGCTCAACACCACAAAAATGCCTAAAAAGCCAAACTCTTCACCTAAGACAGCCAACATAAAGTCCGTATGTGCTTCAGGTAAATAGGACATTTTCTGGATACTATGCCCCAAGCCTACGCCTGCCCATTCACCGCGTCCAAATGCCATTAAGGCGTTAGACAACTGATAACCGACACCCAAAGGGTCATTCCACGGGTTTGAGAACGACATTAAACGCTCAAAACGATAAGGCTCAAATACCACCAAAAACACAAAGGCGGCAATAATCGCGCCAAAGGCAATACCAAACTGAATTAATGGCGCACCAGCTAAAAAGAAGACCCCTAACATGGTCAAGGCAATCACCACGGTCGCCCCCAAGTCAGGCTCTGCAATCACCAAACCTACCGTGACTGCCATAATCACTGCAAGACGGATCAGACCTTTAATGTTATTACGCACTTCTTCGGCACGGCGCACCACATAGTCAGCGGTAAAAATGGCCATCATCACTTTAGCGACTTCGGAAGCTTGCAGGGTAAAACCTGCGACCCGAATCCAGCGTTTAGAACCATTGACTTCAGTACCCACCAGCAACACTGCAGCCAACAAGGCAATGGTCACAATCCACAGAAAGAAGGTGTTGTTAAACCAGGTATTCAGCGGCACTCTATAGGCAATCACGGCAGCGATTAATGCCACCACAATAGAAATGCCATGACGCAATACATAGTGAAAGGCATTTTCATGCATGCGCTCGGCATAAGGCATAGAAGCCGATGCCACCATGATTGAACCAATACATAACAGCGCCAGTACGCTAAAAATCAGTACATTGCGTACATTCACTTCCGCTGGCAGTTTGGGTAACCAGCGCTCATAGACCTGATTGAGTTTATTGATTGTTGTCTGAGCAAAGCCAGCCATATCTCACACCTTATTGTTGTTATACCAGTGCGTTGACATAAGCAACGAACTTGTGACCACGTTCTGGATAGCCCGAGAACATATCAAAACTTGCACATGCAGGTGACAATAACACCACATCATGCGCTTGTGTATGTTGTTGGCAGATTTCAACTGCTTGTTGCAAGGTATCTGCAGTTAAGAGTTGGGTTGTTCCCGCAACTGCTGTTTCAATTTTCGTAGCATCCTCACCAATCAACACTGCCAGTTTGGCATATTGTTGCAATGATTGGCGTAGCGCAGTGAAGTCCTGCCCTTTGCCTTGCCCACCTAAAATAATCGCAACCTTACCGCCTTGTGCCTGAATTGCTGCACCCAAGCCATCTAAAGCTGCCAAAGTTGCACCGATGTTGGTTCCTTTGGAGTCATTATAATAACGCACCCCATGTAATTCTTTGACGAATTCACAACGATGCTCCAAACCTTTAAAGGTTTTCAGCGTTTCCAGCATGCTGTGCATAGATAAACCAATGGCTTCACCCAATGCCAAACACGCTAATGCATTAGCAATATTGTGTGTGCCTTGAATATACATCTCGGTGCTTTTTAATAAACGCTCACGCCCACGTGCCAACCACATGCTGCCATCATCATCTTTTAATAAGCCGTATTGGTTTAGGTCAGGCGCATTTAAGCCAAAACTTTGCATAGGAGTCTGATCTGGCACCAACGGACGACTTAAAGCATCATCACGGTTAAACACCACTTTTTTCACACCCTGAAAAATACGATGTTTGGCGGTGTGATAACCGAACATATCGCCATGACGGTCTAAATGGTCTTCACTCATGTTCAGCACTACCGCCACTTCTGCATTTAAATTCGAGGTGGTTTCTAGCTGAAAACTGGAGAGTTCTAAAATATACAGTTCAGGATCATCTTTAATCAAATCCAGCGCAGGGCGTCCCAAATTTCCACCTACCGCGACTTTTTTACCTGCCTGCTCTGCCATTAAACCAATCAGTGTGGTAACGGTACTTTTCGCATTAGACCCTGTAATTGCCACAATAGGTTTGTCGGTCGCACGACTTAAAATCTGAATTTCACTCACCACAGGAATGCCCTGCGCCATCGCAGCCTGAATTTCAGGGAGTTTTGGATCTAAACCTGGGCTAATCACAATTTCTTCCGCAGACAGCAATAAATCCTGATCAAACTGACCAAAACGGGTTTCTACTTCGGCAGGAATTTGGTCATGCCCTGGAGGTGTGGGGCGAGAATCTGTCACAGCAACGCGGTAACCCTGATGATGTAAAAAATTAACGGCTGCAACACCAGAAATACCAAGTCCTGCAACGACTTTTAATCCACCACGTTGTATTAACATTTTTGCCCCATTTTGTGCGCTAATTTTGAAACAGACAAAATAGTAGCACTTTGCTGTTTTGAATGCTTTTTCTGTTTGCAGTTCCTGCAGTTTTTTTGTGTCAGTGCGTAAAAAAACCGTCATATTGCAGACGGTTTTTAAAAAGAATATTGCTAAAGTGAATAAACAAGCCTATTTCCACTTCACCGCTTGAACTTCAACTTGCTTTTCTGCGGGTTGATCTTGAGAATCACAACCACAACTGCCGCCACAGCCTGCCGCGGCTGCAGGTTTTAGCCATTTGGCCAAGCCATGCCAGCCTTTTTCAGTACAGAAATTGGAGAGTTTTAGAAAAACTGCGCCAGAAGTCTTGGGAAAGACTTTTTTAAAGACTACTACAGCACTCCACAGTACCAATGCAGCAACAATTAAAATTTCAACCATGTTCATCTACTCCTGTAGGTCAGGCATGTGCCTTAACCCAACAAATACGATGCCGTTTGATAAGTCAGGAATGACATGAAATAAGCCAAACCAAATAGATAGCAGGTCATAATACTGACCGTACGCCATGATCCTGTTTCGCGTTTTACCGTTGCTAAAGTTGCCAAACAATGCGGTGCATAAATAAACCACACCAATAACGATAAACCCGTTGCCAATGACCAGCCCAGTTCACCACCACCACTAATTAAAGCAGCCAAACCTTGGGACATGGCATCTTCATCCACTGCAGATAAGGCATAGACTGTGCCTAATGCAGCCACCACCACTTCACGCGCTGCCATCGCAGGAATCAAGGCAATCACGATCTGCCAGTTAAAGCCCACAGGAGCAAAAATTGGCTGTAATACATGCCCCAGCATCCCTGCAAAACTATAGTCAATTGCAGGCATGGTCGCGCCTTCAGGCGGCTGCGGGAACGTACACAAGAACCACAATAAAATCGACAGTGCAAAAATAATGCCACCGACACGCTTTAAGAAAATTTTGGCGCGATCTAGCAAACCAATCCAAACACTTTTTAGGTCTGGAAAACGGTAACTTGGTAGCTCCATCAACAAGACATGCTCAGATTTATCTTTTTGCAAAAATTTAAGCACAAAAGATACGCCCAAGGCACTCACAATGCCTGCCATATACAGACCGAACAAGACCAGACCTTGTAAATTAAACATGCCCCATACGGTTTGATTGGGAATGAATGCTGCGATGAGTAAGGCATATACAGGCAAGCGCGCAGAACAAGTCATTAACGGCGCAACCATAATCGTGGTTAAACGATCACGTGGGTCAGCAATACTACGTGTTGCCATAATGCCCGGCACTGCACAGGCAAAACTAGACAGCAATGGAATAAAGGCACGACCACTCAAACCTGCGCTAAACATCAGCTTATCGAGCAAGAATGCGGCACGTGGCAAATAACCCGATTCCTCTAAAATTAAAATAAACAGGAACAGAATTAAAATTTGCGGCAAGAACACCACCACACCGCCTGCGCCCGCAATAATGCCATCCACAATCAAGCTGTTCAGCAAGGGATGGCTAATGTTTTCGCCAATCACTTCACCTAGCCAGCCAAATAAACTTTCGATGCCATCCATAAACGGTGCAGCCCAAGCAAATACCGCTTGGAAGACAACAAACATCATCACCGCAAGGCTGACTAAACCGAATACAGGATGTAAAAAAATTTTATCGAGGAAGTCGGAGCGTTTGTCTTCTTGATCTACAAAGTGCACCACATCATGCAAAATGGTTTGAATCCGTTGATGCTGACTGCCTGTTAAGCCTGTCAATTCTGTCTGCGGAACAGCAAATTTGCCCTGATCTAAGGCATGCATTAAGTTTTGAATACCTGAATCACGCACTGCCACGGTTTCCACCACAGGTACACCCAAACGCTCAGACAATTTTTGCGTGTTGATTTGCATGCCACGACGACGCGCCTCATCCATCATGTTGAGTACCAACAAAATCGGACGACCCAGTGCAATCATTTCCAAAACCAAGCCCAAATGCAATTTCAGGTTGGTGGCATCCACGACACAAAGAAAGGCATCTTGCTGACCTTCTTCGGCTATTTTGCCTTGTACCACATCTCGAGTAATGGCTTCGTCGGGACTGGTGGCTTCTAAACTATAAGTTCCGGGCAAATCCAACACCCGCACCGCCTGTCCCGAAGGCAAGGTGAATTGCCCGACTTTACGCTCTACGGTCACGCCTGCGTAGTTGCCAACTTTTTGACGTGTCCCTGTCAAATGGTTAAATAAAGATGTTTTACCGCAGTTTGGATTCCCTACAAGTGCGATACGTAAGGCATCGCTCATGCGGACACCCCTTGTTCAATTTCAATGCGTTCAGCTTCTACTTTGCGCAAAGCAAAACGGGTAAATCCCACTTGAATCAAGATTGGATCACCACCAAAAATACCTTTGGTAATCACCTGCACCTGCGTACCTGGCACAAAACCCAGTGTTTCTAAGCGGTTTGCCACTAAGTCACTAAGGGATGTTCCACCATCGGCAGTACGTAATACCTGACGGATGATGGCTGTTTGTTTTGCTTTAAGTTCTGACAAACGCACCGTGAAATTCCTATACCATTTTGCATATTATAACATGCAAATGAGAACAATTAACAAATAAGGTCGACTTACATTTAAATGCTTTATATCACATCGACAGCCTTGCTGAATTGGATTAGAGTAGAAAATAACGCTGCTTATTATCGAATTTCTCAATTAATTTTGTGATTTCGTCTGTGATTCCTATGCTGAACAAAAAACCTCGTATTCCTGCTGCAATACAAATTCCAGAAGCTTTGAGCTTTTTGGAAGGCTATCGCAACGATTTAATCGCGCAAAGTGTCAGCCCGCATACCCGCAATGCCTATCTGTCCGATTTAATTCAATGCAGTGACTATGTCAGCAAACCCATGCCTGAATGGAATCATGACGATATTTCAGATGTACTCATCGAACTCACCAAACAACAAAAAAGCCCCCGCTCTATTGCACGCTGCCTGTCTGCACTACGTTCTTTTTATAAATTTTTAAGAGAGCACAAACTGCGCTCTGACAACCCTGTTGCTGCGCATAAAACCCCAAAATTAGGTCGTGCCTTACCCAAAGATTTATCTGAAGCCGATGTTGAAGCCTTAATTCACGCTCCTGACATCAACACTGCACTCGGATTACGAGATCGTGCCATGCTTGAAGTCTTATATGCTTGCGGTTTACGAGTGACGGAATTGCTGAATTTACGTTTAGAATTAATCAACCTAAAACAAGGCTATTTACGAATTGTAGGTAAAGGCAATAAAGAGCGTTTGGTGCCTATGGGACAAGTCGCTTGTGAATGGATAGAAAAATATTTAACCGAGTCGCGTCCGCAACTGTATAAAAGTGCCACCGATTATCTATTTTTAACGGTGCATGGCGGCATTATGAGCCGACAAAATTTTTGGTATGCCATTAAACGCTATGCCCTGCAAGCAGGCATTCAAGCCGAGTTATCGCCACACACGTTAAGACATGCCTTTGCCACACACTTACTCAATCATGGGGCAGATTTACGTGTGGTACAAATGCTGCTCGGGCACAGCGATTTATCCACTACACAAATTTATACCCACGTTGCACAAATCCGTATGCAGCAATTGCATGCCCAACATCATCCACGGGCTTAAAAAAACAAAAACGACGTAGAAGCATAGGGTCTGTTGACACTTCATCTATGAACGTAAGCCATTTATGAAATGGCAACAGACCCTAACGATCACGAATATTTTTTGTTATGCTAACGCTCTATTTTTTATGCCAACAAGAAAGGGTTGTTTATGACATTTACCCGCTCGACACTTTTGATTGCCTGTTCACTGGCAAGTGCTTTTGCAATCACCGCATGTTCAAATGCAAACAATGAAGATAAAAAGCAAACCACACTCACCGCCAGTGCGCCTGCAACGGGTGAAGCATCAACCCTAATTGAACGCAATGCACAACAGCGTTTAAGTACAACCTTGCAGCAACATTTTAAAACTGCAGGTATCAACGCCAAAATTACCGACATTAAAGCCACTGAAGTTCCAAATTTATTTTGGGTGAGTCTTGAAGGCATGTCATCGGTCTATGCCACCAGTGATGGCAAATACATTATTCAGGGCGATGTGATCCGTTTAGGTGACAAAGAACTACATAACGTCAGTGAAAACCTGCAAGCAGGCGTGAACAAGAAAATTTTTGCTGAATTAAAACAGGAAGATTTATTGGTATTCCCTGCCAAAGGCAAAACCAAACACGTCATTTATGTATTTACCGATGTCAGCTGTCCATATTGCCATCGTCTACATGAACAAATGGATGAAATGAATGGTAAAGGCATTGAAGTCCGTTACATTGCTTGGCCGCGTGGTGAACAGCACATGCCTGCTATGGAAGCAATTTGGTGTAGCGAAGATCGTCACGCTGCCTTTAATCAGGTCATGAATGGCGCACAAATTGCACCTGCCAACTGTAAAAACCCTGTTCGTGCTCAGTATCAATTGGGCTTAAATATGGGCGTCAATGGCACACCTGCGATTTATAATGCCGAAGGCGTATATTTAGGCGGCTATCTGTCTACCGCTGAATTGATCAAGCGCTTAGACAAATAAAAATAGCGGATCTGTGGATGCTGCATCATCCCAATACACCAAGACGTAGCATCTATGAAGCCAATATAAATAACGATTTTTTATGCGTTATTTTACTTTTTTTTATACTGTGAAGATAAGTGAGATCTGCCCTAGAGTCAGCGCGTTTTTTTAGCTATGATCTAGGCTTGCTTAAAGTTATTAAAATATGGAGTGTGACGTGAAACCAGTTCGTCTGGCAATCCTCGGTCTTGGTACTGTGGGTGGTGGTGCCCTTAAACTATTAAAAGAAAATGCTGCTGAGATTAGACGTCGCACCGGTCGTGAAATTGAAATCACTTATGTGGGAACACGTCGTCCGCGTCCTGACCTAAACTTGCCTGAATCGGTCAAGCAAAGCTCCGACTTGATGGACATTGTCCGTCAACCCGATGTAGACGTGGTGGTTGAAGTGATGGGCGGTATTCACCCTGCTTATGACGTGATCATGGAAGCCATGAAGCACGGCAAACAAGTAGTGACAGCCAACAAAGCCCTACTTGCAGAACACGGCAATGAGCTATTTAAAGCAGCTGAAGACAATGCCGTACAAATTGCCTATGAAGCTGCGGTTGCAGGTGGTATTCCAATTATTAAAGTCATCCGTGAAGGTTTGGCTGCCAACAAAATTGAATGGTTGGCAGGCATCATCAACGGTACAGGCAACTTCATTTTAAGTGAAATGCGTGAAAAAGGTCGTGCATTTGAAGACGTACTGAAAGAAGCACAAGAATTAGGCTATGCCGAAGCCGATCCGACTTTTGACGTCGAAGGTATTGATGCTGCTCACAAACTGACTATTTTGGCTTCATGTGCATTTGGTATTCCGCTACAGTTTGACAAAGTCTTTACCGAAGGTATTGGCAAAGTGACCGCGCAAGATGTGAAATATGCCGAAGAACTCGGTTTCCGCATCAAACACTTGGGTATTGCCCGTCGTACCGACAAAGGCATTGAACTGCGTGTTCACCCAACTTTAATTCCTGAAGAAGAATTGATTGCCAATGTTAATGGCGTGAAAAACGCGGTCTTGGTACAAGCCAATGCGGTTGGTCCAACGCTCTATTATGGCGCAGGTGCAGGTGCAGGCCCAACAGCCTCTGCAGTAGTTGCAGATGTCGTTGATATTGTCCGTGACATTTCTTATACCGAAGATGGCGCAGGTACAATTCCGCAATTGGCATTTGAAGCCTTAACCGACTTGCCAATTTTAAGCCGTGAAGAAATGACCACGGGTTACTACATTCGCATTAATGCCGAAGACCAAACTGGCGTACTTGCTGATGTGACCACTATTTTAAGCCGCGCGGGAATCAGTATTGATGCCATCATGCAGCAATCACGCTTAAAAGACCTTATTCCTATCGTGATTCTGACTGACCCAGTCCTAGAATCAAAAATGGATGAAGCGTTACAACAAATTCAAGCATTGCCAACCATTCATGGCGAAATTGTACGAATTCGTTTAGAATCGCTTGATAACTAATCGGGTGGAGGGGAATATTTCCCCTTGCCAAGCTCTACACACAATTGGAACATCATCATGTCGAATGCCAATCGTTATACTGGTTTAGTTGACCGTTATCGTGACCGTTTACCAGTGTCTGCAACTACACGTGCAATCTCTCTAGGCGAAGGTAACACGCCGCTGATTAAGCTTGAGAATATTCCACGCATTATTGGTAAAGATGTTGAAATTTATGTGAAGTATGAAGGCTTAAACCCGACAGGTTCATTTAAAGACCGTGGTATGACCATGGCAGTGACCAAAGCGGTTGAAGAAGGTTCAAAAGCCATTATCTGTGCATCTACAGGTAACACTTCTGCTGCGGCTGCAGCTTATGCTGCCCGTGCTGGCATTAAAGCATTCGTTTTAATTCCAGAAGGCAAAATTGCCATGGGCAAAATGGCACAAGCGATGATGTACGGTGCAATCACCATGCAAATTCGTGGTAACTTTGACGATGGTATGCGTCTCGTTAAAGAAGTGGCTGACCAAGCACCTGTAACGATTGTGAACTCAATCAACCCTTTCCGCCTACAAGGTCAAAAGACCATCGCTTATGAAATTGTAGATGAATTAGGTCGTGCTCCAGATTACCACTGCTTACCAGTAGGTAACGCAGGTAACATCACTGCTCACTGGATGGGATATACCGAAGCAGTTGCCAACCAACCTGCAGATCAATTCGAGCAGGTGGTATATGACGCAGCTACTGACAAATTCACAGGCCCAAACCCTGAAGGCCGTCCAATCATGGTCGGTTATCAAGCATCTGGTGCTGCGCCATTCTTACGTGGTGCGCCTGTTGAAAATCCTGAAACTGTTGCAACAGCAATCCGTATTGGCAACCCACAAAGCTGGAACCATGCTAAAGCAGTAGTACGTGATTCAGAAGGTTGGTTTGATGAATTGACCGATGCCGAAATTTTAGAAGCACAACGTATGCTGTCTATGTATGAAGGCGTATTTGTTGAGCCTGCATCTGCTGCGTCTATTGGTGGTGCAATGCGCGACATCAAAGCAGGTAAAATCAAAGAAGGTTCTGTGATTGTATGTACCGTAACAGGTAACGGTCTGAAAGATCCTGACACTGCAATGAAACAATGTGCAGATGCTGTGATGCTCTCTATTGATGCTACAATGCAACAAGTAAAAGACTCTATCCTTTCAAACATGTAAGTTTTGAATCGTGATCAAAAAAACCTGCATTAGCAGGTTTTTTTGTATTTGGAATCATGCAACTTTAACGGAAGTTGAGTCATACGATTGATAACTCAACGCTCCAAGCTGAATGTGCTCTTAAATACGTTTAGGTAACTGGCTTGCCCAACTCATTAAGCGAGTTGCATCATTGGTACGTGCTTGTGAAGTATCTGCACCCAAAAGCACCACCACTGCAGGACGGTTATTCAAAGTGGTATGCATCACCACACAACGCCCTGCTTCATTGATATAGCCTGTTTTAGACAGATTAATATTCCAACCACCATTACGTACCAGTGCATTGGTATTGTTAGATTTTAAAACACGATAACCCAAGTTAAAGTCATAGGTTGGCGTGGTTGAGAATTGGCGAATCAAACCATATTGCGAAGCGGTGCTGACCAAAATACCCAAATCACGCGCAGAAGATACATTACGTGGGTCTAAGCCTGTTGCTTCGGTAAAACGGGTAGAATGCATGCCCAATTCACGCGCTTTAGCATTCATTGCGGCTACAAAGGCATTTTTCCCACCTGGATAAGTACGTGCCAACGCTGCTGCTGCAGGATTTTCAGATTTCATTAATGCAAACAGTAACGCTTCGGCACGGTTTAACTTGTCGCCCACACGCAAAGTTGAGCTTGAGTTTTTACCTGCTGCACCTGCAAAATCAATCGATTGCAAAGTGATTTGTTCAGACATATTCAAACGTGCATCAGAAGTCACCACGGCAGTCATCACCTTGGTCACAGATGCAATAGGTAATGCCACATTGGTATTTTTGCTATACAGCACTTCACCTGTTTGCGCATCCATCACCAAAGCAGCACGTGCATTAACTGATGGTTGGTTGCTATAAGCAGAGGTATCTAAAATACGGACTGTTTTAGGCGCAGTGGAAGCAGGTGCAACACCATTGCTACTACGCACTGTAGTGGTAATTTTCGTTGAACCTGGCGGAGTAGGTTCAGCAACATAGCTCTCTGGCGCAGCCTGAGCGCTCGCACTGGTACTTTCCAGATCACCATTTAAGAATTGATCGGCTTGCTCCGAAGACCAACTTAAGGTCGCCTGACCGTCGCTCCCAGAGGAAGGATTGATGACAAGTTCAGCAAAACTGACAGAACTTAGGCTGAACATCATAGATGCGACCAGCACATGCATGAACGACTTCTTAGAATTTTTCACGACTGCTTACTCAACTCAGGGAGGTAAGATACATTTGCGTATTACCTCAAATATGCCTTACATTTAAAAATACAACAATGAATCGTTTTTGACACCATATTGTGCAGAACTTTTCATTCTAGATTAAGAATAGCATTGCTAATTTTGTCGTTTCATTGCAAGCTAATTTTGCTTTATGTAACAAAAAAGATGATTTTTTCAAAGGGAGAGTGTAGGTGATCACAGTTTTAGTAGTCGACGATCATGAATTGGTACGTACTGGGATTTGCCGTATGCTCGAAGACCATGCCGATGTGCAGGTGATTGGACAAGCTGAATCGGGTGAAGAAGCGATTACCTTAGTGCGTCAGCATCATCCCAATGTGGTGTTGTTAGATGTGAACATGCCTGGGATTGGAGGCGTAGAAACCACACGTCGTCTATTGCAAACTGCACCAGACACTAAGGTCTTGGCGGTGAGTGGTTTGGCAGAAGAACCCTACCCTTCTTTATTGCTGAAAGCAGGTGCAAAAGGCTATATCACCAAAGGCGCACCTGTCAGTGAAATGGTACGTGCCATTAAAAAAGTCATGCAGGGCGGTAAATACTTCAGTGCCGACATTGCCGAACAACTGGCAAGTTCATACTTATCTGACACACAACAATCGCCTTTTGATAGTCTTTCAGAACGTGAAATGCAAGTGGCGATGATGGTGGTGAATTGTATTAGCGCACAGGAAATTGCCGATAAGTTGTTTGTCAGTGTAAAAACCGTAAATACCTATCGTTACCGTATTTTTGAAAAATTAAATATTGATAGTGATGTCAAACTGACTCACCTTGCCATTCGTTATGGACTGATTAAACCCTAAATTTTCAACGCTGTTGATGCACAAATAAGACCTTTACGATATGCCAGATTTAAAACAACATTCTGAGTTAAATCAGTATCATCTTGGCATGTGGTATGGTACTTACCGACTGCTGATTGCCTTTTGTTTGCTGCTGATTACCCTACTCACCTTTCAGCAGCTTGGCACACAATATCAGCACCCGGGTTTATATCTATACACCTTGGTCTGCTATTTTATTTTTAGCTGCCTGCAACTGATCAGCTATAAATATATTCCTTTTAAAAGCACGCAACAACTGACCCTGTTTTTTGCAGTCGATATTATCGCGCTCAGTAGCCTGACTTTTGCCAGCGATGGCCCTAATTTATATTTAAGTCTGCTGTTTGCGATCACGATTTTTGCAGCATCACTCTTGCTGCAAAAGCGTAAAGCCTTAGCCATTACCCTCATCGCGATGATTATGGTGATTTACCAACACTTTGTTGGGAGTTTGCTGGACTTTTCATCGCTAAATAATATTGGTCAAAGTGCGCTATTGGCATTTTTATTTTGGGTGGTTTATGGCAGTGGACGTATTGCAGTACGGCGTTTCCAAATTTTAGAAAATCTAAATTTTTCGCAATCTTTGGAATTAAACCGCCTACAAAATATCAACCGTTATATTTTAGAACAAACCGAAATGGGCTATTTGGTTTTAGATGAAAATTGCTATGTCGTCCTCAGCAACCCTGCAGCCTGTCATCTGTTGGGGATTCATCCTAAATATGCGCACGCGACCTATCCATTGTATAAAATTCAGCCCGATTTATTTGATCTGTTCAAATTTGATCAATTGCAAGATGGAGAAAAATTTCAATTCGAGTCGCAACTGAGTCATTTTCATGTGCATATTCAGGTACAAAAACTCAAAGTGCCACATCAAACGCTGACTTTATTGGCGCTGCAGGATGGACGTAAAATCAATCAGCAAGTCCAGCAACTCAAATTAGCCGCCTTAGGACAACTCTCTGCCAGTATTGCGCACGAAATTCGCAACCCGTTGGCAGCCATTGTACAAGCCAACAATTTATTTACAGGCAGTGATGCTGCACAGCAACAATTGCTGTCGGACATGATCAGCAAACAAGCGACACGGATTGATAAAATTATTCACGATACGCTGAGCATGGTCAAAAATAAACAAACCACGCCTGTCGCGATTCAGCTCAATCACTTTTTGCCGCAATTCATTCAGGAAGATTTACCTGATGCAGCGAGTCAAATTCAGCTTACACTGACCGAACAACTGAGTATTCAGTTTGATGAATCGCAGTTTCGCCAAGTGCTAATTAATCTGATTCGTAACGCCATTCGACACAATGCTGCACAGCAGCCCATTGAGATTACGGTCTACCCGCAAACAACTTATATTTATATTGATGTGCGGGATTTTGGTGCAGGTGTCGCCAGTCAAGATCTCCTCTATCTGTTCCAGCCATTTTTCAGTACCGAAATCAATGGAACTGGTTTAGGATTGTATCTATCGCATAGTTTTTGCGAGGCGAATCAAGCCAAGCTGAGCTATGTAGAACAAGAACAAGGCGCATGTTTCAGGATGAAATGTCTACGTGCCATTGAATAAACGCGATTGATATTGGATCAATCTTGTTGCTGTGGTTTTGATTTAATTTTGTGTGGTTTTGGGGAAAATATGCACGCTGTTCAACCTTTAGTTTTATTGGTCGATGACGAAGAAGACCTTTGTACCCTCATGCAGATGACTTTGGCACGTATGGGGATTCAAACCCATGTCGCGTATCGTTTAGTGCAAGCCAAGCAGTTATTGGCAGAACATCAGTACGATGCTTGCTTAACCGACTTAAACCTGCCCGATGGCAATGGCTTGCAACTGGTTGAATGGATTTCCGAACAATATCCGAATGTACCTGTTGCCGTATTGACCGCCTACGGCAATATGGATATTGCGATTGCTGCGTTAAAAGCGGGTGCATTTGACTTTGTCAGTAAGCCTGTCAATCAAATACATTTACAGCAACTCCTTGAAAAAGCACTGAACAAACCGTTCGACACTACCGATCATCATAGCCAAGATCAGCTTGAATATAAAATGTTGATTGGGCAGTCTTTGCCTATTCAGCAATTACGCAACACCATCAAAAAAATTGCGCGTTCACAAGCACCTGTATTTATTACAGGCGAATCAGGTACGGGAAAAGAAGTTGTCGCCAATTTGGTTCACCGCTTAAGCAACCGCAACGAAGGGCCATTTATTGCGATTAACTGTGGCGCAATTCCCACCGAACTCATGGAAAGCGAGCTATTTGGACACAAAAAAGGCAGCTTTACAGGCGCGACTCAAGACAAACAAGGTCTAATTCAGTCCGCACATGGGGGCAGCTTATTTTTAGATGAAATTGCCGAACTGCCACTGAGCATGCAAGTCAAACTGCTGCGTGCCGTTCAGGAAAAGCGCATCCGTCCTGTGGGTTCAGATAGTGAAATTGATGTCGATTTTCGAGTGATCAGCGCCAGTCATCAGGACTTAGAAAGTTTGGTTCAGCAAGGACGTTTCCGTCAGGATTTATTCTTCCGTATTCACGTGATGGATTTGGTCTTGCCTGCCTTGCGTGAACGTGGACAAGATATTCTGTTATTGGCAGACCACTTCATTCAAAAAGTTGCACAAGAATGGGACATTCCTGCCAAACAACTGACACCTCGTGCCCAGCAATTTTTATTAGAACAGTACTATCCAGGTAATGTGCGTGAGTTACGCAATATTATTGAACGTGCCATTACCCTGAGTGATGATGATGTTATTGATCTCAAACACTTACAAACCGCACCCTTGCGCCAATTCAGTATGAGCAATACAGCAACCACTGAACCACAACCTACAGCAGAAACACCACAGCAGATCGTGACAGATGTATTGCTGACAGGACGCAAACTGCCTGAAGAAGGTTTAGAAGCCTACTTGGAAAAAGTAGAAAAAGACATTTTACTGAATGCGCTGCACCTGACCCACTGGAACCGTACGTTGGCAGCAAAAAAATTGGGCATGTCTTTCCGTTCTTTGCGCTATCGTCTGAAAAAGTTTGGATTAGATACTGAAGATGAGTAAACGCTAAACAATGAAGACTGTCTAAAAATACGTGTTACTCAGATGAGACTTAACGGCGGCTCAGCAGTAAATCTGCCACATGCTCAAGATAAGCCTCTTCTTTCATTTCAGGGCTTTGAATATATTGCTGATTCGGCTGAATCCCAACCCCTTCAATCATTTGCTCGCGTGGGGTGTAATAATGCGAAACCGTCATTTGTAAGGCAGCACCATCGCTAAGTGGGAACAGCTTTTGCACCACCCCCTTGCCATAACTTTTTTCGCCCATCACCCAAGCGCGTGAATGGTCTTTTAAAGCACCGGTAAAGACTTCTGCCGCAGATGCAGAGCGATGATTAATCAGTACTCCGACTTTTAAATTTTGAAATTCAAAGCTAGGTAACGCCTGAAATTGTTGATCGCCTTCAGAACGACTTTTGGTCGATACAATCACACCCTGATTTAAAAATAAATCGGCAGATTCCACCGCAGCAGACAGTAAGCCTCCTGGGTTATTACGCAGATCAATCAATACGGCTTTTAAGCGTGGCGTGCTATGTTCTTCAATTAAGCGTTTAATTTCATTGGCGGTGTCTTGCTGAAACACACGTACTTTTAACAACAAGACCTGATTAGAAAGCATCTGCGCCTGAATATCGGTTTCTACTTTTTTGTTGCGTACCAACATAATTTCAGGCTGATTGGCTGCACGTTGTACGCTTACAGTCGATCCCACTGAGCCTGTGAGCAGGTTATTGACCTGATCTGCACTCAGCTTTTTCAGTTCTTGGTTATCAATTTTAAATAGGCTGTCGCCATTCTTCAGCCCTTGTTTAGCCGAGTCGGCATTGGCACTTAAATTTTGAATGACCCAATGTTGCTGGGCAGCGTCATAGCGCAAAGTAAAATCAACCGAGGCCAAGTCGCCTTCGGTATATTGTAAAAGTTGTTTATATTCTTCAGCAGTTAAATAGCGTGAATAACGGTCTAAACCGCTCACCAAGCCACGAATGGCTTGCTGAAACAAGGCATCATCACTTTTTTCAGTCACATAGTTGTCTTTGACAATGCCATAGATTTGTACAAATTCCTGTATCGACTCTACAGGCACATCGACATAGTCCTGTTGTAGTGTAGGGCCATCTAACTCCCAATCTGGCGCAGCCCAAACACTCGAATGACTGGCACACAACACGCTTGCCAACACAACCGCATAAATTTTGTGAGCCGTCATTCCATCATCTACCTGTATCGAGGGTTATGCCTGTAAGCGAATTAAGTTGCGACCTTGCATATCTGCTGGCACTGGCAATTGCATCAAATTCAATAAAGTTGGTGCAACATCTGCCAACACACCACCTTCCAAAATGGTGGCCTTAGTTGGGCCTACATAAATGAATGGCACCAATTCAGTGGTGTGCTGAGTATGTACCTGACCACTGTCATAGTCTTGCATTTGCTCGACGTTACCATGATCAGCTGTAATAATCATGTGACCTTGTTTCGCCATCACCGCTTCATAGACACGACCCAAACAGGTATCTACTGCTTCCACTGCTTTGACAGCTGCATCAAACACACCAGTATGACCGACCATATCGCCATTGGCATAGTTCACCACCAACAAATCATATTCACCTGAATTAATGGCTGCAACCAGTTCATCAGTCACTTCATAAGCGCTCATTTCAGGTTTTAAGTCGTAGGTTGCTACGTTTGGCGATGGAATCAGGATACGTTTTTCACCCGGATATTCATCTTCACGACCACCACTAAAGAAGAACGTCACGTGTGCGTATTTTTCAGTTTCAGCAATACGCAATTGTGTTTTGCCCAAGTCTGATAAATATTCACCAATCGAGTTTTTCAAATCTTCTGGCATGTACGCCACTGGTGCAGCAATGCTGGCTTGATAACGGGTTAGCATCACAAATTTAGACAATTGCGGCACAACTTTACGTTCAAAACCAGCAAAGTCTTGTTCCACAAAAGCTTTGGTCAATTCACGCGCACGGTCAGCACGGAAGTTCATAAACACCACGCTGTCGCCATCTTGAATTTTGGCAATTTCACCAATACGGGTGGCTTTCACAAACTCATCACTTTCCTCTGCCGCATAAGCCGCTGCCAAGCCTTCTACCGCGGTTGCCGCAGTACGTACTGCCTCACCTTCGGTAAGTAAACGATAGGCTTGTTCTACACGATCCCAACGGTTGTCACGATCCATCGCATAGTAACGACCAATCAGGCTGGCAATACGACCTTGATTTGGATATTGTGCAAATAATGCGTCCAATTTTTCCAAAGAAGGCTGCGCGCTTTTGGGTGGCGTATCACGGCCATCTAAAAAGGCATGTAGATAAACTTTTGCACCACGTTTTAATGCCAATTCTGCCATCGCCACGATATGATCTTCATGCGAATGCACACCGCCTTCAGACAATAAACCAAGCAGATGCACTGCACCGTTGGCTGCTTTGGCTTTTTCTACCGCATCGACCAACACTTCATGTTCAAAGAAAGCGCCTGTACGAATGTCTTTGGTAATACGGGTAAAGTCTTGGTACAACACACGTCCTGCACCCAAGTTCATGTGACCAACTTCAGAGTTACCCATTTGACCATCTGGCAAGCCCACATCTTCACCTGAACCAGAGATCAAACCATGCGGATGCTTTTCCTGCATAGCAGTCAAATTTGGTCGTTTCGCTGCTAAAAACGCGTTGTCTTCGACCGCTTCGCGATGACCCACACCATCCATAATCACCAATACGTGAGGGATTTTGCCAGCAGTTGCATCCGCCATAATCAATACTCTTTTTTCGTCTACAAATTAATCATGCTATCTTAACGAATTTTGCGTCAAGACTCTATGTTCAGAAGATGGTTTCCGCCACTGATTCAGATAGGTTTACCCAATCATACGGAAAAAGCAGCAGCATCGGCCCGCACTTAACGCGCACGATGCAGTAAGTAACCGCCGATGACAAACATCAGAATAATAGGAATAAATACGAACCACGCAGGCGATGGTGCATAGACCAAGCTGGCATAGCCCAAGAAATCCTGTAAATAAAAGAAGGTTAAGCCGACAAATAAAGCAATCACCAAACGGAAACCCATAGATTGCTGACGTAACGGCCCAAAAATAAAGGAGCAAGCAATCACCACCAAAGCAATCAGCGCAAAGGGTGCACCAAGTTTTTGCCAGAACGCCAGTTGGTAGGTTTTGGGTACTTGGCTGTATTCATGCATATAACTCATGAAACTGACCAATTGACTTGGGGATAAATCTTCAGGGTCGATGGTGACCATGTGCACATATTTCGGTTGCAATGCTAAAGCCAAAGCCTGTTCGCTGTTTTTAGCTAAAGTCGCGTTGCCCGCCTGCAAAATATCCATCTGTTCAGTTTGATTGAGCAACCAACTACCGTCTTTAACAAACTGTCCCTGATCTGCAGACAATGTACCACGCAAGCGATAATTATCATCAAAATCGACCACTTGTACATTTTTGAGCTGCCCTTGGGCATTGGCGTAGTCAATATAAATAAAACGATTGCCTTCGCGCGACCAATAGCCACGAACTTCACCCAGCTCAGCGACGCTACGGTGACTTTTAACACTTTTGGCTTGTTCATTGGTGTATGGAATCACCCATTCACTGAGCACAAAAGACAGCAGTACCAATACCATGGCGGAACGAATCACCCATCCCACAATACGCCACAGGCTAATCCCTGCAGAACGCATCACAATCAATTCGCTGTTGGATGCCAACGTACCCAAGCCTAACACTGCGCCAATCAAGGCAGAAATCGGCAAAATTTCATAGAGATAATTTGGCGCACCCCACAATACATACAGCAATGCCTGCCATGCACTATAGTTTTCATTGAGTGAACCCAATTCGCCTAAATAGGTAAACAACACCTGCAAACCAGACAAAATTGCCGTTGCACCAAACATAGCCAGTGCAGTGGTCTTGGTGACGTGTTTTGCAACTATACGACGTGCCAACATCTTAAGACCTCACTCGCTGAATTTGCTGCTTAATTTTAGGTGCTAGTTTTTGTTTACGTGAGAACAAGGCTGCCGCAATCGCATAAGCCAACAACACCAACGGATAAGCAATCATGCCCATTTCTTGTTTGCTGATACGGGTTTTAACCGCCATGAGCGCCACAATCAAACTGGCGAAAATTAACAAGGCAGGAAACAGTTTTAAATAACGCCCCTGACGCGGACTAACTTCTGACAATGCCACGGCTAAAAACAACGCCACCACAATCGCAAAAGGCACAAAAATACGCCAGCCGAGTTCACTTGCAACCACAGGGTCTGCACGGTTTTTCCAAAGTTGCGAGGTGGTTAAGGCTTCTACTTCGGCACTTTCAAATTTAGCTTCTTTATCATTTTCTAAACGTAAACGATAACTTTGGAATTCTGCCTGTGAATATTTGGCTGTGCCCGGAAATATTTCATAACGACGCCCTTCGACCAAATCCACCACATTGGCAGGATCATTTTCCAACTCTACCCGTGTCGCTTCTTTTGCCAGAATCATGACATCAGGACGACCTGCTTTTTCTGCACGTTGATAAAAGAAAATATCTTTCAGGTTTTTACGATCTTCGGACAGATCGCCTGCGTAAATGGTATATGGCCCTGAAGAAATAAATTCTTTGGGTCGCACCAAATCAAAACCTGTGCGTACTGCCTGACTGGTGGTCAATGCTTCAAACTGACGCAGTCCCCACGGTGATGCCCACAGCATTAAAAAGCCTTGGACAATTAGAAATACCAGCGTCATTGGCACCAATAAACGTGCCAATTGATGCCGACTCACGCCACTGCTGTTGAGCACTGCCATTTCATGGTCGACATATAAACGACCAAATACCAACATCAAGCCAATAAAGAAACCCAAAGGTAAGATCAGCGTCAAAAATTCAGGCAAGCGATAGCCAATGATGCTGAATAAAATACTCGCATCCAGACGCCCTTGTGCCGCCACGCCAAAATACTTGATCAAGCGACCACCCATCATGATCAAAGTCAGTAAGGCAATCACAACCAAGGATGTCGACACAACTTGCTTGACCAAATAACGCCGAATAATCAAATTATTTCTTCCAAAATGTGAGGGAATCCAATTCGCGTTAGTTTACCTGAATGTTGAAAATATAAAACCTATCGCCTTGTTATACATTGAAACTCGACGCATAAAAATGTTTCAATGGTTGCATAGTTTGCACATTTAGATAGGCATAAAATCCAGTGATTAAATTTAGCTTAAGTCCCGCATTCCAAGAACACAGCGCGAGTGAATCTTTGTCAATTTTAGTGGCTGCAGAACAGGTGCCACAGGCAACTGCTGCTTATCAAATCAAGGATTTAGACAGCATTATTCAAGCGACACAATTTAAAGCAGGCTTTAATGAAAGTTTAAGTTTGGTGGCTAGCGTTGTTGAATGCGCCAATAGCAACCTGATCGGTTTGGGTAAAACCGAAGAATTACCAGCCGCAAAGCTGGCAAAAATTGCACAAAGCATTATCAAATCTTCACAAAAAAAATTTAAACAGATCAGCATTGATTTGTCTGCTCTGCCTAGCGAGCTGCATTATGTATTTGCACTCAGCCTGACCCAAGCAGCCTATGCTTTTGATGAATACAAAAGCAAAAAGAATGAATTTCAGCTTGAACAAATCCATTTCATTGCCAATAACAGCCCACTCAGCGCAGATCAACTTCAATTGATTGAAGCCATGCAATCGGGGCAAAACATGGCACGCGACTTGGGCAACCGTCCGGGCAACATTTGTTTCCCTGAATATTTGGCAGAACAAGCCCAAGCACTTGCGGCAGAATATCCAGACCTACTCAAAGTCACCATTTTAGATGAAGCAGAAATAGCGGAATTGGGCATGGGTGCTTTCCTTGCAGTCAGTCAGGGTTCAGACCGTCCAGGACGCATCATTAGCCTCGAATACCAAGCACAGCGTGATGAAGCACCTGTGGTATTGGTTGGTAAAGGCATCACCTTTGATACAGGCGGCATTTCACTCAAACCTGGCTTAGGGATGGATGAAATGAAATTTGATATGTGTGGTTCTGCTTCAGTCTTAGGCACCATGCGCGCGCTATGTGAAGCACGTTTACCTATCCATGTGGTCGGCACGATTGCCGCTGCAGAAAATATGCCGTCAGGCAAAGCCACTCGCCCGGGTGATATTGTGACCAGTATGAGCGGCCAAACCATCGAAATTTTAAATACCGATGCCGAAGGTCGTTTGGTGCTGTGCGATACCCTAACCTATGTGAAACGCTTCAACCCTGCTTTGGTGATTGATATTGCGACTTTAACAGGCGCTTGCGTGGTTGCACTCGGTTCGGTACTGACAGGCATGTTTACCCCAGATGATGAACTTGCGGCGGAATTGGATGCTGCGGGACACACTGCATTTGACCGTGTATGGCGTATGCCCGTGATTGACGATTACCAAGAACAACTGGATTCACCATTTGCCGATATTGGCAATATTGGTGGGCCTAAAGCAGGTTCAGTTACTGCAGCATGCTTCTTGCAACGCTTTACCCGTGACTATCGCTGGGCGCATCTAGACATTGCAGGCACTGCATGGAATTCAGGCAGCAATAAAGGCGCAACAGGTCGTCCTGTACCGTTATTGATGCAGTTCCTCGCACAACGTGCAAGCAATAATGGCTAAAGTTAGCTTTTATTTGTTTGAAAAAAGTCCTGAACGGCAAGTGGAAAGCACTTGCCGTTTATGCCGCAAAATTTTGCGGCAGCAGGCACGCATTTGGCTGCATTGCCCTGATCCAGAGTTACAGCAAATATTGGATGAGCGTCTGTGGAGTTTTGATGCCAGCAGCTTTATTCCACATGGCATTAACCAAACACAGGCCAACGTGTGTATTTCTGCCGAATTACCGCAGCAATCGGACTGGATTGTGTTTAATTTTAACAGTCAGGCACTTGAAGCCTATGCAAAATTTAGTCACATTATTGAGATTATTGAAAATCACGAAGCAGCCAAAGTGCTTGGACGTGAAAAATTTAAACAATATCGACGTTTGGGCATAGAACCACAGACGTTTAAGCTTTAATTTTAAAACGTTTTTTTTAAAATACTGCTCAAAATAAGGAGAGATGCGGTGACTTTAAATGTCGGCTCAGATTTTAAACAGCGCTGGTTAACCGCGCCTCAGGCTGTGCGCCAGACATTTATGGATGATCTGCATCGAATTTGTGAGGTCTTGCAACCTGAAACGCAATTACACAACTGGATTGCAGAAGATCAGCGCGCTCAGCAACAATCACAGGAAAAAATTGAACAAGCCTATGCTGACCTGAAAGCACGTTTGATTGAAGAAGCACGGCAACGTCGCCAATTGGCACTCGAACTCAAATTAGAACAGCAACGTGCAGAACAAGCCGCTTATGCTGCACAGCTACAGCAAGATGAAGCGCAACGCTTTGCAGAACAAACTCAAGCACTTGAGTTGATGCGTCAAAGTCTGGATCAGGAAATTTCAAACTATACTGCACGTTATGAGCAAAATCCTGAATTACCTGCAGTGACTTTTAATCAAGCCGCAACTGCGGTAAGTGATGATCAAATTGTTTCTGAACTTGAAAGTGTACGTTTGCGTTTAGAGCTAGAAGCCGAAACTCAAATTGAGCAGGCGGTAACGATCTTTCGTGCGCGACTACATGCTGCAGCCCAAGAAGAAATTGACTATATCTTAAAAAATTCAAATTTTTCTAAAGAATAATTTTACTTTTTATCCCCAATTAGCCCAAAGTCTTAAACCCAATGTCATCAAAATGAAATAATTTTGTCACATGATAATCATCCAGAAAAAGTTGAATTCTCAACTTTTATCTCCTTTAAATGACTTTTGTAATCATGGGTTTCAAATGGATATCTTGACGAAAATTTCAGGCAAAATCGACCATCTTAATGCGGGCGAACAGTGGAGTATTCGTGCTCAGGATTTATGGATCAGTCGTGCAGATTTCCAATCATTAAGCATGTACTTGTCTAAAGAAGCGGAAAAGGGTGAGTTTTCAATTCAAAGTAACGATACTTTTAGCCCGCGCTTGGGTGGCACAGAATTAATTGTCACCAAACACTAAAACTGAACAATATCAAAAGTCCACACGGTGGGCTTTTTTTGTGGCCATCAATCCACTTTTTTAGTTATCGCGGTGGATTTAGAAGAAGAAAATAGAAAAAATGAGGAATTTAAATCCAATCACCCAACCAAGACAAAATATTACCCAAGCCATAACCTATTGCCATTAAAGAAAAAATCCATACGGCAGCACCCACCACATTATAAAAACTAAAGGTCGCCAAAGGCATGTGCCCTGACCCTGCAGCAAATGGTGCAAATGAGCGTACAAACGGTATAAAACGCGCCATTAAAATAGTTTTGCCACCATGTTTCATAAAATAATGGTTGGTTTTGACAATATATTCAGGTTTGAAATAACGTGAATGTTGATGAAAATACTTCACCCCTAGAATTCGTCCAGTGTAATAGTTGACGCTATATCCCAAGACTGCCGCGACAAAAAGCAAAATCCCCATATAGTGCAAATGCACCACGTCAGTGGTGGAACACAAGGCACCAATTGCGATCAGCAAACTATCGCCTGGTAAAAAGAACATGAACACAGAACCTGTTTCTGCAAAAATAATCAGAAACAAAATGGCATAGATCCACAGACCATAATTATCGAGTAATAATGGCAGCCAGTGTTCCAAATTCATTAAAAAATCAATCATCTACATTAAACCAAAGGGGTGTTTATGATGAAAAAAACATCTTTATCTTTTTAATTATCCCTAAAAACAAAAAAACAGTCTAATTTTTCAATCAGACTGTTTAAATTTCATTCGGCTCTGTGCTTATTTTAAAAAGCCATTTTCAGCCAAGAATTCCATGCTAATTTTAGATTGCTGCGTAGTTTCTGCAGCTTTATCACCCAAGAGCAAACGCTCAATATAACGCGCCAAGACATCCACTTCTAAATTGACCTTGCTGCCAACTTTCCATGTGCCAATATTGGTACGCTCTGCCGTGTGTGGAATTAAATTCAGACTGATAACACTGCCGCGTAAATGGTTAATGGTCAGGCTGATGCCATCGACGGTCACCGAACCTTTTTCTGCCAAATATTTGGCAATTTCTGCAGGTGCAGTCACTTCATAGTAAATTGAACGTGCATCTTCACGTACCAGCGTAATTTCACCGACTGCATCAACATGGCCACTTACGATATGTCCACCAAAACGTGTGGTCGGCAACATGGCTTTTTCGACATTGACAGGCTGACCCACTTTCCATGTGCCTAAAGTGGTACGGTTCAAACTTTCACGGGACACATCTGCGGCATACCAATTGTCGCCCCACTCGATCACAGTCAGGCAAATACCATTGGTGGCAATTGAATCCCCCAAATGCACATCCGACATATCCAAATCGGTCTGAATACGCAAACGTACATCACCGCCCACACTTTGCAGGCTTTCTACTTTACCTAAACTTTCAATAATGCCTGTAAACATAATCTTTTCTCTCATTCACTGAGGATTTGTGGATTTACCACAACGCCAATTGGGTACTCACACCTGAGGTATCTACACCACCCAATTCTGCAAAATGGTAAAGTTGCCCTAACAACTGGCGAATAGGTGGGCCTGACTTGGCATGCGTATCGGTAATCACAATAAATTCCAGCACGCGCGCACGCTCGGACTGACGCTGTTTACTCACGCGATAACGCGGAACATCTTGCGTCAATAACGTCACTCGACCGCGTTTTAAATTGGCTTGCAACAAGTCTGTGGCACTAATATTACCATCGGTAGAATAACTGGTCAGAATAAAACGTGCATTAATGGTGTCCAATAAGGTTTCATACGCCTCTTTGGCGTACTTAGATGAGTTGTATGGACTTGGACGTTCTTTGCGCCATGCACGGTCAATACCACTTTTAAAGCCTTTGGTGTCTGGGGTTGGTAAATCGACCTGATCCCACAAGGTTAAGGCATTTAAGACATGATAGTTACTGCTATAAGCATGTTGATTATACGGTGGGTCTAAATAAGCCACATCCACCTCAAAACCACTCATTTGATTGGCAAGATGCTGTGCATCGACACACCACATTTCTGCAGCAGGTTTATTTGGTTCACCAATGTCACAAAAACGACTTGGCGTGAGCCACAATAATGATTCTATTCGTTCGAGTGCAGTTTGAGTTTTGCCACCCCAGCCGTGGTGGAAGCTTTTAAACACCCCACTGGTATTACTGACAAAACTGGCAGAGTACAACAACGGCGCCAACAATGCCGACATCTCAACATCATCAATGGCACCCTGCGCTTGCCACGTAGCAATTTGCTGACGAATCGCATCTATGCGCATACCGTTACGACGTTTAAAGAATAAACGGTCACGACTTGGGTCATAAATTTCGTCATTGCGCGGACACAAATTATGCGTCACCCAGCCTTTGACTTCAGGCAAACGGTTCAAATAATCAATGGCTTTTTGATAGCCGCCTAATTCTTTAAACGCAGGTGCTTCAGTGCAGGCCAAAATCGCATGGTTTAAGGCATGGCTGTACGGTTCCCAGTCATTGGCAATCACCCGATAACCATTTTGACGCGCCAAACGTGATACCACTCCTGAACCTGCAAAAAAATCGGCAAAAATTGGTGCACGACCATTTTTAGGATGTAGCGTTCCTGTCTGTTCAAGTGCTTCTAAAATCAGATGCAGTAAACGGCGTTTATTGCCCAAATAAGGCACTAACTGATGGAATAAGTATTCATCAGTGGTGCGTGCCGCATGACGACGTTTGTGATAAACCGTTGACTCTGAACTCATAGTGTCTCTTGAGAAGGAATTAACCTAAGGCGCACGTCATCACCCAATTGAGTGACATCGCAAAGTTTAAATCGAAGTTGCTCTGCCATCTGTTCAAATTCTGCATTAAACATGGCACGAGCTGAGCGCCCTAACAATGTAGGTGCCACATAGCTGATCACTTCATCAACCCAACCTTCCTGTAAGAAAGCGGTCGATAAGGTTGCACCCGCTTCAACCAATACATCATAAATTTGATGTTGCTGTACCAATTGGGCAAGTAAGGTGGCTAAAGGTTGCGGTTCCAATTGTAACACGCCCAAAGCAGCCAACTCTGCACGATACGGTCCCATCACCATCACCGTTTCAGGCTGCTGCAAAATTTGTGCGCTCAAAGGCAAACGACCTTGGCGATCTAAAATAATCCGTTTGGGTTGTACTACGCTGTGGATGTCATCTACACCCTCTAAGTGGCGTACATTAAGCAGACAGTCATCGGCCAGTAACGTGTCGATCCCCGTTAATACTGCAGCAGAAATTGCCCGCCAATGCTGCACATCGGCACGTGCAGCCGTGCCTGTGATCCATTTGGATTCACCCGAAGCCATTGCCGTGCGACCATCCAAACTTGAAGCTACTTTTAAACGCACATAGGGCATGCCCGTAGCCATGGCTTTTAAAAAGCCTAAATTTAACTGACGCGCTTCAGCTTCTGCCACACCGACATCCACCTGAATGCCTGCATCCTTTAAAATCTGAACGCCCTTGCCTGCCACCAATGGATTTGGGTCTGGACATGCCACCACCACTTTAGCCACGCCTGCATCAACCAATGCTTTGGCACAAGGTGGTGTGCGTCCATAGTGCGCACACGGCTCCAAAGTTACATAGGCAGTTGCACCACGTGCCTGTTCACCTGCCTGACGCAAAGCAAAGACTTCGGCATGCGGTTGTCCTGCACGCGGATGATAACCTTCGCCCAATAATTGCGCATCTTTAACAATCACACAGCCGACATTTGGATTAGGTTTGGTACTGTATTGCCCCAAACGTGCCAATTCAATAGCACGACGCATCCAAAAAAGATCGTCGGGTGGTAAATTGGAAGTAGATTCAGTCATATTCAGATGTTGTGTGCTTTTTGCTGACATGAGGATTTATTGCTCACGTAACTGCATTTGTTCAATTTGACGACGAAACGCTTCGACATCCTGAAAGTCCTGATACACCGAAGCAAAACGCACATACGCCACGTGATCCAATGCAAATAAAGCCTGCATCACAATTTCACCAATGGTACGTGATTTCACATCACGCTCACCCAAACGGCGAATTTGTAATTGAATGTCGCTGAGTACCGTTTCAATTTGCTCTTGGGTCACAGGACGTTTTTGCAAAGCATGCATTAACGAACGACGCAGCTTGACCTCATCGAAGGGTTCACTTTTCCCATCCGATTTAATCACCCGTGGCATGACGACTTCATAACTTTCAAAAGTGGTGAAGCGTTCACCACAGCCAATACACTCGCGACGTCGGCGAATTTGACAGCCTTCTGCCGCCAAACGTGAGTCAATCACTTTACTGTCTGCAGTGTTGCAAAATGGACAATGCATAGCGGTTTAATTGCACAAATTTGAATGAAAATGCAGTGTAGCAAAAATTCCAAACTTTGTAGAGTTTTACGCAACATATAGAAAAAAAACAGCCCCGAAGGGCTGTTTTACACAATATATTGATTATGTACTGTCTAGATTATTCTACACGTTCACCATGTTGGCTTAAGTCGAGTCCCATACGCTCATCTTCTGCAGCCACACGAATACCAATGGTTAGATCAATTACTTTTAAGATGATGAAAGTCAGTACAGCTGAGTAAGCAATAGTCGCTAACACACCTTCAACTTGCACCCAAACTTGGCTCATTAGGTTGCTTGGTGCAGCATCGCCCATAATAAACTCGCTGGCAAAAAAGGCGGTTAAAATTGCACCAACAATACCACCTACACCATGTAGTCCAAAGGCATCTAAAGAGTCATCGGCTTTCAGGGCGCGTTTTAAGGCAGTAATCCCCCAGAAACAGACCACACCACCAATTAAACCCATCGCTAATGCACCACCGACAGTCACAAAACCTGCCGCTGGCGTAATGACGACCAAACCTGCAACAGCACCCGATGCAGCACCTAATACAGAACCTTTACCACGTACCAGTTTTTCAACCACAAGCCATGCAATTGCTGCGGCTGCGGCTGCCACTTGAGTCACAACTAAGGCATAACCCGCTGCACCATTCGCGCCTAAAGCAGAACCACCGTTGAAACCAAACCAGCCCACCCAAAGTAAACTTGCACCCAGTACAGTCAAGGTCAGGTTGTGCGGGGCCATAGATTCACGGCCCAAGCCCATACGTTTACCCAACATGTATGCAGCAACCAAACCTGCAACACCCGAGTTAATATGAACAACAGTACCACCAGCAAAGTCGAGTGCGCCATCATTGCCTAACCAACCACCACCCCATACCCAGTGGGTAATTGGTGCATAGACCACGACCACCCAGATCGCGATAAAGGCAACAAAGGCACCAAACTTCATTCGTTCTGCAATTGAACCACTGATAATTGCCACAGTAATAATGGCAAAGGTCATTTGGAATATCACAAATAGAATTTCAGGAATACTGCCACTGAGCGCATCGGTACCAATGCCCGCCAGCATGACTTTGTCTAGACCACCAATAAAGGCATTACCTTCACCAAAAGCCAAACTATAGCCCACTGCCACCCAGGCAATACTGACCACGGCTGCTGCTACAAAGCTATAGGCCATAGTATTGAGTACGTTTTTCTTGCGTACCATACCGCCATAAAACAGTGCCAAACCAGGAATGGTCATGAGTAAAACTAAAGCAGTCGAAACTAAAATCCAAGCGGTATCGCCTGTATCTAATACAGCTTCTGGTTCAGCAGCTTCGGGCGTGCTGACTTCTGCTACAGCTGCAACTTCTGTTGCATTTGGTGTTTCGATAGGAGATGTTTCGGCAGTTTCAAGCACTGCAACATCTGAAGTTGGTGCGGTGGCTGTTACGGCTTCTTCAGCCCAAGCAACAGAACCACCAAGAAGTGCGCCTGATAGACTCAGCGCGAGTAGCATTTTTTTCATTTGTGTCCCCCGACCTTTGTTTTTGTGAGTTATTAGGTACTCAGCAAACTTCGTGCCATTTTCTTAAACAGCGTCTGCACCCGTTTCACCTGTACGAATACGGATGACTTGTTCGAGGTTAGTCACAAAGATTTTGCCATCACCAATCTTGCCTGTACTAGCAACACGAGTGATTGACTCAATCACCGAATCCACCATTTCATCGCTAATTGCGATTTCAATTTTAACTTTAGGCAAGAAGTCAACGACGTATTCAGCGCCACGATAAAGTTCGGTGTGACCTTTTTGGCGACCGAAGCCTTTGACTTCTGTTACGGTGATCCCTTGAACACCAATTTCAGATAATGCTTCACGCACATCATCTAATTTAAAGGGTTTTACAATTGCAGTTACGAGCTTCATGTTTGTTTTCCTTCGGCTTAATTCACCAGTAAGGTTTTATGTTCAAATTCCATGCCAAAGTTCTAAGGTCGGGGGAAATTAGAAACCGTGACATGAGTTTTCTTTATACCTTATTTTATACATTTATATGGTTTTGATCTTCAAAAAATAGACATATTTATTAGAAGATTTACGATTTTACTCATCGAATAAATCCATATTTCGTCTGAAATGCTATAGTCTATTCAAGACCAGTGCTACACTGCCTCCATTTTCTCCATCTTTGTGGAAACAACAATGATTGAAACTTTATTACAAGCCATTTTGGAACAAATTGAACAACCTAAAAAAGATTTAGAACATAATTTACGTGCTTTGCTCAATGAAGCGGTCACCAAAATGGATTTGGTCTCGCAAGATGAGCTAGACCGCCAACGTACTGCGCTCAATAATGCCAACTTACGTTTAAATGAGTTGTTAAAACAGGTTGAAGTACTAGAACAGAAAATCCAACTCAAAAAATAAGCACCAATTGAGTGCTTAAGTACAAAAACCAAACATTATAAAAATAACGCACCAAAACGGATCATAATAAAAATGTCTTTTGCCAAAGTGTATACGCGGGGGCTGCTCGGCTTGCATGCCCCTGCAATTGAAGTTGAAGTCCATCTAAGTCAAGGCTTACCTTCTTTAACCATAGTTGGTCTAGCCGAAGCTGCCGTACGTGAGAGTAAAGACCGAGTACGCTCTGCCATTATTAATAGTGGTTTTCAATTTCCAACCAAGCGTTTAACGATTAATTTAGCGCCTGCCGACTTGCCCAAAGATGGGTCGCGTTTAGACTTAGCCATCGCCTTAGGTATTTTAATTGCATCGGGACAATTGCCCGAACAGAGCACTGACGGTTTAGAATTTATTGGAGAATTGGCTTTAGATGGTCAATTACGCCCCACCACAGGCACACTCAGTATTGCGATTGCCTGCCAACAGGCACAGCATCGTTTGGTTTTACCTGAACAAAATGCACAAGAAGCTGCTCAATTGCCAGACTTTGAAGTCTTTGCCGCCACACATTTAAAACAAGTTTGCGAACATTTGGCACAAAGCCAGCTTTTAGATAAAGTCATCGCGACTGCACAGCCACAGCTATCACACTCCTCATTTGATTTAGTCGATGTGAAAGGACAATTACGCCCACGACGCGCTTTGGAAATTGCAGCCGCAGGTGGACATTCATTGCTATTCAAAGGCCCACCCGGTACCGGTAAAACCTTATTGGCATCCCGACTTTCCAGTATTTTACCGCCCTTAAATATGCAAGAAAATTTAGAAGTTGCCAGTATCTACTCCGTGGCGAACAGCCCGCATACTTTTGGACAGCGTCCTTTTCGCGCCCCACATCATACCGCTTCTGCTGTAGCCTTGGTCGGTGGAGGCTCATATCCCAAACCCGGTGAAATTACCTTGGCGCATTTAGGCGTTTTATTTTTAGATGAATTACCTGAATTTGATAAAAAAGTGTTAGAAGTGCTGCGCCAACCTTTAGAGTCCAAAGAAATTGTGATCTCCCGCGCTTCTCGGCAAATTACCTTTCCAGCCAACTTTCAACTAATTGCCGCCATGAATCCCTGTCCTTGTGGTTATGCTTTTAATCAGGATGTGCGCTGCCAATGTTCTGCAGAAAGTATTAAACGCTATCAAAACCGTATTTCAGGGCCGTTATTGGATCGTATCGACTTACACATTGATGTACCACCTCTGCAAGCACATGAATTACAGGACACCCGACCAGTGGAAAATTCTGAAACCGTGCGAAGCCGTGTCATTCAAGCATATACACGACAATTGCAACGCCAAGAGTGTTTAAACATGGCGCTCAGTCCCAAACAATTAGAACTATTTGCACACTTAGATAATACTGCCCAAAATATTTTAGCCATTGCGCAGCAGCGTTTGAACTTATCGGCGCGTGCGTATCATCGGGTGTTACGGGTGGCACGCACCATTGCAGATTTAGCCCAAAGTGAACAGATTCAAAGTCCACATTTGAGTGAAGCGCTGTCTTATCGTGCCCATGAAGCCTGATTGAAAGTCTAAGAGATGAAAAAAAGCCCATTGCCATGCCTGACAATGGGCGAGTTGTTTTTATTGTTTTAAGTTTCACTCCAAACTGAAGCTTTTATTTATCGTCCTAGCCCTATCTTTAGAAGGCTTTAGTTAAAGTAAATACAGCTCCTGTTTCAACACCACGCTTTGCCGCATGCGAAAAACCATCGGTATCAATATCAGTTCCTACAGCAGCCAATTCACCAGATAAACCTTCAACTGAAGCAAAGTTATAGCTTACACCGACTTTCCAATCTACATAGCTGTCTTTTCCACCGCCAAAATCAAAGTCATCTGCTTGGGTGTAACCTAATCCAGCAACCCCAGAAAAGCCGGTACTTCCAATGGGTGCGGTATAAGTGGCATTGAAATACCAAGCATCGGTGTCACCACCTAAGAAATCATTACTGTAGTTAATGGCTGTTAATAAGCTGGCATCTTTAAACAAAACATCACTAAAACCTAATTTTGCATAAGCTTCGAGCCAGTTTAAATCGCTCTCACTTGGGTAGGCGTAATACCAAAAACCCACGTCTAATAATGGCTTGCTGGCAAAACTGTCTAAAGTAGTGGCATAACCCAAATAAGGGTCAAGTTCTAAATGCGCTGTGCCACCAAAATCGACATTGGAACCCCACACACCAGCATAAAGGCCTGAATCATGGCTCAACGCAAAACCCGCTTGCACCGCAGGATCACTCATTGTTTGTGTCATGCCACGAAAACGATAATCACTGGTCATTGCCGCAGTACCACTAAAAGACAATGCTGAAGTTGATTCTGATGCCATGCTTAGACCAGATGCTGCCATCATCGCTGCTGCAAAAAGTGTTTTAAATCTCATGTTCATGATTATTCCCCCTGCATCTGATGAGATGCTTGTGTCTATTGTTGTTTAACTCACATGGAGGATTGCAAACCGTGTGCCAACATTCAAAAAAACAAGATTTTTCATACTCAGAATAGGCTCACAACCACATATAAATAATTGTTATTTATATTTATTTTTAAATTAATAAATTTCTTGTTTTTATCACTGTGACCTATAAGATACTTTTTTTTATTCTTTTTAGGTAGATGTTTAAGTCATATTTACTGTGCAGATACCGAATACATTGCAACATTTTTGATGTGCCTGACTTAGAACTCCATTTTAAACTACCTAAAAAAGTGCAATAACATTTATTCCCACATCTTTGCATATACTAAAAACTGGGACAAAGTCATTACTCATATGCTTATAGCCCCTTGCCCATTAAGGGCAAACAGCATGTTTGGCCTAGAAAAAATATTTTTGAATGCGAATAATTTTTTTGCACCAAGAACATGCATATCATTCAAATTGTTAAACCGAATAGCCAATGTGAGATTTCAGCAGCATTGTGGCAGGCCGATGCAATCTCTTCTGAAGTTATTACACTTAAAAATTTAGCGAAGAGAGAAATACTAATTGGGTCAAATTCATCAAAAACAGCGCAAATAAAACACCGTATTTCACATGAAACACCTCATAGCTAAAAACTATTACTCACCCCATAAACACGATTCTATTTTTTATACTTTTAGTTCAAATAAAAACCAAAATATCCAACTTTATCTATTTTTAAATTTAAAACCGCACTTATGAGTAAATACTTAAGAAGATGAAATAAACATAAAATTTTAGGTTTTTACTTACTTATTTCGCCATAAATTCTTAACTTAAACTACTGAAATATTAAACAAAGCTGATTTTATGGCTAAAATTTACAAAAAACTTAAAGCATTGCTCCCAAGTCATCCATTCTAGCTGTTCAGCTCATTTAAAATTATGTTCATGTTTTTACTAAAAATTAAAATAATTATTAAACTTTTTAAAATTCAATATTTTTAATGACCCTACAGTTTATCGAAAAAATGCTTAACTTTAGTGTCATAAGCCCCTTAAAAATGATATTTTCGCGCCTAAATAGCGATACAATTCGGCTACGTTTCAACTACACATTTACTGCATGAGGCTGTCTCCCAATGCTGCAATCTAAAAAATTAACACTTGCGTTGCTGATCAACGCAGCGCTTGTTTCAACTGCATTTGCTAGCGAACAAAGTGAATCTAAAGGCTTTGTAGAAGACGCAAACGGTTCGGTTTTATTCCGTACAGGTTATTTGAATCGTGATAAAAAAGATGGACTAACAAACGACACAAGCTCTGCAGCTCAAACAGCAATTATCAATCTAGATTCTGGCTTTACTAAAGGTATTGTTGGTTTTGGTGCAGGTATCATTGGTGATGCTTCATTCAAACTAGGTGAAAATGCGCATACGGGCAACGGAATGATTCCAACACATAATGATGGCTCTGCTTATGACCATTGGGCGCGTGGTGGTGCTTATGTCAAAGCACGTATCTCGAATACTACAGCAACTTACGGTACACAAGTTTTAGATTTACCTGTCCTAGCTAGCAACACTGCCCGCTTAGTACCTGAATATTTCACAGGTGTACTTGTTCAAAGCAATGAAATTGATAACTTAAACTTGGTTGCAGGTAAATTTACTGAGAACCAATATTCAAGCCAAATCAATTCAGATGGTAATGAATTAGACCGTGCTGTGGTATGGGGTGCGAAATATACATTTAATGATGACTTAAAAGCATCTTATTACGGTGTTGATGTTAAAGATAAGTTAGATCGTCACTATGCCAATGTGAACTATAACTACGGCTTAAAAGATGGTGCTGCGCTGAACTTTGATCTAAGCGGCTACCACACAGAATTCTCTAAAGATGCTTCAACTTATTCAGCAACAGGTACGATTGCAAACCCTGCCTATGGTACAGATGCAAAGGATGGTGGAATTGCAAAAACAGAGAAAACCAATGATATTTGGGCAATCTCTACTTCATATAGCAAAGATGTACACAATGTGATGTTGGCTTACCAACAAAACTTTGGCGATGTAGGCTATGACTACGGCGGTAACGCAGATGGTGCACAATCTATTTATGTACCTAACTCATATTTGTCTGATTTTGTAGGTAATGATGAAAAATCTTTAGGCTTACAATACAACTATAACTTTAAAAATCATGGTCTTCCTGGTCTAAACTGGACAACAGCATTCGTTTATGGTTGGGATATTGATGTAGCCGAAACAAGTAATCCAGCACAAATTATCGACCAAGCTGAAGAACATGAATTCTTTAACCAAGTGAAATATACGGTTCAATCGGGTGCATTCAAAGATGCAAGCTTACGCTTACGTCACTCTTACTTACGTGCAAGCGATACGTATAACAATGCGAAAGGAAATTATGTCAGTAATGCTGTTGGCTCAACCAACGAATGGCGTATCTGGTTAGATATTCCTGTGAAATTATTCTAATTTCTCGGAATAGCCAACCCAATAAAAAAACCTGCACAGAATATGTGCAGGTTTTTTACATTTCAGCTTTCATTTGAACGCTGAACAGGCCACGCAAATTATGGATTTGCAGCTTTGTAGCCTTCAATTGAGTTCAATACTTCTTGTTTCGCAACATCAGCACCTTCCCAACCACTTAACTTCACCCATTTGCCTGGCTCTAAGTCTTTATAGTGCTGGAAGAAGTGTTCAATTTGGCTGATCAATAATGGTGGAAGATCCGTATATTCTTGAACATCTTTATAAATTGGGGTTAATTTTTCGTGCGGAACGGCAACCAATTTCGCATCAATACCACCATCATCTTCCATGTTCAATTTACCCACTGGGCGGCAACGAATCACAGAACCTGGCTCTACTGGGTGTGGGGTCACAACCAATACGTCTAGCGGATCACCATCCAATGAAAGTGTATTTGGTACATAACCGTAGTTCGCTGGGTAGAACATTGCTGTACCCATGAAACGGTCTACAAATAATGCATCAGAATCTTTGTCAATTTCGTATTTGATTGGCGCTGCATTGGCAGGAATTTCAATGATCACATAGATGTCATTTGGTGCATCTTTACCCGCAGGGATATTGCTGTAGCTCATAGCATCACTCTTAAACAAGTTAAATCTTTTTAAAACCGCGTCAATTATAACGGTTTTCTGTCCTGAATTACTGCGCGATTATACATCTGCAAGGCAAAAATACATATTTTCAGACATGACTTGATCAGGTCAGTTTAATCACCATCAGCAAAATACAAATTGGGCAAAGTAAAGACAGCATCCAAACAATTGAACGCAACGTCGCCCAATTGGCTAAATAACAAATTCCATAAATAATGCGTAGCACAATATAAGCAATACCAAACATCATCACCACCACTTGTGGGATGACCATATATTCCGCCATGAGCACTGCAGCAATAAATAAAGGCAGGCTTTCAAAACTGTTTTGCTGTACGGCGTTAGCACGTGCAGCCAAACCTGTAGTTTTGGCTAAAAATTCACGTGGATTTTGGTTATCTTCACGTTTAAAGCCGCCTGCCATTTTTGCGACAACAGCAAAGACATACGGCAATAAGCAAGCAATAATAATTAGATAAACAATTCCACTTATGCTTTGCATCAATTTTTTCTCATAAACTGTATTGAGAACTTATCATAACATGGCATTTCTTGAATAAATTTTGTTAAATAGCATGTTTTAAGCAATTGTATAAAGGATCCATTATGGTCAGCCCAGATCAAAAGGAAATGTTAGATGTACTTGAAAAGCAGCGCCAACATCAACTGCGAGTGGATCGTGTTTTAAAAATTGTGTTGCCTATTGTGGCATTTTTATTGATGGTGATTTGCGCCAACATGAACGTATGGTCGACCATTTTTACCTTCGTTGTACTTTGGGTGGCGTTTTATGCGGTAGGGATTAAGCGCTTACCGCTCTGGCACTGGATTATCGTGATTGTGGTGTACTGCTTAATTGATAATATTTTAAGTTATGGCAGTTTTAATCAATCAGGTTTTAGCCGCCAATTTGGTGCGATGTTTATTTTCTTGGGTATTGTGGGTGTTGGGCGTCGTTACTTTGACCGTTGGCTGATGAAAGAGTAATACTTTTGCCTTTATCGAACAAGAAACAATCTATTTTCTATAGCATATAAAAAATGCCCCTGAGTTTTCAGGGGCGTTTTTATTTCAGAGCAGAATGAATTACGCAGTCTTACGCAAATCTTTACGCAAGATTTTACCTACGTTCGATTTTGGCAATTCATCCATAAACTCCACATAACGTGGGCGTTTATAGCCAGTTAAGTTCTCTTTAGCGAATGCTAATACTTCTTCTGTGGTTAATGATGGATCTTTTTTCACCACAAACAGTTTTGGCACTTCACCTGATTTTTCATCTGGCACACCAATTGCTGCTACTTCCAAGACTTTCGGATGCTTCGCAATGACTTCTTCAATTTCAGATGGATACACGTTAAAGCCTGATACCAAAATCATGTCTTTTTTACGGTCTACAATTTTCACATAGCCGCGTGAATCCATGACACCAATGTCACCTGTACGGAAGAAACCATTAATCATCACTTTGTCAGTTTCATCTGGACGGTTCCAATAGCCTTTCATGACTTGTGGACCACGGATTGAAATTTCACCTTGCTCACCTAGTGCAACTTCATTGCCGTCATCATCCAAAATAGCCACTTCAGTTAATGGCAATGGAATACCAATGGTACCACTAAATTCGTCAGATGTAGGTGGGTTAGCCGTTGCCACAGGTGAAGTCTCAGACAAGCCATAACCTTCAATAATGTTGGTACCTGTGACTTTTTTCCACGCTTCAGCTGTTGATGGCAATACTGCCATACCACCGCCCATCGCCATCTTCAATTTGCTGTGATCGAGCTGTTTAAACTCTTCATTGTTCACTAACGCATTGAATAACGTGTTTACTGCAGGGAAGAATGTCGGCTGATATTTACGCAATTCTTTCATTACCGCAGGTAAGTCACGCGGGTTTGGAATTAGTACGTTAGCCTGACCTTTATACATGCCGTAAAGTGCACACACCATGAATGCAAAGATGTGATAAAGCGGCAATGCACAGAAAATACGGTCATCTGGCTGACCATCTTGTGCACCAAATTTACTTTGGAAAATACCATCACATTGCAGCATGTTAGCAACAAGGTTGCGATGCGTTAATTCTGCACCTTTAGATACCCCAGTTGTACCACCTGTATATTGCAATACAGCAGTATCACTTAAAGTTAAGCTTGGGCGTTTGTAGTTGCTTGGACTCACTTTAGACATTGCCGCATTAAATTTAATGTGACCTGGAATGTTCCATGCTGGAATTTGCTTACGCACTGAACGTAAAACAAAATTCACCAAAGTACCTTTTAAAGCACCTAGCATGTCGCCCACAGAAGCAACAACCACGTGCTTCACAGGAGTTTTACCAATAATGGCCTGATAAACAGAGGCAAAGTTTTCAACAATTACCAAAACTTCAGAACCTGAGTCATTTAACTGATGCTCAAGCTCACGTGAAGTGTAAAGCGGGTTCACGTTCACCAACACTAAACCTGCGCGGAACACCGCCAGTGCAACAACAGGATATTGGAGAACGTTCGGCATCATCACCGCAACACGCGAACCTGGCGCCAAACCTAAACTTTGTAGATAAGTTGCAAATTTACGGCTTGCTTCTTCAAGCTCACTAAAGGTTAAAACCTTATCCATAAAGATAAAGGCATCACGCGAACCAAATTTTTGGAAATTGCGTTCAAAAACATCTACAAGTGACGTGTTTTCTGCAGGTAGTTCTACAGTTTCTGGAATCCCTGTCTTTTGGTATTCAGCAAACCAAATCTTTTCCATAATGCCAATTTCTCCAATCAATAATCCTTAGTTTTAAACTGTTTTTCTCAATATCGGACGTCGTTGTTTGCTTGTTTATGTCCAATATTGCATCCATTTTCACGAATACAAACCATATATAACGTATTTTGCTTAAAAAACGCTAGTATTATCTTTGAATTAACAGTTTATTTGCTTTTTGATAGCCGCGTGGTAGGAGCTGACCTTTCGTGCCACGCTTCGCCACATATTTAAGCAAGTCTTCGCCTTTGAGTTTTAATTGTTGCTGTCCAGCAAATACTTGAATTGCTTCATCTAAATTTAAGGGTAACATAGACAACAACTGATCTTTTTCTTCAAGTTGTATCAATTTATTACCTTTACCTTTGTTTAAAATTGGCAATTCTGACAGCTCAATTACCAGTAAACGCCCCGCTGAACTGAGCAGTGCAACATGACTGGCTTGTTCAGTCATTTGTAAATTCATCACCGTGGCTTTTTCAGGCAAAGATAAGAACGCTTTACCTGCTTTGGCACTGGTATCTAGCTGCTTGGCCTGCGTTTTAAAACCATAGCCTTTGCTGCTGGCGGCTAAAATCTCACTGTCATCTTCTGCAATCAGTAATTGTTTAAAACCTACACCACTGGCAGGTGAAAGTTTAGAACTCAGCGGTTCACCTAAACCACGTGCCGATGGCAAGCTATTAATGGCCAGCGCATAACTGCGTCCCGTGTCATCTAAAATATAAACACGCTGATTGGATTTGCCTTGCGCATGACTAAGGTATTGATCACCTGCACGGAAGTTCAGATTTTCTGCATCCACTTCATGTCCTTTGGCACAGCGAATCCAACCTGCTTCTGACAACACCACAGTCACAGGGTCGGCAGGTAATATATCTTGCTCATTAATTGCAGTCGCTTCAGCGCGCAATACGATTGGTGAACGACGATCATCACCAAATTTTTTCGCGTCTTCTTTCAACTCATTAATAATCAAATTTTTCAAAGATTCAGGATTCGCCAATTGTTCACGAATAATGGCAGCACGTGCTTCTAATTCTTCTTGTTCACGGCGAATTTCCATTTCTTCAAGCTTGGCTAAATGGCGTAGCTTTAACTCCAAAATGGCTTCGGCCTGAATTTCATCAATACCAAAATGCGCCATCAACTCGGCTTTAGGATGATCTTCTTCACGAATAATCCGAATCACAGTATCAATATCTAAATAGGCAATCAGCAAACCTGCCAAAATGTGCAGTCGCTTTTCGATTTTATTAAGATGATATTGCAAACGACGTGTGACGGTATTTTTACGAATCTCAATCCATTCCAGCAAAATACGACGAATCGATTTCACCTGCGGACGACCATCTGCGCCAATCATGTTCATATTGACACGATAGCTCGATTCTAAATCGGTCGTGGCAAACAAGTGACTCATCACCGCTTCGGCATCAATACGGTTGGAGCGCAGTACAATCACCAAACGGGTTGGGTTTTGGTGGTCAGATTCATCACGAACGTCGCTGACTAATGGCAGTTTTTTTGCCTGCATTTGATCTGCAATTTGGGTAATGATTTTCGAGCCAGAAACCTGATATGGCAGTTCTGTAATCACGATTTCATTTTTTTCGACGCTGTAAACTGCACGCATACGGTAACTACCACGCCCTGTACTTTGCATTTTTAGCAATTCTTCAGGTGGGGTAATAATTTCGGCTTTGGTCGGTAAATCAGGCGCAGGAATATATTCTGCAACTTTTTCATCACTCAAATTTGGATTACGAATCAGGGCAATAGTACCTTTGACCACCTCACGCAGGTTATGCGGTGGAATATCGGTGGCCATCCCCACGGCAATACCTGTGGTGCCATTCAGCAAAATATTCGGTACACGTGCAGGTAAATTGACAGGTTCTTTTAAAGAGCCATCAAAGTTATCTTGCCAGTCACAGGTACCCTGCCCCAATTCTGCCAACAACACTTCACTATATTGCGACAGTTTGGCTTCGGTATAACGCATCGCCGCAAATGATTTAGGATCATCGGGTGAGCCCCAGTTACCCTGACCTTCAATAAAAGGATAGCGATAGCTAAACGGCTGTGCCATCAATACCATGGCTTCATAACAGGCGGAGTCACCATGTGGATGGTATTTACCTAGCACATCCCCCACGGTACGGGCTGATTTTTTTGGTTTGCCGCTGTGCTTGAGCCCCAGCTCACTCATGGCATATACAATACGGCGCTGAACAGGTTTCAGACCATCACTGATATGTGGCAATGCACGATCCATAATGACGTACATGGCATAGTTGAGATATGCACGTTCGGTAAATTCTGCTACGGAACGGTTTTCTGTCGCATGATGCGCAAGGTTTGTCATAAAACCTATCGTCCTAAATCATTTGTTTTTGTATCAATGGGCTTATGCTAAGTCGCAGTTGCATCCTGCACAAGAGTTAGTACAGATGCTCTGCGACATTTTGTGTCTTATGCCTTAAAAATATGCATTTTATAACCGATATGCAATGCCAAATAAAAATAGGCAAATTGTCTTTTATAAACCCATCGACTCTAGCGTTTTGCCTTTGGTTTCTTCACCCAATACCACAATCACCACAGCCACGGCCAATAAAACAGCGGTAAACATCATAAAGACATAACTAAAGCCATTTTGCATCACCATTAAGTGGGTGACCACCATCGGGGCAACAATCCCCCCTACACGCCCAATGGCCGAGGCCCAACCCGAACCAAAAGCACGGATATTAGTTGGATATTGCTCTGGGGTGTAGGTGTATAACACGCCCCACGCACCCAAGTTAAAGAACGACATCAGACAACCCCAGAACATGATCATCGCCACACTGTCTGCCTGACCAAAGAAGTAAGCCGAAACTGCACACATTCCAATAAAGCCAGCCAAAGTGGCTTTGCGCCCTAATTTTTCGACCAACCATGCGGCAGCAATATAACCCGGGAGCTGTGCCAAAATCATGCCCAATACATATTCAAATGACTGTACGATGCTATAGCCTTGCTGTACCAACAGGCTTGGCAACCATGTAAAAATGCCATAATAGGAATAGACGATACCAAACCAAATTAGCCACAGCATTAAGCTACGGCGGGCAAATGGCCCAGACCATAGCTGGGTAAATGAAATGTGTTGTTTGGCTGCAACAGGCTGAACTTCAATCTGTTCAATCACCTCTACCCCGCATTGACGCTCAAACTTTTGTACTAAGGCATGCGCTTCGGCAATACGCCCGCGGTTAATTAAATAAGGAATCGACTCAGGAACTTTTTTCCAGATGACCAAGGCATATAAGGCAGGCAAACCACCTATTAAAAATGCCATGTGCCAATCAAATTTTGGAATCACAAAATAGGATACCAATGCCGCACATAACCAACCCAAACCCCAAAAACTTTCCAGCAATACAATAAAGCGCCCACGTACATGTGCAGGAATATATTCACTGACCAAAGTCACGGCAACAGGAAGCTGCCCACCTAAACCTAAGCCGACAATAAAACGAAATACCAACAACCAAGTTAAATTAGGTGCAAAGGCACAGGCTGCAGTTGCCAGACTATAAATAACCAAGGTACTGGCAAATACTGTTTTACGTCCAATTTTATCGGCTAGACCACCTGAAAAGACTGCACCAATCGCCATACCGACAAAGCCAATTGACACCACCATGCCTTTTTCCGCAGGGGTCATGCTCCAGTCTTCTGCCATTTTTGCCAAAATAAAGGAAATCAGTCCTGTATCCATGGCATCAAACATCCAGCCCAGACCAATCACCACCAGCAGACTATAGTGAAATTTACCAATCGGCAGACGTTGTACACGTGAAACTAAATCCATAACACACTCTTCAGGTTGGCTAAAAGGAGGGCTGTGCGGGGCACAGCGGTGTGTTCTATTTTTATACTATGAATACTTATAGAAGGGATAGTCCCCAAAGACCAATCCTATGCGATCAGTCTAAAATTTAAAGTTGAAAATGAAGTGGTCTTAGGACTCATCTTTGGATGATGCCGAATGCTCATCATCATCCTGATAAATAAATTTTGGCATTTCCAAACCAAAGTAAATGGCAATCAAACGCAAGGTAAAGCCAAACACCAAAGTCGCAATCACGGTTAGTTCTAAAGACAGTCCGATTTCAATACATAGCCAATAACAAATGACAGATACAAAAGAAATACTGGCATATAGCTCACGGCGGAACACCAAAGGCACATCGTTACATAAAATATCGCGCAAAATCCCGCCAGACACGCCTGTCAGAACACCTGCCACGGCAGATACCACAAAGCCATGTCCCATTTCTAAAGCAATTTGACAACCAATAATGGTAAATCCAATTAAGCCCAAGGCATCCAGCACCAAGAAAATTGAGCGTAGATGGCGCATCCATTTGGCAATTAGAATCGTGACAAAAGCGGCAATACAGGTCAGCACCAAATATTCAGGATGCTTCACCCAAGTTAAAGGATAGTGCCCCAACAAGACATCTCGTACCGAACCACCACCCAATGCGGTGACACAGGCAATCAGGGTAACCCCAAACCAGTCCATGCTACGACGCCCTGCAGACAATGCGCCTGTCATCGCTTCTGCAGTAATGGCAATTAAGTAAATGACCAACAACAACATGGACTTGCCCTTCTTTCACTAGGCCAATAGATGCGCGTTATGATAAGCGAAAACCAAATAAAAGTTATAAAAATTGCGCACAACATTGCTTAAATTTTTTACCCGAACCACAAATACATGGCTGTTTCATGGTTGGCTGTTGCCCTGTGGTCGAGTCTAGAAAATACCAGCGTGCCTGAAATTGCACAAAATGGGAAATTTCATGGTGAACCTGTACCTGTTTAGCATCATGGTAATGCGCTTTAAACTCTACTTGTGCATGAGTTTTGTCCAGCTTTTCATTGCTGCTCAACACTTCCAATTTCAACCATTGATTTGACCGACTCCAATCTGCAATCGCAGCTACATCTAGGCTGGCCTGCTGCCCCAGCGCAGTGGTCTGTACAATATAATCAATCTGCTGCAAGGCAAATGCACTATAGCGTGAACGCATCAACTGGGTTGCTGTAGTCGCATGCCTTTGCCCCACATGTAAAGGCTGACAGCACTGTTGATAATTCCCTTGCCCACATGGACATACCCAATCACTCATAGAAAATTCCAGAAATTTATCTCAATAATAGGGTCTGTTGACACTTCGTCTATGTTTGCGGCATGAGAGATATATCTCGCAAGGTTTTTTAGCTGATATAAGGCATGGGGCAGGAAATTTAGTCATTCTAAATGACTGGCACATAACGCAATAGCAGCAAAAAATATGCTCGCCCCCTTGCGCAGCAAACAAAGCAATGCTTTGTTTTTGCTCATGTGGCTAAAACTTTCTCAGATTGCGTTATGAAACTTGGCAATAGTCTCGCTATTCCCTGCGTTTCATGCCTGATCTGCTCAGTTTTAGCCTACAGCGCAAGCCATTTATGAAATGTCAACAGACCTCAAATAGCCTGACGATGCAGGCTATTTTAACGGAAGCACAAGACTGAAATACAGCTAAGTCAAGGCTTATGATGTACTTGAGGGCTCTTGCTTAATCAGATGGACTTTTTCAATTTTATGTCCATCCATAGTCACGACTTCAAATATATATCCATCGGATAACAGTTTTTCACCATTTTCAGGCAAACGCCCCAAATGGAACAGAATATAACCCGACAAGGTTGAATACTGCTCGCTTTCATCCACCAAATCACGCCCAAGCAATAAAGAAACATGGCGAATATCGGTGGAGCCATCTAGCAGCAAGGAACCATCTTCCAGACTTTCAGCATGCGCATCTATGGTGTCTTCATCAGGGAATTCACCCGCAATGGCTTCCAGAATATCAATAGGAGTTGCTACTCCTTCAATAGAACCATATTCATTCAGCACAATTGCCATTTGTAACGGTGCTTGACGCAGTTGTTCCATCACCATCAATACCTGTGCATTTTCATGCACAATCACAGGTTCACGCAGATGTGTTTCAAAATCCAGCACACCAGTTTCAATGTACTGATTCATCACTTTATGGGTCAGTACAATACCCGAAATATTGTCTAATTCACCACGTGCCACGATCACTCGTGAATGGGTCATGCTCAATAACTGGCTACGAATAGAAGCTTCGTCTTCATCTAAATCAATCCATTCTAGCTCGGGACGTGGCGTCATCACTGACTTTACAGGACGTTCAGATAAACCCAATACCCCTTGCACCATGACACTATGATAGACCCCATTTTCTGCATCAAAGACTTCATCGGCAAAGGCGCGCGTGGCCAACACATCTTCATTCACATGGCTGCTTTCTGTGGTGTTTTGGCTTTTTCCGCCCAACATGCGCATCACCGCAGAAGCAGTACGGTAGCGTAAATCAGTCGTAGTCACAGTTTTTTCCTGATTTCTGCGGATGGTTTGGTTCAGGAATTCAATCATCACCGAGAAGCCAATCGCGGCATATAAATAGCCTTTTGGAATGTGATAACCAAAGCCTTCAACCACTAAAGAGAAGCCAATCATCATCAGGAAGCACAGGCATAGAATCACCACTGTCGGATGCTTATTGACAAAGTCCATCAGTGCTTTGGAAGCCCACAGCATAATGCCAATTGCGATGATCACTGCAATCATCATGACAGATAAATGCTGCACCATGCCCACAGCGGTAATCACGCTATCGAGTGAGAAAACGGCATCTAACACCACAATCTGCACAATCACCATCCAAAAAGTGGCGTGCACAGGGTTTTCTTCTTTTAATGCAGGTTTGCCTTCAATACGTTCACGCAGTTCCATGGTGCCTTTAAAGAGCAGGAACACACCACCAAACAGCAGAATCAGGTCACGTCCAGAGAAAGGATGTTCAAAAATATGGAACAGTGGTTGGGTCAGCGTTACCACCCACGCAATAGAAGCAAGTAAAATTAGGCGCATGCCCAAGGCAAGGATCAGACCCACGACCCGTGCAGTATTGCGTTGTTCTGGTGGAAGTTTTTCAGCCAAAATGGCAATAAAGACTAAGTTATCAATACCTAGTACAATTTCGAGCACGATCAGCGTTAATAGACCCACCCAAGCTGCAGGGTCAGACATCCATTCAAAGATCATCTGTTCTTCTCCTGAATATCATGGGTCAAACGTGCCACACGGCGATGACACTGAAAAGATAAGTTTGCTTGCTCTGGTTGGCACAGCATGTAATTTAAAAATATTCGTTCGGTGCGACTACTGCCACTGTCCATGACGATTCTATAGTTGTCAGACAAGCTTTGAGTATAGGAAAGTTTGCGTCCAGATTCATCCCCTTTTTGCGACAACATCCACGCCAATGCAGCACTTTCACAAATCTTTGCAAATTGAACACTACATACTGACGGGTTTGTCATATTTGAGTACTAAGCTAGAGCCAACAAAAAGAACATGCTATGGTGAAGAAAATAAATGAATAGCGAATTAAGAATGACCCAATATATCAATAATCCATCTCCTCAAACCTCTCAACCTTTGGTGGCATTGTACTGTGGTTCGCGCTCTGGCAATAACCCGATTTATCAGGAAAAAGCAGTACAACTGGCAAGAAAACTGGCCGAGCAAGGCTTTGGTATGGTCTACGGCGGTGCGAGTATTGGATTAATGGGTTTGGTTGCCGACACCGTTGTGCAACATGGTGGGCAAGCGGTGGGAGTAATTCCTGAATTTATGCTGGATTATGAAATTGCCCACAGTAATTTAACCGAGTTACACGTAGTCAAAAGCATGCATGAGCGTAAAGCGATGATGGCAGATCGCGCCAGTGCTTTTGTGGCGTTGCCAGGCGGCTTGGGTACTTTTGAAGAGATTTTGGAAATTGCCACTTGGGGGCAATTGAATCAGCACCAAAAACCGATGATTTTATATAATGTAAATGGCTTTTATGATGCGCTGATTCAGCAGTTAGATCATGCGGTGCACGAAGGTTTTTTACCACCACAGCACCGCGCTAAACTGATCGTGTGTAACCACTCCCACAAAATTATTAATGCCTTGAAGAATTTGGATTCTCCACGTCATTTTGTGGGTTGAACTTTTTTAGCTACATGAAATAGCAATAAAAATGAAAGTGAAAGCGAGTCGGTGACTCGCTTTTTTAATGCGCTGTTTTAAACTGGTTTTACAGCATAAAAAAGAGAGCACCAAAGTGCCCTCTTTAATAGATTTCTAATTTTGCAATGCTGTTAGTTGAGTTTGATTTGGTACACAGCAGTAGTTCCGCTGACTTCATTACCTACAACCAACAGTGGCTTGCCGTTAGGCGAGTCTTTGGCTGCAATAAAGATCAAACCTTCGGGGCCGAGATTTGAATTTTCAACGGTAACCTCATTACCTTCTGCATCGAAAGATGTACGGGTTTCACCAAACTTACGATCATTAAAATACTCAACAAAAGATGCTTGTGTCGGTTGGGTAATGTCGTACACCATAATGCCACCCATACGCTCCAACCCAATAAAGGCAAAAGTTTTTTGACCAATTTTACCTAAAGCAATGCCTTCAGGCTCAGGGCCTTTATTGTCACTACGATCATCTATACTTAATTTTTCATGATTGGTATTAAAGTATTCTGGAAATAATTCAGCAGCTTTACGTTCAAAGTCATTTTTTGAGTCCCAAACAATTTTTTTGGTTTTAGGATCTACAATACTGAACGAGCGGCCACCATAAGCATATAGTTTGTCATAGGTCATGAAACCATCGCTGTCTAGCACAGGCTCACCATTTGTATCTTTCTTGTAACCTTGCGTCCAAGTAATCGTCAAACGACCCAATTGTGAATCTTTAATTAAATTATCTGCACAAACTTCATTGGCATCTGTAGTGGTACATGCTTTAAATACGTTTGAATCAAGCTTTGCGCCTTTAACCCCTGACTTTAATAGACGTAAATGCGCTGCATAATCGCCATTGGTACTGAAGCCTTTATTATTGAATAAGTGTTTAACACGAATTTCTTCTGCATAACCCTGAGTTATTTCATCCGTACCAAAATATAAGTCTTCATCAACCAACCATTCACGCGCATCACCTTCATTGGCAGTGACCAAGTAGCTTTGTCCTTTGGCTTCATATTGCGCAATTGCATCTGGCATATACATACCATATAAGCCTGGCCAAGCTTGAATATTAATCATCCCCTCATTTTTAGCACAGGCTGTAATCGTTTTACCGTTATAGTCTTGCTTACCAACAACACAATCACGATCACCTGCATCTAAAGCATTTGCAGCTAAGCCAAAGTTTTTATAACCCAATGGGAAAATATCGACCACTTGGTCTTGAATCAAATCAATCACAGCAATAGCATTGTTTTCTTGTAGACTTGCCCAAGCAGTTTTACCATCGTCACTCACCGCAATATATTCAGGCTCTAAATCTTGTGCGACAGTCGCATTTGGCCCAAAAATACGCACGCCCGCATCAAGCAATTCCTGCTTACGTGTATTCCATGCCTGAAAATCTGCAGTTTTTACAGTAGGCTTGTTGATGTCAGTTAGATTAATAATACTGATTGAACCTTCTGGATCAATCTTATAACCTTCATTTGGCTCACCTTCATTGGCAACCAAGACTTTTTTGCCATCTGGAGTAAAAGTCAACATATCAGGCAATGCACCGACTTCAACTTTGCTGATAAAGCTCAGGTCTTTGGCTTTAAAAAATGCCACGATGCCTTTATCAGTTTTAGGTGTTGCCTGAACAGCTAAAGCGACAATACCTTGATGTACCGCAACACTATTGACTTCAGAATTCGCCAAATGAGTCTTGGCATCCAAGCTGTTCAGCTTAACAGGTGCACTTGGGTTGCTTAAATCCAGTACATCGACCACGCCATTTTTCGCATTGACTACAAATAAACGTTTACTTTCAGCATCATAAGCAGAAATTTCCGCAGCACTCGCACCAAAAACTTGTGCATCGTATTCCCCTAAACGCTCCAAACTAATTGTTGTAGGTGTTGCTTCAACAACTTCTTCTTTTACAGGAATAGGATCATTATTATCATTACAGCCCACCATCCCCACAGACAATAAAGCCAACATTAATGCAGAAATTTGCGTTTTCATAAATTACTCATCATTTTTCTAAATGCACCCAACTTACAAACTCAAAGTGAATAATCGGTGACAAATAGATGACAATTTCATTGCATTTCCTTGAATTTTCAAACACTTTTCATGTTTTTATAGATGCAGTCCGCTAGATTGCAAAATGGTTTAAACTAGACCAAATGTCCATTTTGCCGAGTTATGAACCAAACACCGACCCATCAAGCCCTGCATCCTGAATACCGTCTTTTGGTATTTCTGGTTTCAATTGGCTTTTTTATGCAGGCGCTCGACACCACCATTGTGAATACAGCAATCCCTGCAATGGCGAATAGCCTGCAGGAAGACCCGCTGCGGATGCACAGTGTTGTGGTGGCGTATGTGCTCTCGGTGGCAGCGTGTATTCCATTAAGTGGATGGTTGGCAGATCGTTTTGGGGTACGCAATACCTATTTTGCAGCGATTATCATTTTTACCCTTGCCTCTTTGGGTTGTGCTGCAGCAGCGAGTCTGAATGAATTACTGTTTTATCGGGTGATTCAAGGTATTGGTGGCGCATTGCTCTTGCCTGTCGGGCGCTTGGCGATGTTAAAAATCATTCCACGTACCCAGTTTTTATCTGCCATGAGCCTGATGAGTCTGGCAGGGTTGATTGGCCCCTTAATTGGCCCAACTCTGGGTGGCTGGTTGGTCGAAGTCGCCACGTGGCACTGGATTTTCCTGATCAACATTCCTATGGGCATCTTGGGCTGTTGGATTTGTATTAAAGCCATGCCGAATGTGACTGAAACTGAAGTTAAAAACTTTGATTTTCTCGGGTTTATCCTATTAGTTGTGGCGATGGCGGGCTTATCTTTAGGCATCGAAAATTTTGCCAACCCACAACATAATCTGCTTTGGAATTTAGCGTTAATCTTGGCTGGCGGTATTGCCGCAGCATGCTATGCCCGCCATGCCCATACTCATCAAAATGCCTTATTTCGCAGCGATTTATTTAAAAATCGCTTATATGCCATTGGTATTTTAGGTAACTTTTTTGCCCGCTTCGGGGGCAATGCCATGCCTTTTATCATGCCAATCATGCTACAGGTGGCTTTTGGTTTTGAACCGTTTCTCACGGGTTTGATGATGATTCCGACTGTGCTCGGTTCTTTGGTATCTAAACCAATTATTCGGCCTTTAATTCAACGTTTTGGCTATCGGCAGTTTTTACTGACCAATACGTTATTGGTCGGGGCGTGTATTGCTAGTTTTGCGCTGACCACTGCTGAAACTGCGACTTGGTTACGTGCCTTGCATTTTTTTATATTTGGGGTGCTTAATTCATTGCAGTTTGTGGGTATGAATACCTTTACACTCAAAGATTTACCTCAACAAGATGCCAGCAGCGGCAATAGTTTTTTATCCATGATTATGATGCTGTCGATGAGTATTGGCGTGGCATTGGCAGGTACTTTGGTGAATATGTTTAGTGCCTATTACGGCGCAGGACAGTTAGTCAGTGCCTTTCATGCCACTTTAATTTGTTTGGGTGTATTAAATATTTTGGCATTTTTAGTGTTTTGGAATATCCCCAAACACACGGCTGTTTAAAACGCCATTACCGAAAGCGCATGGTGCTACACCGCACTGCACGTTATGATATGACTTTGCTCCGCGAAGCTTTTTCAACATGCGCAAACCGTCCAATCAAGCTAAAAACTCAGCTTTTACACCGCACTATCGTATGACCATTGCGATGCTTGGCAGTGCTGTTTTGGCGGTTTTATTGTATTTGGGTGTGTTGCGCCAACAACCTGCGGCAACCGAAGAATATCCGATTCAAGGATTTGACGTGTCACATCATCAAGGCGATGTTCAGTGGCATAAAATTTCCCCACAAAAATATGCCTTTGTCTATTTAAAAGCCACCGAAGGGGGCGATTTTAAAGACCGTAAATTTCAGGATAACTGGCTCAAAGCCCGTGAACATGGCTTTTTGGTCGGCGCCTATCATTTTTATCGCTTATGCCGTGATGGAGCAATTCAGGCAGAAAACTTTATTGCGACTGTTCCAAAAAAATCCGACAGTTTGCCACCTGTAATTGACTTGGAGTATGACAGCAACTGCATCAATACCTATACCAAAGAACAGTTACTGCGCGAAATTCAAATCATGCATGATGCGCTATATCAACATTATGAAAAACAACCGATTTTTTATGTATCTAAAGCCTTTTACAATATGGTATTAACTGAAAGCTTTAAGCAAACACCACTTTGGGTCAGAGAATATCAGGGTAAACCACAACTGGCAGGTCAGCCAAAATGGTTATTTTGGCAACATACCAATCAGGGTCAAATAAAAGGTATTCACACCCCAGTCGACCTAAATGTTTTTTATGGCAATACCAAACAATGGCAGCATTTTTTAACAGACAACGCAATTCAACCCACAAGACTTGAACCGAACCAGAAAAAATAACAAGATAGCTGCATCACAATAAAAAAGTACCGTCATGAAAATTATGAAAGGGCTGCTTTGGGCTGCTCTTACGCTCAGCATTTGTGCAGGATTCGCACTGCTTTACCTATTACAACCCGCAGGCAAACTAGAACAATTTTCCGCATGGCAATATTCAACAAAAACCGCAAATACCAACTTAAAAGTACATTATTTTGGCGTATCTACCCTATTGTTTGATGATGGTGAAAACCAAATTCTGATTGATGGATTTTTTAGTCGCCCCTCTCTTGCACAAGTCATGTGGAACAAGTTAGACAGCCAACCAGCCTTATTGCACAAGTTGATTCAACAGCATCAATTACAACGCACACGTGCGATTTTGATCACCCATTCGCATTATGATCACACGCTAGATTTGCCATTTTTGGTGCAGCAACTCAAACACAGTCAAATCATCGGTTCAGAAAGTAGTTTGAACATTGCCCGTGGTGCCGCAATTCCTGAATCTCGATTAAGCCTTGTCAATCCTGCCCAACCAATACAGATTGGAAAGTTTAAGATTACGGCTATTCCATCACAGCATACCCCTGCCACCGCTGTGAATAATGATTTAGGTGAACAAATTCAACAACCATTGTCCTTACCTGCCCGTTTTTATGAATTTAAAGAAGGTGGCAGTTTTGATTATTACATTCAGCATCCTGAACAGAACATTTTAGTCAAAGCCAGTACAGGCGCGATTTCTAAACAATTACAACACTTGCAGGTAGATACTTTATTTTTAGGGATTGCACAGCTCTCTAAACAATCGGTTGCTTTTCAACAACATTATTTAGATGAAACTGTGGGAACGTTGCGCCCTCGTGTCGTGATTCCAATTCATTGGGATAATTTTTTCCAGCCTTTAGCGCGCCCTTTAGAGTTTTTGCCCCGCATTGCCGACCATAGCCCACGGAGTTTACAGCGTTTGATCGACTATGCAGAACAGCAATCGACACAGGTGATTTTGCTGAATAGCAACACGCCTTATCCGCTTGCTCCGATGCTACAACCGACTTCCTAAACATGCGATACTGTTGAAATCTAAACGCTTCATCTAGTTTGTGCCATGCGGAAAATCATTCATATTGATATGGATGCCTTTTATGCCTCTGTTGAGCTGCGCAGTCGTCCTGAATTGCAGCATTTACCTGTGGTGATTGCTTCGCATCATCCTCGTGCTGTGATTGCCGCGGCATCCTATCCTGCGCGTGAGTTTGGTTTACGTTCTGCCATGTCGATGGCACAAGCCCGCAAACGCTGCCCGCAGGTGGTGGTACTCGAACCCAATTTTGCACTCTATCGTGAGGTTTCCGCACAAATTCATCAGATTTTTCAGCGTTATACACCACTTATTGAACCCTTGTCTTTAGATGAAGCTTATTTAGATGTCACCGAAAATTTACAAGGTATTCCAAGCGCAACTGAAGTCGCAATGCGGATTCGGGCAGATATTTTTCAAAGTACAGGTTTAACGGCCTCGGCAGGTGTCGCACCGAATAAATTTTTAGCCAAAATTGCTTCGGACTGGCATAAACCCAATGGCATTTGCGTGATTAAACCCAGTCAAGTGCAGCAGTTTATTCAGGACTTACCCTTAAAGAAAATTCCAGGCGTAGGTAAAGTCACGCAGGAAAAATTAAAAAGCTTGAATTTAAATACCTTAGGCGATTTGCAACACATTGAAGAAAACCTGTTGATTCATCATTTTGGCAAATATGGAAAACGCCTGTTTTTATTTGCCCAAGGGATTGATGAACGTCCTGTGCAGGCAGAACGTGAGCGCCAGCAAATTTCCAAAGAAATCACCTTTGATGATGACTTAAACTTAGCCGAATGTGCAGCTTACTGGTCTAGCTTGATTGATCAGGTTTGGCACAGTTTAGTGAAAAAACAATATGTTGCACGTGGCGTATCGGCCAAATTGAAACTCAAAAATTTTCAGGTCTTACAACATAGCAAAAGTTTTAAACAGCCTCTTGAAACTAAAAATGATCTTGAAAAAGTCCTGCAGCTTTTGCTTCACGAAATGCATATTCCCGCACAGGATCAATTCCGTTTAATTGGGGTCGGTCTGTATCAACTCAGCCCTGCCGATGAACAAGCACAACTATCTTTGCTGTAAATATCACAACTCATAAATATCACGGATTTTAAAGCGGTAAACTTCCCGCTCTACATAAAACATACCTAGCCAATACTTGCCGATGAATACTAAAGCCAACTTTTGTATAAATTTCAGCCAAAAGAATAAAAATAAGACAATTTACCCTTCACAGTTGTGCTTTTTAGAGTAATCTATGCGCGCGATGTATTTATCCGTACATACGCTGAGATGTCAAAAATCACCATTACTTTTGGCATACTTGTCCTGTGATTGGCGTGACGATCAAATCCGAAGATTACAGGACAACTCTGCGCTTGGCACTTCGCCGCTTTAATACCGCATCTCTCTTTTCCTCGTATTTTCCATTCAACTACTTTTTATTTTAAGTAGACTGCTGCCTGCATATTTTCCACGTGCTTGCCTGCCTCTATAATACCTCACGCTTTTTATACCCAATCGCTTGGCGCGAGGATCACACCCAATGGCTGTTCAACGTCTACATATCCAAAAACGTTATTCTGAAATTGCAATTTCGGGAAATTTAGTCCATTTGGCAGGGCAACTGGCAGAAGACACACAACAAGATATTGTGGGGCAAACCCAACAAACACTTGCCCTGATTGATCGTTTATTGGCAGATGCGGGTACAGATAAAAGTCACATCATGTCGGTGATGATTTTTCTAAAAAACATTGAGCGCGATTATGCCGCAATGAATCAAGTTTGGGATGCTTGGGTGGCAGATATACAAGCTTTACCGCGTACCTGCGTAGAAGCCAAGTTATACCATCCTGACGTTTTGGTTGAGATGACTGTGGTTGCAGTCAAACCTGAATAGCAACCCAACTTAAAATAGACACGATTAAATCAAGAGTCACAGCCAATTAAAAAAATCAGCATGTCATGGCGACATGCTGATTCATATTGTCTATCTAGTGACTTTAGCGGCAAGCGTTTAGCCCAATACCTTCACTTTATGGCGTACAGAATGCGCTAAAAAATCATACTTTTTTAAGGCTGTATCCAAATCTTCTAAGTCTACATACGATGACGGTGACTGCCCAAAAGCTTCACGCAATTCGTGATATTCAGGCACATCTTCATAACGCAGCACTTTATAACCCGCCAAACGCAGCAATTCATCTTGGTATTGCGCATTGCGGCTACGTTTCAGCATCAACAAATCATCTAAGGCTACAATTGCAACGACCTGATGATTAGCATCCAACACCACAAAATCGGCCATCATATTGCGGTATTTATGTCGAGTACGTGAAAATTTCGTGGTCAGCAAGGCATCAAAAGACACATGCGCCAAGATGATATGTTGAGGTAAAATTTCCTGCAAACGTGTATACGTCAGCTGTTCATTTAAGCTAAAAATTGCACGTTGCTTTAGTGCACTGTCCTGAGGTTTTTCTCTATTTTCCAAGCCCTTAACCGCCATCAAGAGAAAGAAAATCAGTATCAAAACCCCAATCAAAATATAAATGGTCATTATTCAATCCTTAAAATCATTTTTATAGTTGTTTCGGCTTCATGCCGATTTTTTCATCAAATCAGTATATAACACGCTTTTATATTTAAACGTTCCATTTAAGAAACTACATGAAACATTGACAAAACCATCATAGAAACAGAAATTTTGTTTCACAAGCCAGCCTTTTGTCTAAGTGCTGTAGCATCTAAGCGTGTTTTTATCATTAGATACGAATACTGTATAGCATGCAAAAAAATAACAAAGCAATGCTTAACAGATTCGATTGTCGGACAATTCCGATGAAATGAAAAGCAAACAAAAAAGGCGCTGCAGCGCCTTTTGATGGATCTTAACTTCAAGTACTAAGCTTTCGATTTTGGCTTAGATTTTTTGTGTGAAAATGGACGTTTTTCACCTGTTTCACGTGGCGGCAAACCTGTGTGCTGAGTCAATATCTGCCCTTTCTTCGGACGATTACTGTTCTGAGCACGATTACCACTTTGCCCCGTACGTTTTTGTGAATCACCCGCGACAGTCGAGTTTTTCTTACGTGCCGTTTGATACTGTCCATCTGTGCCTTGCGGCTGATAGGTTGGAATCAGGTGCTGTTTAGAGTTTCCGATTAAATCTGCACGTCCCATTTCTTTTAAGGCTTCACGCAACAACGGCCAGTTGTTTGGATCATGGTAACGTAAGAAAGCTTTATGCAAACGACGACGTTTTTCGCCTTTGACAATATCCACATTTTCGGTATAACGCGCCACTTTGGCCAGTGGGTTTTTACCCGTGTAATACATGGTCGAAGCGGTTGCCATTGGCGATGGATAGAAGGTCTGCACCTGATCGGCACGGAAACCATTCTTTTTCAGCCACAACGCCAAATTCATCATGTCGTAATCGGTCGTTCCCGGATGCGCGGCAATAAAGTACGGAATTAAATATTGCTCTTTGCCCGCCTCTTTACTGAAACGATCAAACATTTGTTTAAAGCGGTCATACGTACCAATACCCGGTTTCATCATCTTAGATAATGGACCTTTTTCGGTATGCTCTGGTGCAATTTTTAAATAACCGCCCACATGATGCGTCACCAATTCACGTACATATTCAGGGTTCAACACCGCCAAGTCATACCGCAAACCTGAACCAATCAGAATTTTTTTAATGCCTTTCAGTTCACGTGCTTTACGATACAACTGAGTTAAAGGTGCATGATCAGTGTGTAAGTTTTGACATACGCCCGGAAATACACAGGAAGGTTTACGACAATTCTTTTCAATTTCAGGGTCTTTACAATGCAAACGGTACATATTTGCAGTCGGGCCACCCAAGTCTGAAATAATGCCAGTAAAGCCGGGTGCAGTATCCCGAATTTTTTCCACTTCACGCAAAATGGATTCTTCAGAACGGTTTTGGATAATTCGGCCTTCGTGTTCGGTAATCGAACAGAAAGTACAGCCACCAAAACAACCACGCATGATATTGACCGAAAACTTGATCATATCAAAAGCAGGGAAACGTGCATTGCCATAAGATGGATGCGGCAAACGTGCATACGGTAAATCGAATACATAGTCCATTTCTTCCGTAGTCAACGGAATAGGCGGTGCATTCAACCACACATCACGTTCACCATGCTTTTGCACCAAAGCACGCGCATTGCCTGGGTTAGTTTCTAAATGCAAAATACGGTTAGCATGCGCATACAGCACAGGATCATTCGCCACTTCCTCAAAAGAAGGCAAACGAATCACTGCCAATTCACGTGGGGGTAATTTGTGTTTAATTGCTTTTGAAGCAGGCTGCAATTGCACAATCTGGGTATCTGCATCTAGCTGATCACCTTCACGAACAATTGGATTGCTGACTACATCTTTCTGGAAATTTTGATATTGCGCGAGGTTGTTGCCCTTATCTTTTTCAATCTCACAACCGTCTAAATCTTCGGTCATCACATAAGGGTTGATGATTGGATCGACACGGCCCACGCTATCTACATCATTAGATGCAATTTCAACAAATTTGGATTTAGACGCGCGGTTATGTTTATTGATAATAAATGCTGTACCACGTACATCTGTAATTTCGTGGATTTTTTCGCCTTTGGCCAAACGGTGCATCACTTCAATAATCGAACGCTCACCATTGCCGTACATCAATAAGTCGGCTTTAGAATCCATTAAAATTGAGCGACGAACTTTGTCAGACCAATAGTCATAATGTGCAATACGACGCAACGAGCCTTCAATCCCGCCAAGTAAAACAGGCACATCTGGAAAGGCTTCACGACAACGCTGACAATATACCGTAGCCGCACGGTCAGGACGTTTATTCGGCTGATTGTCTGGTGAATAAGCATCATCAGAACGGATTTTACGGTCTGCAGTATAGCGGTTGATCATCGAGTCCATATTGCCCGCGGTAACACCCCAAGCAATGGTCGGCTTCCCTAGTACCCGAAAAGATTCCACATTGGTCCAGTCTGGTTGGGCGATGATCCCGACACGAAAGCCCTGCGCCTCAAGCACACGACCAATCACGCCCGATACAAAAGAGGGATGATCAATATAAGCATCACCACAAACCAAAATAAAATCGCAGGCATCCCAACCAAGCTGATCCATTTCTTCGCGTGACATCGGCAAAAATGGCGCAGGCTCAAAACATGACGCCCAATATTTGTCGTAATCAAACAACGCTTTGGGTGCGGTCTGAGCAGTATAAGCAGTAGACATGGCTTGCAATTCTCGGCTGGGAAGTGGAAGATCAAAAGTCGATCAAAGATGAAAGCCGACTATTTTAGCATGAATTCCATTCATCTTGCTTGATTAAAAAACACACAAAATCAATAAGGTCTGTTGACACTTCATCTATGTTTGCGACAACGCATATTTTTTAGCTGATATAAGGCATGAGGCAGGAAATTTAGTCATTCTAAATGACTGACTCATAACGCAATAGCAGCAAAAAATATGCTTGTCCTGAAAGGCTGTGGCTAAAACTTTCTCAGATTGCGTTATGAAACTTGGAAATAGACCCACTATTCCCTGCGTTTCATGCCTGATCTGCTCAGTTTTAGCCGACAGCGCAAGCCATTTATGAAATGGCATCAGACCCTAAGCTATTTTTATGCCTTAAATACTTTTGTATCTTAATAAGAAAAGCATAAACGGATCCGCTGAAAGCAATAATCCTGAACGCTTATCGTATCTCCACTGGTTTGAGCTTTAAGCGCCACGCGCCATAAAGCGCCACACCCAAGACCGCAGTCATCACCCATGTCAGACCTGACCAGCCCCATTGTTCCCAAATCAGACCGCTACCACTACCGAGCAAACTCGAACCCATGTAGTAACTAAATAAATATAATGATGATCCCACTGCACGATACTGCAGTGCTTGAATCGACACCCAACTACTGGCAGTAGAATGTGCGGCAAAAAAAGCAAAGGTAAATAGCACCAATGCAGCCAATACGACGGCTAAATATGCAATCGACATCAACCATAATGCGATCAACATTAGGACAATCACCATAGGCAACACACGTTCACGTCCAATACGATTGCCCCAGCTTGCTGCGCGTGGTGAACTGTAAATACCCGCCAAATAGGCAATTGAAATTACCCCAATCCAAACTTGAGAAAGCTCAAATGGTTTAGCCAATAAATAATAGCTAATGTAATTGAAAATACTAACGAAACAGCCCATCAGCAAAAAGCCCTGTAAAAACAGGATTCTTAATTTACGGTCTGCCAAATTGGCAACAAAAGCATCTCTAAACCGCGAGAAGCGAATCGGATACGCTGTAAAATTTTTCGATGCGGGCAGTAACATATAAAAGGTGATTGCAATCAGTAAGTTCAAACTACCAATAATTAAGGTTGCCGCTTGCCAAGAAATAAAATCGACCAAGACCCCAGCAATTAAACGTCCACCCATGCCACCAATGGCCGTACCCGAAATATACAGCCCCATAGCAAAACCAATATCTTGCTGTCGAATTTCTTCACCAATATAGGTCATGGCGACCGCAGCAACACCGCTCACAGCAATGCCAATAAAAATTCGTGTGGTTAAAAAGAATGACCAGATTGGAAGTAAGGCACTCAGAATTAATAAAATGGCAGCTAAAAATAAAGCCAAAACCATAATAGGTTTACGCCCAAAACGATCTGAAATAAAGCCTGTGAAAAGCAAACCTATCGCCAAAGCCACAGTAGAAAATGACAGCGGGAAACTACTTTGGGTTGGTGTAACCGTAAAAAAATCGGCCAAAATAGGCATCATCGGTTGCACACAGTACAAGGTCGAAAAAGAAGCGAAACCCGCTAGAAACAACGAAAAAAGAATGGCTTTAAACGGCTTAGTACCATACTGAACATGAGATGCTGCAGCTAAATCAGACATATTTACTCCAATCACGCAATCAGTATACGCCTGTTTATGGACAAAAATAAGCTCGGTATTTTATCGTTTGCTCAAAATCAGCGTCAGTATCATTCATCACTTTGTCAGTTTTTGCTTACATGCACTGAAGCAAAATGAGGCTAGGCAGTATTTTGAGCTTACGGTATTCTTTAAAGCATAAGGAGACAGGATGTTTCCCAAACAGAAAACAACAATAATAGGTTTGAGCACCAGGATCGTGAGGTACGACAGGAGTTATACCTAAACACGAAATACAAAGAAACCCCGTCAGGATGATGGGGTTTCTTTTTATCTGTGTCTTGAGTATATAACTTTATCTATCATCACTTTCTATTTACACACCCCATAATCAAAAAGTCCCCAAACAAGGTTGAGGACTTTTGAACTTAGCACATTACAAGTTTAAGCTTTGGCAGCAACTGCTTTGCCTGCTTTAATTTGCTCAGCTTCATCTTCACTCATAATCAAGGCAACCGCAATTGCAGTGATCAACACTGGCAAACCTACTGCCATAAAGTTGAAGTGTGCAGGTAAATTCATACCCAATAAGCCGCCAATTAAAATTGGACCCACAATCGCACCCATACGACCAATGGCAGATGACCAGCCAATACCTGTTGAGCGTACCGCAAGTGGGTAATATTGTGCCACATAGCTATACAACAACATTTGTGAACCAATAGATGCTGCACCCGCCAAGAATACTAAGATGTAAAGTAAGAATTGATTAGATTGGAAGCCCATGAGGCTCATCACCAATGCACCCATGATTCCCAAGAACATCAATACAGGTTTTAAGTGGAAACGGTCTGCTAAAATACCACCACCCACGATACCAACGACTGCACCTACGTTCATCACCATCATGAACATTAAGCTGTTGTCCATAGAATAGCCTGCCGCCATCATCAGTTTTGGCAACCAGCTGCTGAGTGCATACATGGTTAATAGACAAGTAAAGAACGCTAACCAGAACAATAAAGTATTCACTGCACGACCGCGTTTGAACAAGCTCACCACGTTAGCAGCTTCAGGCACACCAACCTGATACAATTCAAAAGTGGTGTCTTCGGTAATTTTTAAATCTGGTGCTAAACGCGCTACGATTGGACGGGCTTGATCTTGCTTATTTTCTTTGACTATAAAGGTTAAAGATTCTGGCAAGAATTTCCAAATCACAGGCAATAAAAACAATGGGATACCTGCAATAAAGAACATGATTTCCCAGCCAAAACTTGGGGTAAACCATGAGCCAAGTAAGGCTGCCATTACACCACCTACAGCATAACCACTAAACATAGTAGTCACTAAGGTGCTACGCATGGTTTTAGGTGCATATTCAGAAGTTAAGGCCACAAGGTTTGGCATTACACCACCAATGCCTAAACCCGCCAAGAAACGTAAAATCGCAAACTCAGTTGGATTAGAGGCGAAGCCACCTGCAAAGGTTAAACCACTAAACAGAACGATACAGATCATGATGACTTTCTTACGACCAATTTTATCGGCCAAAGAACCAAAAATCATCGCGCCAAACATCATACCTGCCAATGCAGTACTCGCGAGCATCCCCGCCTGAACAGCACTCAAGCCCCACTCATCCATCAATAAGGGTAAAACGACCCCATTAATTGCCAAGTCATAGCCATCAAATAAAATGATCAGTAGACACCATGCCACGACATTGAAATGAAATGGTTTGAATTTTGCGTGATCGATGACATCATTCACGTTAATTGCTTGATGTGCCATTCCTCACCTCCTGTGAGTTTGTGTTTCAGTAAGCTTGAATAGCAATTTTTACAGTGAAGACTTTCATTTTTATCAGTCATCCATGTCCACTTTTGCCATTCAAGTAGATTGTGTAACTTTCACACAAAACAAAAAAAATAAAAATTCAACATTAGTCTAAAACATTTTATTAATTATGGGTTTATTGTTATTTTAAACACAATAAAATGTGATTATTCTTCCTAATATTTTCTCTCTTGCATAAAAAACACCCCCAACGCTAGTTGAGGGTGTTTGAATAATGAGCTGGCGATGACTTACTCTCACATGGGTAACCCCACACTACCATCAGCGCGAAGAGGTTTCACTTCTGAGTTCGGGAAGGGATCAGGTGGTTCACTCTTGCTATGGTCGCCAGCACAACTGTTTACGGAGACTTGCATTGGTCTTATTCACGATGGTG
>NZ_VPBQ01000031.1:0-7693 GCF_013418635.1 Acinetobacter sp. YH12131
TTAGGCATTCTGTACCGTTAGAGTTTAGATAATTAAATACATATTGTACCGAAATTAAATATTAAGTCTATAAATACGGTTTTTGAGTTGCTTTTTAAGACTTTATTTTGTTCCGTTAGGCTATACTTTAAAGTTACACAAAACATCTATATGAAGACTAAAGTCCAAATTAGTGTTTATGTTGGTTCAATGTATTACATTTCGTATTTTCTATTTGTAACGTAATTTCAGTAATATTATGATTATGTTTTAGAACTTCTAAGGCCTTTTGATAGAGTTGATCTGTATTGCTATTCGGAGCAACCAAATGAGCAGTTAAATGAATATTTCTTGAGGATATAGCCCAGACTTTCAACTGATGAATCCCTTCAACGCCCTCTAGCTTCAATAAATCATTTCTTAACGACTCAATATCAATCTCATCAGGAACTCCTTCAAGCAGAATATGAATACTTTGTTTTAATAAAATCCAAGTTCGAGGTAAGACCCAGAAGCCAATTAACACAGCGATTACGGTATCAACCCACATCCACTGGGTAAAATAAATAACTATTCCTCCGATAATCACGCCTATCGATCCTAGAGCATCACTAAGAACTTCTAAATATGCACCTTTTATATTTAGACTTCCTTCAGCACTAGCAGAAAGGATTTTCATTGAAATCAAATTTATGACCAAACCAATGACCGCGACAATCATCATTCCAACACTTTGAATTTCAGCAGGATTCGTAAAACGTTGATAAGCTTCATATACAATATATATTGCTACCACAAAAAGCATCACCGCATTAAACAGAGCCGCTAAAATTTCAAATCGCTGATAGCCAAAAGTTCTTTTATCATCTGCGGCTTTTTTACCAATTTTGATAGCGGCAAGAGCAATAGCTAAAGCGGCTACATCAGTAAACATATGAGCTGCATCAGATAACAAAGCCAAACTTTGGGTAATAAAAGCAGCGACAACTTCTACTATTAAAAAAGTAGTCGTTAAACCTAAGGCAACCATTAACTTCTTACTATTTTCTTCAGTAACAACCGCATGGCTATGATCATGATGTTCTGACATAAAATATTTTCCTTATTCTATTTATGATGAGCAGAGATATTGGATAACAGCCAATATCTCTGCTGTAAATCGACTAATCTATTGGATTAAGAAACTTTCTTTTCATTTATCCAACGATAAAGCACGGGTAACAGCACCAAAGTTAGTAATGTTGAAGAGATAATCCCGCCAATCACTACGGTTGCCAGTGGCCGTTGAACCTCAGCCCCTGTTCCGGTTGCCAGCGCCATTGGTACAAAACCCAGTGAAGCCACACAAGCTGTCATCAACACTGGTCTTAAGCGCAAAATAGCCCCTTGCCACACGGCTTTATGCACTGGATATTTGTCCCTTAATTCCTTAATAAAGGTCAGCATTACCAGTCCATTGAGGACTGCAACACCAGATAAGGCAATAAAGCCAATTCCAGCTGACATCGATAATGGAATATCCCTTAGCCAAAGGAACAGCACACCACCGGTCAAGGCAAAGGGTACCCCGGTAAAGACCAATAGACTTTCTTTGACATTGTGAAAGACCGCCATCAGTAAAATAAAGATAGTGATTAAAGCCAGTGGAATCACGATTTGCATCCGTGCTTTGGCTGAAGCCAAATTTTCAAACTGACCTCCATATTCTATCCAATAACCACTTGGCAAAGTGTATGCTTTGAGCTGTGTCTGTACATCAGAAACAAAAGACCCTAAATCACGCCCTTCAACATTCGTTGTAACCACAACTCGGCGTTTACCATTTTCTCGACTGACTTGGTTGATTCCTTCAATGGTCGAGACTTGCGCGACATCCGACAATAAAATACTGCCACCATTTGGAAGCTGAATAGGTAACTGGGAAACAGATGCGACACTACGGTCTTGCTCTCCAAGACGGATAACAAAATCAAAACGACGATCGCCTTCTAAAATCTCTCCCACGCTTTGTCCACCAATACTTGCAGCCACCACATCCTGAATAGATTTCACACTCAAGCCATACTGGGCAGCTAAAGCTTTATCAATCTCTACATTGAGTAAAGGCAGACCCGAAGTTTGTTCAACTTTCACCGCACTGCTACCTGCGACTTGCTGAATGATTTTCGCGATTTTTGCAGCCTCAGTATTCAAAACCTGCATGTCATCACCAAAAACCTTCACCCCCACATCACTGCGTATACCTGAAATCAGTTCATTAAAACGTAGCTCAATAGGCTGAGAAAACTCACTGTTATTGCCGGGAATTGTCGCAAGATAAGCTTCCATTCGGGTTCGAAGTGCATCTAGGCTTTCTTTTGAATCTGGCCATTCCTCACGTGGTTTCAGCATGATATAACCATCGGAAATATTCGGTGGCATCACATCTGTCGCCACTTCAGCAGTCCCGGTACGGGCAAATATAGCTTTAATTTCGGGAAAGTTTTTCAGTAAAAGCTTTTCGGTATTTTCCTGAATACGTAAAGACTCTTCCAAGCCTGTGCTTGGAGAACGTAATTGCTGTACCGCAAAATCACCTTCACTCAGCTGGGGTGCAAACTCACTGCCAATCTTCGTGCTGAGCAGACCCGTAATGACCAAGAGACAAATGGCAAAAGTTAAAACCACCGCTTTGTAATGATAGGCTCCATCCAATATCTGTTGATATCGGGTTTTGAGCCAGATCATCCAACGGCTTTCCGTTTCTTTGATCTCCCCTTTAACCCATAAAGCAACTGCAGCGGGCACAAAGGTGATCGATAAAATAATAGCTGCCACCAGTGCGAGAACAACGGTTAAAGCCATCGGATGAAATAGTTTTGCTTCTACACCACTTAAAGCAAAAATCGGCAAATACACCACCAAAATAATAAGCTGACCAAAAATAAGAGGACGACGTGCTTGGCGGGCAGCCAGAAAAACTTCCTTAAAGCGTTCACTTTGTGTGAGAGGTCGTTTTAACAGTTGCTGTGTATGGGCTAAACGCCGGATACAGTTTTCGACAATCACCACAGCACCATCGACAATGATGCCGAAATCGAGTGCACCTAAACTCATCAGATTGGCACTGATATTTTTCTGTGCCATCCCGGTTAAGGTAAACAGCATAGAGAGTGGAATGACACAGGCAGTAATCAAGGCAGCACGGATATTCCCTAAAAACAGGAACAGAATGATGATGACCAGGATTGCTCCCTCTACCAAGTTTTTCTGAACGGTTTTAATCGCCTTCTCAACCAAGGTAGTACGGTCGTACACCGTTTCAATCACTACCCCTTTAGGCAAACTATTCTGAATATCTTGAAGCTTGGCATCCACAGCTTTAGAAACAGTCCGGCTATTTCCACCCATCGCCATCATGGCAATCCCTAAAACGGTTTCTTTGCCGTTATAGGTTGCCCCACCGGTTCTTAAATCATGCCCAATAGAGACTTGCGCAATATCACCAACCCGAATTGGGCTGCCATTTGGGCTACCCAGCATGGTGTTCTCAATATCAGAAAGCCCATTGAATGTACCCGGTACACGTACCGTCAATTGCTGACCATTGTCTTCAATATAACCTGCACCTCGGTTCTCATTATTTTGCGCTAAAGCCTGTTGCAGTTGTTCTAATGAGATATTCAGTTGCTGCATCCGGTTTAAATCGGGAGAGACCACATAGGTTTTTTCAAAACCACCAATACTGTTGACCTCTGCAACTCCCTTAACACGTTGCAGTTGAGGACGCACAATCCAGTCCTGAATCTCACGCAAATCCATCGGCGTGTATGCAGTTCCATCCGGCTTTTTCGCATTCGGATCTGCCTTCAGTACCCATTGATAAATCTCACCGAGACCCGTAGAAACGGGGGACATCGTCGGTGCGATTTGTGCAGGCAACTCAGATTGCGCCTCCTGTATCCGTTGGTTAATCTGCTGACGGGCCCAATAAATATCAGTCCCATCTTTAAAGACAATGGTGACTTGAGAGAGTCCATAACGGGATATGGAACGGGTAAGCTCCAGATCCGGAATGCCAGCCATGGCATTTTCAATGGGATAGGTAATCCGCTGTTCGACTTCAAGCGCAGTAAAACCCTTGGCTTGAGTATTAATCTGGACTTGGGTATTGGTAATATCGGGTACAGCATCAATCGGGAGTTTCTGATAGCTATACACCCCGACCGCAATCCAGGTACAGACAAAGAGCAACACCCAAATCGCATTTTGTATGGAAAACTGAATGATTCGTTCGAATAAACCTTCTGGTTTTGGCAGATCAGAATTAATGTTCATGGCCTGCCTCGTCTTTTTCTAATTCAGATTTCAACAAGAAACTGCCTTGAGCGATATACTTCTGCCCTTCAGTCAGCCCAGAAATCACTTCAAGCCATTGTCCATCACTTGAAGCCTGCCCCAATTGCACTTTCTGTGCTTTTAAGTGGACTTGACCTTTTTGTTCTGAATCTACGATGAAAATACTGTCTTCACCTTCAATACTTTGCAGCGCAGACTTTTGAATCCGAAGGGCTGATTTTGCTGTAGCTTCCGGAATCAACACTCTCACTAACACATTAGAACGCAACTCAGTAGCTTGCGCATCGAGTTTTGCGCGCACCACCAGACGCCCTGTTTGTACATCTGCATGAGAGGTTAAGCTTTGTACAGTAGCTTTATAGATTTGATCTGAATCATTCACTTTAAAGTCAATTTTTTGCCCGGCTTGCAGTTGACCTGAGAATTGATTCGGCAAATTAAACTCAAGCCATAAATCTTTCAGCTGTTCAATGACAAAGAGCTGATTAGCCAGTTGCACATTTTCACCGACCACAATATCTTTTTGACTGATCACCCCAGAGATCGGTGCTTTAATCAGAAAACGCCCATTGTTATTGCCACTTGCACCTAATGCATTTAAACGTGCTTGTGAGGACTGGACAGTAATCTGCGCTTGACGGTAGGCATTTTCGGCACGCTGGTAATCCTGTTTGGCAGAAATCCCCTGTGACCAGAGTTGCTGTTCGCGCTGGTAATCTTTACGGGCCAAATCCAGATTCACCTGTGCCATACGCAGATTTGCCTGTTGGTCGATCAGTTCAGGCACGATTAGTACAGCCAGCGTTTGTCCTTTTTGCACGCTCTGTCCTAAAGCCACATTGACCTGCTCGACATGACCACTAAAATTAGGCGATATATGCGCTTGTTGATCGGTATTCACCACCAATTTACCTGGCAGGGTTGTCAGCTTTTCAACCAATCCTGTGGATGCAACAGCAACTTTTAAACCTTGTTCAACCATTTGTTGGCTGGTCAGTTGTATTTCGCCTTCTTCAGCATGTCCTTCTTCAGAACTATCTTCATCAGAATGTTCGGCATTTCCCTCATCATGACCATGCCCCTCAGATTCAGTTTTTTTTGAACTTAACCAAATAACCAGACTGACCAAGACCGTAATCAGAATCAAAATTGCAATCATGAGAGACTGGGATATTTTTCCGTTTTGCTTGGCGTTCATTTTATCGTGCTCCCCCATTGATTAAATTTTGCGATGCTTCGACTGCCTTTTTATTCAGTTGTGTATAGGCATCCGAACGGCTAATTTCTTCATAACTTGTGCCAATACTGAGTGCCTCAGCTGTGAGGGCAGTTTGCCAAGCTTGACGTAGAATTTGTAATTGACCCAATCGAAGATTCTGCAGTTGGGTGGTTGCTTGTTGAACGTCGGTAATGGACAGTTTCCCTGCCTGAAACCCTTGTAAAGTACGGCTCTGAACTTTGGTCGCCAAAGTAACTTGTGCTGTTGTGGCATCGAACTGGCTACGTAAACCTTTGAGCTGATGCATGCTGTTGGCAATATTGAGTATTTGTTGCTTCAGCTCACGCTGCTGCTGTTGGTTCAGCAATATTTGCTGTTGCTGGACCATCGGGATCGCATATTGCTGGCGGTTGAAAATATTCAGTGGAATAGCCACGCCGATTGCCAAAGTCGTATCGTTGCTTTCATTAGGGGTTTTGCTACGTTTCATGCCTACATTTAAAGTCGGATTGGGACGTGCCTGAATTCTTAAATTTTCAATTTGATGATCCGATTGCTGAATGTTCAAGGCATAGAATTTTTCTAGCCACCCTTCAGCAATATACCGTTGCACAGTTTGGAGACTTTGCTCTGGCCAAGGGATAGCGGTTTTATTCAATTGAAGATGTGAAGATGTTTCTCCCCCCCACAAATTAGACAGCTGACGACCGGCAGCTTGTTTATTCAGCATCGCTTGCTGATAAAGTCGTTGGATTTCTAGCGCTTCAATTTGGGTACGCTCAAAATCAACCAGGGCAATACTGCCTGCCTGATAGCGTTTCTGGGCACTGTCCAGATTGGCTTTACTTGTTTTTAACTGTACTGAATAAGCAGACTGCTCAACCTCAGCAAGTGCAAATTGCGACCATGCAAATTTAACAATCAGTTGGCTTTGTGCCTTCCATAATTGCTGTTGCAATTGGATTTGTTGATTCGAGGTATTGGCAATCACCCGGTTCAGCTTACGCTGACCAAATAGATCTAGAGGTTGACTAACGCCAACATTGAATTCCTGTTCTTGACCTGAGCCAAAGCCAGACTGTTCTAAACTTATACTTGGATTCTGCCATAACCGACTTTGCTGAATATTCAATTCAGATATTTGCTGAACTTGTTGCCACAGCTTGTCTTGAGTCTGGTAACTTTGTACTTTTGCTAAAGCGGATTCAAAGCTGGTAACGTTTTCAGCATAGCTATATTGCATAGCCGCTGCACATATACAAGCAACCAAGCTATGACGCAAGAGTATAATTGATTGTGAAGACATGATTTTTCCCACTTATTTAAATAATAAAAGTGGTGGGAATGTTTTAGGCTACCCCACCATGAGCGGGGAAAATTCGGGAGGTGGGCTTTGTTGAAACAGGTCAGGAGCCTGATAGCTGTTTTTCCAATGAAATTGTGGATTCACTTTAACTTCAGAGCTTGGATGAAACACATCTACTTTTTCATTTTGTACAATCAAATGCGTCATCGATGGTAGATGATCTTGATGATCTTCACCGATTTCTAAATCGCTACTGAATGTTTTTATGTTTTCTGACTGTCCATTATGATCGTGTTGACGACTATCGCTGGCACACAAGGTATTTTGGTGATGACCAAAATGATAACTCTGCTGTGATTGAGGCTGTTGTTCATGGACACAAAAGGCCGCCGCCACATTCCAAAAGCTTTGGAACATGAACAATCCAACCAAGACTGTAATCCATGTAGTAGAACGCATCATCATAACAATCGAAAAATTTGTACCAAGTATAAGGCTTAGAGCCACTCCAAGGTCAAGCTTAATAAATTAAATTAAACATTCAATGAACACTGAATAGCCGGCACTTTTGCAAATTTACCTTGTCTCTATAAGCTCACATCAATTTCAGGTAAGAATAACAATAGATTGAACCGTACCGGGTTTGTCGGAGAGTCAATATTCTGAGAGACTACCCCGATGACAAAATTAAAATATACCCCTGAAATCAGAGGGTAATCCTCCCATAAATAACCGAAGTTAAAAGTAGAGGTTAAGCAGCCATTAGAGGTGGCTTTCCTTTGTTAGCTTGATGTGGTCTTTCATGGTTGTAATGCCACAACCAGTTTGTTGCATAATCTTGTACTTCATCC
>NZ_VPBQ01000032.1:0-4670 GCF_013418635.1 Acinetobacter sp. YH12131
AAATAGGCATAAAACCAAGTGCTTGTAACTGACTCTTGTAAACAACTTGTCACCAGTTTCCCCGTTGAAAGCAAACACCCCATGACATTAACTCGTTTTAATCTTATTGCATCAACCGCATGAACATTACCTATCTTTGTCCACGCATAGCGGTTATCAGGTGTAGATGAAAACCCTGTTTCATCAACATAACCTAATATAATTTCACCACGTGCCGCTTGCTCTCGTAATTCTTCAATCTGCTGTGTTGCTTGTTCAAATGCAATCGGATCTCTTTTTTTTCAAGCTATGACGGGTACGCTTGAAGACCATACCTGAATCACGTAAAAACTTACGAATGGTTTCAACAGGCACGGACACTTCGTATTCTTCATGTAGTTTGACTCGGATTTGTTCTGCATTGAGTGGACTTGTATTGACCCAATCTAAGATTTTCGCCTGATAGTCTGAGATCAATGTATTGGGTCGACCTGAGCGATGACCTTCTTTAATCGATTCAAACTCATACAATTCCCAACGTCGGCGTTGTAGCCTTATGGTTTCTGGGATAAGTTCTTGTAGAGTGGCAACTTCTGCAACACTTTTACCTTCGGAAAGCCAGAGAATAGTTTGGGCACGTTGTCTTTCACGCCAATGTTTTGCATGTTTGGCCAGAAAAATGAGTCGTTCTCGCTGTTCTAAACTAAGTGGTACAGAAACAATTCGAGGCATGTGTGAACATCTGTTAACTAAAAAAACTTTTTCGCATGATTAGTTATTTTTGTCAACTTATAATAGTTATTTTTAATTAAATGTGATTAAATATTGAACTGTTTAAAATTGATTCTGAATAAGATCATTAAAATATAAATAAATGCAAACAAAGACACATATTTATTTTGCTTTTTGAAGTGGTTCGTTATTTAATTGTAATTCATTCTGTGTGATTTTAGACGCTTTTGTAAGGGTTCTAAAAAGGCTCTTGGCGTCACCCTAAGAGGAATATCTAATGAATAAGATTTATAAAGTGATTTGGAATGCAACCTTGGGTACTTGGGTGGCGGTGTCTGAGATTGCAAAAGGCAAAACAAAGTCATCGAAAGTAACCAAGATCATGGCTGCTGCGACGGTAAGTTTAATGGTGTCATTTAGTCCAGAAGCATTCGCTGCATGGAGTGCAGGAAATGCTACAGGCGTTGGGCAGGACTCATTTGGATTGAATACAGATGCGACAAGTATTGCAGTTGGTACATCGACTGGAGTTTCAAAAACCACAGGTGCTTATGCTTTAGCGATTGGTAATTCAGCTACTGCCAATGGAATAAATAGTATCGCTTTTGGTAATGGTGCAAATGCGAATAATAATACAGGTAATGTAGCAAAATCATCACTTGCTATTGGCTACCAAGCAAAAGCAAATGGTGAAGGGGTAACGGCAATAGGTTCGAAAGCCAATGCGACAGGAACAGATTCGGTTGCTATAGGAACCTCAGCAAATGCGACAAATCCGAATACTGTGGCAATAGGTACTTCAGCAAATGCGGCTAGTGTTAACTCAGTTGCAATTGGTAATGCAGCAAGTTCAACTGCTGGTAATACAGTTGCAATTGGTGGAAATACAGAAGCAACACGCAATAGTGCAATTGCGATGGGTGGTAGCACTTTCACTGGTGCAAATAACATCTATGGTAAAACCAGTGCAAGAGGGATGGGTGCTATTGCCTTGGGGGTTGGTGCTGTTGCTAGCAATACCAATAATATCGCAATCGGAACAGGAAGTTCTTCGTTGGGGCGAAACTCAATAGCGATGGGTACAAGCAATAATGGTATAACAGCTTTTAATCCAGCGAATACCACGACTCGACAGCAGATTGGTAACTCTTATGTCACAGTAAACCCAGTGGTTCCAGCATATCCAAATAATGTAAGTATGATCGCAGCTAATGGCTCTCAAACGTCCACTGCAAACTTCCTTTATGATGGTGTTGGTACTGACGTGACCAATATCGTTTCTGCAACTTATACAAATGGTTCAGTAACGACAAATTTAACAGGCGTTCAAGCACAAAACTTATATAATGCAGTAACAGGCGGTAACTTAATTACCTCTCTTGCCACGCCAGGTGCTGTTCAAGGAATTGGTACCCATAGAATTGAAATTGTGACACCATTTGATGATTCTAGTAACTCATTAACAATGAATGTGGATCAGCAAAATAAAGTGTCAAATCCAAATAATAATGCAAAGGTTGTGATTAATAGAGATGCTTCAGGCGCAATTACTGGCGGATTTCTAAATGGCATAGCTATGGATGCAGGGAAGGCTCAACAATTATATACAGCCTTATATACAGGGAATGCCATATCAACTGGTGGAAATTCAATTGCATTGGGTCAGTCTGCATGGGCAACAGGGAATGATACGATTGCCATTGGAAGTGCTGCAAAGGCAATGACAACAAATTCGATTGCAATAGGATTGAATTCTGCAGTTTATGGTCCAATGGGTTCAGGTAATGTATTTGGTATCTCAATGGGTGTAGGTGCTGTTTCAGGTATTGCACCAGGTACATTAAATGCAGATGATTCTACTGCTATTTTTAGTACAAATGGTGTGGCAATTGGTTCTGGTGCAGATGCGACAGCTACTGCACAGGCTTCACCAGTGGCAATTGGTTGGTTTGCAAAAGCAACAGGTGCGGGTTCTCAAGTTGCGATTGGTGACTGGGCTGTTGCAACAGGGAAAAACGCTGTAGGTATCGGGGGTAATCCAGGTTCTGCAGGGACTTTAGCGAAGGGTGACTACTCTTTAGCAATTGGTCCATCAACACAAGCATTGAATAAAAATACAATTGCGATGGGTAAAGCGGCTAAAGCGAGTGATGATGATGCTGTTGCAATTGGTGGTAATGATACAGCTGGTGCACAAGCTTCAGCTGCAGGTGCAGTAGCTATCGGCGGTAATACAAAAGCCTCAGCTGCAGGTTCAATGGCTTTAGCTCAAAACTCAATCGCTTCAGCGACTGGAGCGGTTGCAATTGGCGGTGGATCGGTTGCTGATATTGCCAACAGTGTTGCAGTAGGTACAGGTTCTAAAGTAGCAGCATACCAACAAGCTTCTGGTTTAGTAAATGGAAGAAACTTAACATTTGCAGGTGGTGGTGCAGGTCTTAATGTTTTAAGTGTTGGTGTGAAAAATGCAGAACGTCAAATCCAAAATGTTGCAGCAGGCCGTATTGCAGCAGATAGTACTGATGCTGTAAATGGTAGCCAGTTGTATCAAACTTTTGACATGTCTGTTAAATATGATGCTGATCCAAATAACCCTACCAAAGTCGATCATAATAATGTGACTTTTGCAGGAACAAAAGCTACCCCAGCAGTTGTAGATCCAGCCACTGGCAAGATGGATATGAAAGGCGGAACAAGCCTGCATAACGTTGCGAGTGCGGGAGATTACACAGATGTTAACAATGCCTACAATGCAGTAAATGCAGGTGACTTAAACAATGCTGTGACTGATGTAACGAACAAAGGCATTAAGTTTGGTGATGGTACAACGGAAAACAACTTTGCCTTAGGTGAGACCATTCGTGTGACAGGTGATAGCAATATCACAACAGAAACCACGACAAATGGTGTGCAGGTTAAACTCAACCCTGCCTTAAACGTTACCAGTGTGACAGCGGGTGATAGCAAGCTAGATACCAATGGTTTAAGCATTACAGGTGGACCAAGCATTACCAAAGTGGGGATTGATGCAGCAGGTAGCAAGATTACCAATGTAGGCAATGCGACCACTGCAAGCGATGCAGTCAACAAAGGCCAACTGGACAGCAGTCTGGCGAATGCCAATAGCAATGCAGCTGTTGTATACACTGATGCAGCAGGTAACAAAGTTACCAAGGCAGCTGATGGCAAATGGTATGCAGCGACAGTTGTTAATGCAGACGGTAGCCTGATAGGCAGCCCAAGCGAAGTTGCAGCAGCGAACATTATCACTTCGGTTCAAAACGCGAGTGGCTCGACTACAACAGCGACCAAACTTGGTAATGTTGCAGCGGGATCAGTCACTGCGAGCTCAACCGATGCGATCAATGGTAGCCAGTTGTATAACACAGCCAATAATGTGAAGAATTTGATTGGTGGTACAACAACGATTGATGCAAACACAGGTGTGATCACGACAAGCAATATTGGTGGAACAGGTAAAAACACCATTGATGAAGCGATTTCAAGCGTTAAAGGTGCGGCGGAAACCCCAATGACCTTTGTGGGTAATGCGAGAAAAAGTGGTGATACCAAAGACGTAGAACGCAAGTTGGGAGAAAGCCTGAAGATTAGCGGAGCGGCGACTACAGCAGGCAGCTATAGTGGCAAGAACGTTAGAACTGTGACTGATCAAACAGGCTCAATTGCGATTGAACTTGCGGAAAATCTGGATGTGACTAGTGTTAAAGCAGGTGACAGCACCCTGAACACCAATGGCTTGAGCATTACAGGTGGTCCAAGCATCACTAAAACAGGTGGTATCAATGCAGGTGGTAGCAAGATTACCAACGTAGGCAATGCGACCACTGCAAGCGATGCAGTCAACAAAGGCCAACTGGACAGCAGTCTGGCGAATGCCAATAGCAATGCAGCTGTTGTATACACTGATGCAGCAGGTAACAAAGTTACCAAGGCAGCTG
>NZ_VPBQ01000033.1:0-6838 GCF_013418635.1 Acinetobacter sp. YH12131
ACAAACTGCCTACTATATTTTCCCGGAGAGTGGTGTAGGAACTTTTTCATTATTGCTAATCATATCAGCGACAACATCAGCAACGAGCTCCTCTATTCCTGAGAATGCTTTAGACTGATCCGCATCAAGCCAAGACAATGATGGAAACTCAGCACATCATTCGTTTAAGACCTATTTTAATGACGGCACTGGTCGCAAGTTTAGGTTTTATTCCAATGGCGTTAAACACTGGAATTGGTGCAGAAGTACAACGACCACTAGCAACAGTTGTTATCGGCGGTATTGTATCTTCTACAATTTTAACTTTGTTTGTATTGCCTATTTTATATCAATGGGCGCATGGCTCTGAGAGTAGCAAACAGCAATCCGACGAAATTTAAAATCAAAAAAAGCAGCTTAATTACTAGGTTATGCCTAATTAAGCTGCTTTTAATATTGTATGCCCAACATTTTATTGATAAAGCTTACTGCGCTTCATCCCGACAATTTTCATTTAAAAACTCAAACTCTATCGTTGTATGCGATAAATGATAGGAAGATAATTTAGCTGCAACTTCTTGTTTAAGCCTAATTAATTCTTTAACGTCAAAGTTGTCACTCAGCTCAAGGTGCGCTGTTAAAACGTGACTTTCACCATCTAGTGACCAAAAGTGCATGTGGTGGATACCATTAACTTCAGGAAATTCCATTAGTGATAGTTTAATACGCTTTTGAGTCTCTTTATCGGGTGCAGCTTGAAGAAATAAAACGAGTGTTGATTTCAGGTTTTTGAAAACATTAAACAAGATGAACAGCGTGAACCCTATTGATAAAAGGGGATCTAATATCGGCAGTTCAGCGAACAACAGTACGATAGAGACTATAAGAACGGCAACCCATCCAAGTACATCTTCAAGAAGGTGCCATGTCAGCACTTTCTCATTTAATGTTTCACCCGCTTTTAATTTTAATACAGCATATCCGTTAACGGCAACGCCGAGTATCGCTAGCCCTAACATCCCCTCGACTACAGGCATTTCAGGATTGGACAGCTTTGGAATTGCTTCAAATAAAATCCAAATTGAGCCAATGATTAAAACAATACTGTTTATCAATGCGCCAAAGAGAGTAAGTCTACGATAACCATAACTAAACTTATCTGATGCTTCTTTATCTGAAAAACGACTTAAAATCCACGCAAAACCTATTGAAAGACTATCACCAAGATCGTGAACTGCATCTGCCATTATCGCCGTACTGTTAGTGAGCCAACCACCTATAAATTCGATAATAGTGAATGTCACATTAAGGAAAAATGCCCAACCAATACGGTCATCTTTACCATGTTGATGACTATGATTATGGTTGTGCATTTTGTACCTCTAGTACTTTTCTATTTCTTAGTTTTGATACATTCATATTAATCAAGTGACGTATCAAGCGTTGATATATCCAGCGTTTGAACCCCGACAAGTTAGTCCCTTTTTCGAGATAGAACTCATCAGGGGAATCATAAAGCCCAAAGTCATCATGAATACCTTCTTTTTGAATATAGGTATTTTCTCCACGCCAATCTGTATCTGGTGATGAAAAGCACTTTGTTGCAACACCATAACCACAAAAATCATCTTTTACTTGGTCAAATTTCTCCTGTAGAGAGCTTAAGTATTGCTCATCCAATATAAAGCCCTCTAAGTTTATCCAACGCCCTTCAAAGTAAACTTCTACCCAACTATGAATGATGTATTTAGGTGCTAACCAAAATACATAGCTTGGGATAGCACCTTTTTGTAGTTGCTGGTCTATGGTAAACCCATGAAATCGGCATTGAATGCCTAGTCCACGCAATAGTGCCATTAACAGATTACCCTTAGTATTACATTGTCCATAACCATCTGCTAGCACATCGCTTGCTGCAATATCATCGCTTTCATTATAACCAAAGAAAATCTCATCTTTTACAAACTGATAAGCGGCACCAATTTTGTTGAAGTTATCCAAGTTTTTCCACCTACGTTGATCGATCAAGGATTGGATATCTTTGTGTTCAAAATTAACGATATTCGTATTGTTTAAATATTTCTCAGTCATTTTTTATATATCCTTTTCGTTGCATACTTATACTATAGACTCTATAGTAACTATAGAGTCAAATGTCTGGGGGAAATTGATGAAAATAGGCGAATTGTCAAAAAAATCGGGCTGTTCAATACAAACGATTAGATATTATGAAAGAGAAGGATTTCTGTTAAATCCAAATCGTTCAGAAGGTAATTTCAGGCTGTATGATAGCAAAGCACTTAAACAATTGGAATTCGTAAAGCATTGTCGCAGCCTAGATATATCACTCAATGATATTAAACGTCTTATCGAATTAAAAAATAAGCCAGAAGAAAGCTGCTCTAGCGTTAATGCATTAATTGATCAGCAACTTGCACTAGTGAATAAACGCATGAAAGAATTAAGGGCGCTTAAAGCTGAATTACAACAAATGGCTAGTGCTTGTGGTTCGAACAACCCAACATACTCATTATATTCTGCTGACCATGTAACACGGCAAGTATATTGTTTACTATCCATTTGAAACCCCATAATGTTTTAAGTCTATGTATAAAAGTACGATTTTCACTTAGCAGTACTTAAATAATCACCCCACCACTGCATCATTTCAGTCCGCTGGGCTAAATAGTCAGCGTGATTATAGCTGGCACGGGTACGGTTCTTATCAATATGTGAAAGTTGTGCCTCAATCCAGTTATCCTGGAACAAACCTGAGTCATTCAAAATGGTACTAAAAGTGGAACGTAGTCCATGAGAGGATAATTGATGTTTTCCATAGCCCATCTTACGTATAGCCATATTTAATGTATTAAAATGAATCGGTTGATTATGTTTCCGTGGGCTAGCAAAAATGTACTTTTCACCGTATGACCATTGCATGACGTCTTTTAAAATATCTAAAGCCTGATCTGAAAGTGGAACTAAGAAGTCGGGAATCTCATGGCCTAATATGACTTTTCGTCGAAACTGTTTAATATGCAAGGCAGGTATTTTCCAGACTTTTTCATTTAAATCAAAATGATGAGGCTCAGCCAATAACAATTCAGCCCCTCGCACGCCAGTATGTAATTTGAACAGCAGTGCTTTTTTAATAATCGGATGGGCATCCAATTTTTGTAATTTATACTTAAAATCAGATATATCCTCCGCTTTCAAATACGGATAATTTTTCTTGATTTTACTGTTAATGGCGATTTTATTTAAACCATGCGCGATGTTGAATTCACAATAACCCATCGCTACAGCGTAGTCATAAATTTGGTTCAAATAACTACAAGCTTTCTTGACAGGTTCTTTTACTTGGCGTCCCTCTATTTTTTTGATTACTGAAACCAGGTCATAACGCTTGATGTTTTGAAAAGGTAGATCCTGAAGGTCTGGATAAATATCTTGCTGTAAGCATCTTTCTGCTAACTGTAGTACACCACAGCGGGGTAGATCGTTGAAGGCATTTTTCAGTTTGAACTGTAACCACTCCTCCCCGACCTTACCAAAGGTGATGACATTAGAGGCAGTATCTTGTTCAAAACAGAAATCATTGTCTTTAAAGTCATCTCTGACTTGTCGTGCCTTTTTCAGCGATAAATCAGGATAACGACCTAACTGAATGCGTCGACGTTTTTTAGTTTGTGGATCTGTATAGCGATAGCACCAAGATTTTCTTCCACTCGGCTCAATCTTCAGGCTAAGCCCATCTTCATCGGATAAAAAACTGGTTTTTTCCTTACAATGAGCTTGGCGAACTTTAATTTCAGTAAGACTCATGGAATTTAAATGAAACCTAACAATGGGTTGATTGGATCAATTATATCAAAATAGAACGCTTTATGTATGATGCGTACACTACGCATCATATAGATTTGTAAAGTATTGTTTTATAAATTTATTATTCAATATACTTTAATTTTAGTAACCAGTAGGAGTACCACTTCTTTTTTAGTTCTCAAATATCACGTTTTTTTTGACGCAATGATTCTATCTCGGACTTCGTCAGCTGTTTTACGAGAGATGAGGATATACTTTACCTCCCACTCTGTGAGCCTTTCAACGTCTCACGGCTCTATTTAATGTTATTGAATAATCAATGGATACCAGTAAAGCCTTTTAGGTCTGCTATTGTTTCTAATACAATAGTCTCCACGATCAAGGATTGGACTCAATGCATATTCCAGCATAAACCTACCACCTATTCCTATTCGCACCCTACCACTCATTCCTATTCCAAATCGGCCACTTAGGGTTTATTCAGTAATAGAATTTAAAGGCTTTATTGCCCAAACCTATATTCTTAAAAGCTTATTCAGCAATATAATTCTTAGATAAATTGCATATTCTTATCGTAAAGGACACTGATTCTTCTTTCATTTGGACAGTTACTATGAATTCACTTCCGTCCTAATAATCTGCCCCAAAAGCTTTTTGGCTTCCGATTCGGATCGGCTTTGTTGCACAAATACCTAAGAATATGATTTTATTAAATTTATTCTTAGGTTGAAATTTTCACAAACCTTTAAAAATCAGTGCCTTGCAAAATGTTTATGCAACAAAGCCTATTTAAATCGGCAACTTGAACATATTGATAAGTTAATAAATAATCACATAGATCAAGATCCAACATTGAAACAGGATTTGAAATTACTGCAAACTATTCCTTCAATCGGTGAACGATCAGGCTTATTACTGTTGGGGTTATTTCATTCGCACAAGTTTGAAAAAGCAAGTCAAGCTGCTGCATATGTAGGTTTGGTTCCAGTACATCAGTTGTCTGGCAGTTCAGTCAACAAGCAAAGTCACTTATCAAAAGCAGGTGACAGTAAAATACGCTCAGTATTGTATATGTCGGCATTAACAGCGATTAAATATAATCCACACATTGAAGCTTTATATCAACGATTATTAAGCCAGGGTAAAAATAAAATGTGTGCTTTAGGTGCTGCAATGCGCAAGCTTATACATCTGTGTTATGGCGTTTTAAAACATCAGACTGCCTATCGAAGAGATTATTTAGTGGTCGAATAATCTCAAAACCTGATTGACTACCAAGACGGTATCTCAGGTCCCGAATTTATCAGTCACGAATTTGTGCGCTGGGCTACTGAGCACGGTATTCGTATTGAATATATTCAACCGGGTAAGCCACAGCAGAATGCGTATATTGAACACTATAATCGGACCATACGTTATAGTTGGCTGAGCAAGCATTTATTTGATACTTTGGATGAAGTACAAGATTATGCAACAAACTGGTTGTGGCATTACAACCATGAAAGACCACATCAAGCTAACAAAGGAAAGCCACCTCTAATGGCTGCTTAACCTCTACTTTTAACTTCGGTTATTTATTGAAGGATTACCTTAAAAACTATTAATGTAGCTCCATTTTAAATAAAGAACCGCTTTTTTATTCAAAATAGGGTAGGAACGACTTTAACTAAATCAGTAAGGAATACTTAATGAAATATATCTAATCTCACCTATATTGTTATATGAAATATATATTGTAAATGGAATATCTTCAATTTTCCATTTTTGGCTTCTAACCACGCCATCATCATTCTTAATAAATAATGGCACTCCTAATATATTTTCAATTTCAGCTTTATTCATTGAAAATTTTAAATTAAATGGCAGTTCTTGTTTATATTGAGAAAAGCCTTCCACACCATCATTATAAAAAAATATAGTCGTTAAGTATATTTTTTCACCAGTTATGGGTTTGTCCTCCTGATTTAAATAAAAAGACTCATCAGTAAATATAAAACCCAATCCCTCATCATATTTACTAATATAAAAATTATACTCATCCAATAAATCACCATCTTCATCATAAATTGGTAATTTAATTTCCTCTTGACTTTTCACAAATTGATTTTTAACAAAAAAATCAACTAATTTTTCATCAATATTTGACTTACCCAACAGTGATATTAAATGATCAATAAACTTATTTGTCATTCTTTCTCGCCTCCTCATCCATAATATTTTTCAAAAATTTATCATAATCAGCATTATTTTTACAGCTCAATGTAGTACATGCTTCTTGCAACTTTGTAACGTACTCAGGCGTTAATTTTTTTGCATTATCTATCATTGCCTCAGAATCCCTAATTTGTGCTGCTTGTAAATCATTTGCATCATTTTCAATGAGTCCTTTATTATTTTTTCCTGCATAGGTTGGACCTGCGGCATGCACCTCATTTGGTACAGTTACACTCATTCCTTCATTAATAATACGATTTTTCTCTGCTTGAGTTAAGGGCGCTTCCTTTAAGTCTTCAGCTCTCTTTAATAATGCAGCTTTAGACGGCTGATGATCTCTAGCCACGGTTCCATCTCCAGTGACTTTCTTTTGATTTCCATAATTATCAACCCATCCCACATCAAGAGATTGCTTTTGATTTATTTCAATATCAGCATCTTTCCCCTTAGTGACACCTTTACCTACTCCAGCACCTACAACTCCAGCCACAGCATTAATTAAATATTCTGCACCTTGTTTATTTTTTTCCTCTGTACACGACAAATTTCACAGAACCCTTATCCTATCAGGATTCTGCTTTCTTAAAATTGCCAAAATTTCCTTAAACTCTTCTTTTTTCCCAAAACCAATTAAACGCTGAATCGCCATTTGAACATAGTCTAAACCATAGCGAAATAAACTCATTGAGAGTCGTCCATGCTTCTTTATTTTTATCGCTTTTTTTTGATTATGTTGCCATTCACCCGTTAAGTAACACCAACAGAAGCTTATAGCTAACACCGCAATCAATTTTTTCACTCGTCTAGGGTCTGTCAAGCG
>NZ_VPBQ01000034.1:0-6429 GCF_013418635.1 Acinetobacter sp. YH12131
GCTTACGCGCCTGCGCAATGGCTGCGTCTGGCGCCAGATACCGGCCTCCATCGGAGAAACTGTCCGAGGTTATGTTGACGATGCCGAAAATGATGAGCGATTTATTCATGGGGGCTTCTATAATAATAATAATCGAGCATGAGTCTCATACGGATGCTCGGGTCGAAAGGGAATCCCCAGGCGAGTAACCTGTTTGCGGTGATCCATTAGCTGCAGGAGCAGAAGAGCATACATCTGGAAGCAAAGCCAGGAAAGCGGCCTATGGAGCTGTGCGGCAGCGCTCAGTAGGCAATTTTTCAAAATATTGTTAAGCCTTTTCTGAGCATGGTATTTTTCATGGTATTACCAATTAGCAGGAAAATAAGCCATTGAATATAAAAGATAAAAATGTCTTGTTTACAATAGAGTGGGAGTGACTGGCACTCACAGGCAATGTCTGGCACTGGCTGGCATCACAGCTGAGACTTCAATATCTCGCAGCTGAGCGATAAACTGTATAAAAACACAGTATCGCAAGGATGCGGATCATGCCCCAAGTGGCGGCCAGGATGGCCAGCCGGGACGAGAACACTGGTCGTTACCAGCGTCACCGGCCCGAGCAAACCCTGCTCTATCGGATCGTCGAAGAATACTACCCGACGTTCGCTGCCCATTTGGCGGCGCAGGGCAGGGAACTGCCCGGCTATGTGCAACGCGAGTTTGACGACTACCTCAAATGCGGCCGTCTCGAACACGGCTTTCTGCGGGTGCGTTGTGAGTCGTGTCACGCTGAGCACCTGGTTGCGTTCAGCTGCAAACGTCGGGGCTTCTGTCCTAGTTGTGGCGCACGGCGTATGGCCGAAAGCGCCGCGCTACTGGTCGATGAGGTTCTGCCCGTACAGCCCATGCGCCAATGGGTACTCAGCTTTCCCTTTCAATTGCGCTTTCTGTTCGCCAGCCGGCCGGAGGTCATGGGCCGGGTGTTGGGCATCGTTTACCGCGTCATCGCCACGCATCTGGTCAAGAAAGCGGGCTATACCCACCAAGCGGCCAAGACCGGTGCCGTCACCCTGATCCAGCGCTTCGGCAGTGCACTGAACCTCAACATTCACTTTCACATGCTGTTCCTCGATGGCGTGTACGTTGAGCGTCCCAATGGAACAGCCCGGTTCCTCTGGGTCAGGGCGCCGACCAGCGCCGAACTCACCCAACTGGCGCACACCATCGCCCATCGGGTCGGCCGCTATTTGGAGCGGCAAGGCCTACTGGAGCGGGATGCTGAAAACAGTTACCTGGCCTTGGATGCGGTGGATGAAGATGCGATGACTCCACTGCTGGGGCATTCCATCACGTATCGCATCGCCGTGGGGCCACAGGCAGGGCGCAAGGTGTTCACCCTGCAGACACTGCCCGCCTGCGACCCGGAAGATCAGTTTGGTGACATGCCCGGTAAGGTTGCCGGTTTCTCGCTACATGCCGGCGTAGCGGCCAAGGCCCATGAGCGCAGCAAACTCGAACGGCTGTGCCACTACATCAGCCGCCCGGCGGTGTCTGAGAAACGGCTGTCGCTCACGAAGAATGGCAACGTGCGCTACCAGCTTAAGACGCCGTACCGGGACGGCACCACGCATGTGATCTTTGAGCCGCTGGACTTCATCGCAAGACTGTCGGCGTTGGTGCCGAAGCCACGTGTGAACCTTACCCGGTTTCATGGGGTGTTTGCGCCCAACAGCAAGCACCGCGCCCTGGTTACACCTGCCATGAGGGGCAAGGGGAGCAAAAAGGTCAAGGTATCGGATGAGCCGCCAACACCCGCTGGGCGGCGAGCGTCGATGAAATGGGCACAGCGGCTCAAGCGTGTATTCCAAATCGACATCGAGACTTGCAGCGAATGCGGCGGTGCCATGAAGGTGATTGCCTGTATTGAAGATCCGGTAGTGATCAAGCAGATCCTCGACCATCTGAAGCAAAAAGCCGAAACCAACGAGTCCAGCCCGTTGCCCGAGAGCCGGGCACCACCGGCTGGCCTGTCGCCGGGTCTGTTTACCTGACCCGTCCCAAACGATTCCGATCACGATGCTGCGGTAATTCAGCCGCGGCAGGGATGCGTTATGCCGGCGGCTTGGGTTGGCCCCGGCTGTCGGGAAAAACGGGTGAATTTTCGGCGGGATCGATGGCTACACGGGCCGGATTCAGAATCACCCACTGGCAAAGCAGGCCGTCATTCGCGGTCTACAGTGGCTGGACTTGGAGAAAAACGGCGTTTATTCTTCCTATACTCTTTTATATCTGATAATTGCAGATTAAATTCAGATAATAAAACATTTACAATATTTTTGAATTGAGTTTCAGAATAAAAAGCTTTATTATGATGTTTTATTCTGGATAAACGCTCTAGTTCCCAATATCTTAATAATGACAATTTACCACCATCATATTCCCAAAGTGAAATATTTTGGTCGTGCCTTTTTGTATCTGTTTTATAAAAATTGGCATACTTGTTTATCTCTACATATGCAAATAAGTAGTAACCTTTTTCCAATTAAGTACCCTTTTATTTAATATCTTTGAGTTCTGCTTCTGTGGACTTTTTCTAATTTTGATTGTTCTTTTAAAAGTTTTTGATAAGAACCTTCTACGAGTTTTTTCTTGTCTTGGCATACAAACTGCTTATATGTATCGAACATTTTAATCCATTGAATATATGTCCAATCGGAAAAATTTAGTTCACTATCTAAATTGATAATTTTTTTCAAACGTTTTTGCTGTTCATAAGAAAAAATATTTTTTGTTTTTTGTTTAAAATTTAATCCTGGGGCAGTATACATATATGATAAAAAATCCCAATATTCTAACATTGTTGCTTTTTTTATATCACAATATTCTTTTTTATGGAAATGCACAAGAACTATAGACACGTTGGGTTTTGGTTTAAAATCTGAAGGCAAAAACTCATAAGCCAGTTTTATATCATATAACGGTTTGAACATAAGTGATTTTAATGTGTCTTTATAATATGGAGTGCCTGCGTATTTTAACATTGCTTCGTACTGCATTATAATATACATATCTTGTGGCGGGTTGATTGCTGTTAGTAATCTTGTTAAGATTTCTCCCGTCATATTAAACGGTATATTAGAAAAAACTTTATAATTGCCATCAGGAAGTTTTATGTTCATAAAATCTTGATTGATAAGTGTTAGTTTTTCACTATTCAAGTTTTGCTTTAAAAATTGATACAAAGAGGTGTCTAATTCAATTGCAATTACACTTTTACTTACTCTTAATAAATGTTCGGTTATTATGCCTTTTCCCGGACCTATTTCATATACAATGTCAGTATTATTTATATTGCTATTTTCAACAAGGCTACTAACTAATTTTTTATCGTGTAAGAAATTTTGTGAATCCCTAATATTTCTTTCCATAAATTCCCTTTAATTGCATAATCTTTAATAGTTTATATAATTAATTATAAGATGAAACGTACAGTTTGTCAACTATTGCCATTTAAATTGGACATATAGCAAGCATACAAAATAATGGTGTTTTTACATATAAAAAACTACTAATACTGGTTACAAATCTTAAACCAAATAAAAATTTGCATAAAAAAAGATGTGATGATTATTAAATTCTTCACAACTTTTATATGTTAATATTTAACCAAAACATTAGATTTTAATATGTTTAGTATTTTACTCTCATACTGGCACCGTGAAGTCTACGTCAATTCCCCAAACATTTAGAGTAAGTGCAAAAAAGCCATTTTTAAAATTTGTTTCGGACAAGTAAAAAGTTTTAGGCTCATCAATTCCCCAATAATATATATCTATATATTCTGCATAAAGAAATTTTTGAGATTCTTCATCGTATTTTATGCCTTCGACACCATATCCCTCTTGAAACCTATAATCGCCTAGTATATTGACAAATTCATGTGATAGATAAGGTATTGCATAGTTTTCATCATTGTTATCGTAGACAGCAATTAAGAGTTGGAATTCATAAGTATCATCATTAGAGTCGATTGCATTAATCGTTATCCATTGTAAACCGACACTTGTGTTGTCATATACAAAATCCTCACCTATTAAAACGGTAATAAACTCATTTGAAATTTCATTAAAATCGTAGAGATCGTAAATTAGTACCTCAAAATCTAATTTTAGACCCGAAAAATCCAAATCCATTGGCACAATTAGTAATGGATTTCTGTTGATTGAACCATATGAGGCATAGCTAACACCATAGTCAATTATGTCAGAATAATCAGTTATGTCAGAAAGATCCATATCGGCTATATTAATTATAACTTGTGAATCATGTATTACATCCCCATCTTTAGCAACTAAAAAGGTTTTTGAGGTGAAATAATCTTTTTCATCAACAGTATATTTGATAACTATAAAGCCGTATCCTTCTGTGTCAATGTCATAAGAAACAACCATATCTTTTGTAACTTGAACATTAGAATGTTTGTGGTGATTTATATAATAAATTCCTAGATATAAACTTAGTTTCATGTCGCTTAAGACTTCTTCTAAAGTGGAGCCTAATTTAACGGATTCAGAGTCTATATCAATTTCAATTTTATTATTAAATGCCAAGTTTTTTGAAAAATCATCGCTTGATATTTCATCTAAAATGGTTTTAATTTTTATTTCAAACTCATAACCTTCAATCTCAATTCTTGTATTATGAATGCCTTCATCCAATATTGTTTCTTGATCTTCATCAATTATGTCCTCAAAGCGAACAGTGTTAAAATATCCATTATCGTAAACTAGCACTATATCAGAAAAAAGCATACCTGCATTATATTCATTGATCTCTTCGTCTTCGATTGCGGTATAAAAAATTAGACCATAATTTCCATTAACATCTTTAGTTGGAGAGAGGTTTATAACTGCTAAAACCTCAAATTCCTCGTCATCTGCAACAAACAAGTCTTCGCGTATTAATGCTGCGTATTCGTTAAAGGCAAAAATAACATCTTCCGATATTTGGGTAAATAGAACAGCTTCCCAATTAGAAAAATAAGCATAAAAATCTTGAGTGCCTTTATTTATTACAAGCCGAATTTTCTAAATTACCTAAAGGAGGTAAGGTTCTTTGCTTAGCCGAAGGTGAAGGTCGCAATGCTGTGTTTTTAGCCAAGCAAGGTTATGACGTTACAGCGGTTGACCAGTCTAGCGTCGGCTTAGAAAAAGCACACAAATTGGCGGCTGAACAGGGTGTAAAAATCACCACAGTGGTAGCCAACTTAAATGAGTATGATTTAGGCGTAGACGCTTGGGATGGCATCGTTTCAATTTTCGCTCATGTGCCTCTTGAGTTACGGTTGAAATTGCATAAGCAGGCAGTGGCTGCATTAAAAGAAAATGGCGTCTTTATGCTAGAAGCCTATACAGCTGCTCATATTGACATGGATGGAGTGGGTGGTCCTCCTGCCTCGCAAATAGATATGTTTATGTCGCTTGAAGGGTTGCAGCAAGAACTAAACGGTTTGGATTTTATAATAGGTGCTGAAGTAGAGCGTGAAATCTCTGAAGGAAACTATCACCAGGGTAAAGGAGCAGTCGTTCAAGTGGTTGCCTGTAAGAAATAGTTAGTTAAATAGTAAGTTCTAAGGAAAGTAATGAGTACGTTTAAGCAATGGGTAAACCGTCTTTTAGGAGACGTAGGAACCGTTTTTTACCTATCAATACTCTTTATTGGTTTGTTTTTAATTGCCACAGTCAGTAACCCTGATGGCGTTCAAGAGTTAGCGCAAAAAGCACTGGATGCGACCGCTGATGACTTTGGCTGGTTGTACTTATTAGTGACCAGTGGCTTTGTCATTTTTACACTCTGGTTGGGGTTGTCACGCTTTGGCAGTATTCGCCTCGGGCCTGATGACGAGGCACCCGAGTTTAGCTATGGCTATCGCAAGGATGCGGATCATGCCCCAAGTGGCGGCCAGGATGGCCAGCCGGGACGAGAACACTGGTCGTTACCAGCGTCACCGGCCCGAGCAAACCCTGCTCTATCGGATCGTCGAAGAATACTACCAGACGTTCGCTGCCCATTTGGCGGCGCAGGGCAGGGAACTGCCCGGCTATGTGCAACGCGAGTTTGATGACTACCTCAAATGCGGCCGTCTCGAACACGGCTTTCTGCGGGTGCGTTGTGAGTCGTGTCACGCTGAGCACCTGGTTGCGTTCAGCTGCAAACGTCGGGGCTTCTGTCCTAGTTGTGGCGCACGGCGTATGGCCGAAAGCGCCGCGCTACTGGTCGATGAGGTTCTGCCCGTACAGCCCATGCGCCAATGGGTGTTGAGTTTCCCGTTTCAGCTGCGTTTCCTGTTTGCCAGCCGGCCCGAGATCATGGGGTGGGTGCTGGGCATCGTTTACCGCGTCATTGCCACGCACCTGGTCAAGAAAGCGGGCCATACCCACCAAGTGGCCA
>NZ_VPBQ01000035.1:0-5498 GCF_013418635.1 Acinetobacter sp. YH12131
GTAAATTTTCAGCGTTGCTGGCTCCCCGTCAGCCGGATTGGGTTGCATCGCAGGGGTGTCGAAAGAGTCAACTGCGGTCCAAAGCTGTTGGACTTGGGTGAAAAGGGCGTTTATTCTTCCTATACGTAGGTTTGCAAATCCTTCTTTAATTGCTTCTTCCGTTAAGGAACTAATCCACAATCTTTTGATAGGTGCTTTCGTTCCTGACTTTAAGAATACCCATCGCTGGATAACCTCTCCTTCTTGTCCAGCATCCCCGCAGTTGATAATTTCTTCGGCGTTTACAAGAAGTTGTTTGACAATTTTAAATTGCTTTTTAATTCCTTCATCATCTATGACCTTAATTCCAAATCGAGAAGGAATCATGGGCAATTTTCTTAAATCCCAATATTTCCATTCCGGTAAATAATCGTTTGGTTCTTTAAGCGTGCACAAATGCCCGAAAGTCCAGGTTACTTGATATCCATTACCTTCGTAATACCCATCTTTACGAGTATTAGCACCGATAATGGCAGCGATATCCTTGGCAACACTTGGTTTCTCAGCAATGCAAACTTTCATGAATTAACGCGTAAATTTCTTTATATTAAATGAATAAAGATGTTTTTCATCTTTATCTTGTTCTAAAATATCTTCTTCTTCCCATTCTACCCAATTTACAAAAGGGAAAAAGGTGTCAGCTTCTTCAAATGTGTTATGTACTTGTGTGACATACATTTCATTTAAAAGTCCTGTTTCTAAGGCCAGTTGGTAGATTTGAGCACCACCAATAATGAAGCATGTTAAGTCTTTTCCTTCAAGATGTTGTGCGACTTCTTTTAAATCATAAATCACTGTTGCACCTTCTGCACTATAGTTTTTATCTCGTGTTAAAACGAAGTTTAAACGATTTGGAAGCGGTCTGTACTTCTGAGGAATAGATTCCCAATTTTTTCTTCCCATTACAACAGCGTGACCCGTTGTCGTTTCCTTAAAAAATTGCATATCTCTTGGTAAGTGCCAAAGCAAATCATTGTTAGCACCCATTTCTCGGTGTTTCCCAATTGCAACAATTAAGCTATATTTAATACCCATTTCTGTTTCCTTATATTTTAAAGCTAATTAAATTGCAACAGCTGCTTTAATGTGTGGATGTGGATCGTATCCAACTAATTCAAAATCTTCAAATTTAAAAGAGAAAATATCTTTAACATCTGGATTTATTTTCATTGTTGGAAGTGGACGTAATTCTCTAGATAATTGAAGCTTAGCTTGGTCAAAATGGTTGGAATACAAATGCGTATCTCCAAAAGTATGAACGAAGTCTCCAGCCTCCAATCCACAAACTTGCGCTAGCATCATTGTAAACAATGCGTAGCTTGAGATGTTAAAAGGAACACCCAAGAAAACGTCTGCTGAACGTTGGTAGAGTTGACAACTTAATTTTCCATTTGCAACATAGAACTGGAACATGTTGTGACAAGGAGGTAAAGCCATTTTATGAATGTCTGCTACGTTCCACGCACTTACGATATGTCTTCTCGATTCCGGATTGTTTTTCAAACCATCTATCAAGATTTTAATCTGATCAATAGTTCCACCTTTACCGTCGGGCCAAGAACGCCATTGATGACCATAAACAGGTCCAATATTACCATCTTCGTCCGCCCATTCGTCCCAGATTGAAACTTTATTGTCTTTTAAATATTTAATATTGGTATCACCACTAATAAACCATAGAAGTTCATGAATAATCGAACGAAGGTGTAATTTCTTTGTTGTAATTACCGGAAAACCTTTACTCCGAGCTCCTAGTCGCGAGTTGCAGCGACGGCATCGTCGGCTGTTGCACCTTGTCGGCCGAGGATCCCGAGTTCTGGCCCGACGCCCTCAAGGGGGAGGCCGCATATCTGCACAAGCTCGCGGTGCGACGGACACATGCGGGCCGGGGTGTCAGCTCCGCGCTGATCGAGGCTTGCCGCCATGCCGCGCGAACGCAGGGGTGCGCCAAGCTGCGGCTCGACTGCCACCCGAACCTGCGTGGCCTATACGAGCGGCTCGGATTCACCCACGTCGACACTTTCAATCCCGGCTGGGATCCAACCTTCATCGCAGAACGCCTAGAACTCGAAATCTAACGTCCGTTCGGGCATCGAGGTCCATGTCGGGGTGGGACGGGCCCGTGGCTTCAAGATCACTTGCAGTCCGACCGCGATGTCTTGGTTGCGCGAGAGGTTGTCGACAGGCCATGCTGAGTGTGCGATGGTTGATCGCTTCCTCGCCGCTCTCCACGGCGACGATGGCCGCCGCCATCAGCAAGTGCGCCAGTTCCCCTATGGTGCCCTCGCTGCGTGTGAGCAGGTAGCGAGCCATGTCCAGCGTGGCAATTGGGGAAGGCCGGCGCAGCGGGAGCGAAGCGGCGAAGCTGGCCAGCAGTGAGCAGCAATCGTCGTTGGCCTCCCATACCGGCAGCATCATCGGCTCGAAGCGATTTTCCAACTGGTCATCGGAGCGGATGGCTAGGTAGGCGTCGCGCGTGCCTACCCCAACCAACGGGATGCGCAGTTCGTTGCCGAGGAAGCGCAGCAGGTTGAGGAATTCCCGGCGGTTGACGCTGTTGCCGGCCAGCACGTTGTGCAGCTCGTCGATCACCAGCATGCGCACGCCGACCTTGCGCAGCAGTGCCAGAGCCAGTTGCTCCATTTCCGGCAACCGTGGGCGTGGGCGCAGCGGCGCGCCCATCGCGGCGAGCAGCGCGACGTAGAAGCGGATCACGGACGGCTCGGACGGCATCTGCACGACCAACACCGGGATGTGCTCCTGGTCGGCGTCGGAGCTGGCCGGGTGGGTGCGGCGGAACTTCTCGACGTTCATCGACTTGCCATTGTTGGTCGGGCCAACCAGCAGCAGGTTGGGCATGCGTTGCTTGTTTGGCCACGCATAAAGGGCTTCCAGCCGGTTCAGCGCCTCGACTGCGCGCGGATAGCCGATCCAGCGGTCGGCGCGAAGGCGCTGGATGCGCTCGTCCGCCGGAAGACGGGCCAAGCCCTGGGCCGCCGGCAGCAGGTGGGACAGGTCGATGATGGGATATTCGTCCACGGCTACCACTCCTCAATCTGGTCGAACGGTTTGGCGGGTGGCAAGTTGTCTGCCTGCGGGTCGGCAATATCCGTATCCGGCGGAACGGGCTTGTCCGGCCGAGCTGATGTCTTGAGGTGCTGGCGGCGATCCGCGTCACGCCGCGCCTTGCGTGTGGCCTTCTGCGCGCTGGTCACAATCTCACGCATCTGGCCGATCATGCGGAACAGCGCCGACTCATCCACCTGTTCGCGCCCTTGCTGCCGCAGTTTCGCCAGCGCCTGCCGTTGTTCCCAGAGGGTGACAGCCGGATGCGACAAGGTACGGTAGGGAATTTCCAGGTAATGCTGTCCCTCCGGTTCCAGGACCCAGATACGGCTGATGTCGCGCGGATCGCGCCGGATCAGAAAGGACGGCCAGCGTTCACGCCGCGCAATCCACGGCTTGAGCGCATCGGCGTAGTAGTGGATGTGGTCGATGACAAAGCCGGTGCGGGTCAGCGTGCGCCGGAGGATCGGCAGAAAATCGACCAGGAACGAAGTAGCGCGTGTGACGACGGCCGGTACGCCGACACGCGCCACGGCCTCGGCCCAGCGCGCGGCCGGCGGTTGGAGCAGGCCGTTGTGCACCGAACCGTGGTAGGTGCCGACCGCCAATGTGAGCCAGCGCTCTAGCTCGCGCAGCGTCAGGGCGGCCTTGTTTTCGGAATCGTAGTCGCCGCGCTGGTCAGGGTTGGAGAAGGTCGTTCCCGGCAGTTCGTCGTGAATCATCTGCATCGCCGTGCCGATGATCCGTTCCACGATGCCGCCATAGTGCGGCTGTCCCAGCGGGCGATAGTCCAGCCGGATGCCATGCTGCTCGCAACCCCGGCGCAGGGCCTCGCTCTTGAACTCGGCCGCGTTGTCTAGGTAGAGCAGCAAGGGCTTGCCGCTCATCTGCCAATCCATTTCCACGTTCAGTCCTTCCAGCCAAGGGCGCTTGTCGCAGGCGACATGCACGAGGCACAGGCCAACCGAAACGGCAGACGGCGCTTCCAGCGTGACGACCATGCCGAGCACGCAGCGGGTGAACACGTCGATGGCGAGGGTCAGGTACGGGCGGCCAATAGGTTGCCGGTCGCGGTCATCGACCACGATCAGGTCGATGACCGTATGGTCTATCTGCACCTGCTCCAGCGGCGCGGTCACGGCAGGAGGCTCGCCGCCCACACCTTGTAGGTCACGAGCGGCATCCTGGCCTTCCCGCCGGCGGATGACCTTGCGCGGGTCAAGGCTAGCGATCCGTAAGGCCACGGTATTGCGCGCCGGCACTCGCAGTTTTTGAGCCTTGCACACCTGAGTGACTTCGCGGTGAAAGGCCGCTAGGCTGCGCTTCTGCTTGGTCAGGAACCGCTTTTGCAGTAGCTCGTGGATGACGCGCTCGACCGGTTCCGGCAAGCGCCCCTTACCTTTACCTCCACCGGACTGGCCGGGCACCAGATCCGTCACGAGGCCGCTGCCTTGCCGGGCACGCCGGATCAGAACGTATACCTGGCGCCGAGACAAGCCCAGCGCCTGAGCCGCCATATCGGCCGCTTCGTGCCCGACCGTCTCCGACTGCGCCAACGGACTGATGATCTCCGCACGACGGCGCGCACGCTCCCAAGCCTCATCAGGCAGAGTGGCCACGCCTTGTTCTGGAATCCGTGGGGTGTCCGTCGCCATGCTCACCTCGCTTTGGTGCACACGAGTATTGAGCATAGTCGAGATTGGTGCAGATCACTTCTGATATTGAACTGTCAGGAGCTGGCTGCACAACAGCCATTACGCCCAATCAACTGGTGCAGTCGTCTTCTGAAAATGACAGCCGAGCTGGCCGGGTACAGTGCGGCCCAGGTGAAACGGATATGGGCCGAGGTCAGCCAGGCCGAAGCGAAGCAGCACGGCGCGTTCGTGGAGGACGCATTGACGGAAGCCGATGCCCTGGCCGCTGTCGGCCAGGATGAGCGCCAGGAGGAAAGGGCATGAAGAAGCCGAACCAAGACGACGAGCCGTTTTTCATCACCGAGGAGATTGCGGCCGAAATGATCGCCGGCGGCTATGAGTTCGAGCTGCCGCCCATTCCTTGCACCATCCGCCTACGCGACGTGCTGGAGCGCATGACCGATGCTGAGCTAGCATTGCAGCCGGGCGAGATCGCCGACCAGGAGCGTGAACGCTGCCGGCGCAAGCCGTGTTCAACCTCATGATCTGGTCATGGTATTTTTCATGGCACTGAGCCTGATAGTTCTTGCAAATTGTTGTCACTAAAGGGTTTTGTGTGCTTGTTTACAATCGAGTGGGAGTGACGGGCACTGGCTGGCAATGTCTAGCAACGGCAGGCATTTCGGCTGAGGGTAAAAGAACTTTCCGCTAAGCGATAGACTGTATGTAAACACAGTATTGCAAGGACGCGGAACATGC
>NZ_VPBQ01000036.1:0-4760 GCF_013418635.1 Acinetobacter sp. YH12131
TGTTCCATTTTAGAGATTTGTTTAAGATAAGATATAACTCATTGAGATGTGTCATAGTATTCGTCGTTAGAAAACAATTATTGTGACATTATTTCAATGAGTTATCTATTTTTGTCGTGTACAGAGAATATTATTTTAAAAATGCTCTTGCATAAGAGCTATTAATTTTCTCTTTTTCGTTTAGTTCATTTGCAGCATAAAATACAAGATTTGGATTTTTAAGCAACTCTCTTCCATATGCAACAAAATCACAAAAACTATTTTCAAGAAGATATTCACCCTCTTTTGCTGTTGTTATTAAACCAACAGCAATAACAGGAATATCTACACTTTTTTTAATCTCTTTTGCCCAATTAGCTTGATAAAATGGTTCAATTTTTGGTATCTTATCTGGATTTTCTATATTTCCACCACTTGAAACATGAATACAATCAACTCCAACTTTTTCTAACTCTTTACATAAATAAATAGAGTCTTCTATATTCCATCCATTTTGCATCCATTCATCAGCACTAATTCTAACAATAAGGGGTAATTTTACCCTATTTTTTATCTCTTTTGCAGTTTCAATTACTAATCTACACCTATTTTCTAAACTTCCACCATAAATATCATCTCTTTTATTTGTTAAAGGTGATAAAAATTCACACAACAAATATCCATGAGCAGCGTGAAGTTCTACTGAATCATAATTTGCTTTTTCGGCTCTAATTGCAGCATTTACAAACAACTCTTTTATTTTTGTTATCTCTTCAAGACTTAACGCTTTTGGAACTTTATATGGTGATTTTTGACTAAAAGCAATTGAGCTTGGAGCTACACAAATATCATCAACAACTTCAGATTTTCTTCCTGCATGAGCTAATTGTATAGAACTTTTTGCTCCAAATAAGTGTAACTTCTCATTCATTTTTTTATGATTTTCAATTAAAGAATCATCCCAAAGTCCTAATTCAAAAGATGAAACTCTTCCTTTTGGCTCAACTGATGCTGGTTCAACAATAATTAAACCAACATCAGCCATTGCTCTTGAAGTATAGTGAAACATATGGAAATCTTTTAATTCTCCACTATTATCACTTTTATACATACACATAGGTGGCATTACAACTCTATTTTTTAGTTCCAAATCACCTATTTTACCTTTGTTTAATAATAAACTCATTATAGCTCCTTAAATTAAATATATCAAATTATATATACACTAAACTTAAAATTCTCTCTTAAAGTATCTTCAAATTTAGCTAACTCTTTATTTAAATCCAAATCTCCTTTAAAAATATCATGCATAGAGTAAGTTTTAAAGGTTCTAATCCAACAAATTGAAAAGTTTTATGAGTAGCAACATTTGCTTCATCTAGTGATAATCCATCAAAAAAACCATCAGGATTGTTAAACTCACTTTTTGGACAATTATATGTCAAGCTTAGCATATATTTTTTGCCTTTTAGTAATCCACCACTTCCATAAGTTTTGCTATCATCGTTTTTGCTTCTTCCGTCGTTTGCATAGTGTCTTCCTTGAGTAAAAGTCTCATCGAAATATTTTTTTGTAATCCAAGGAACACCCATCCAATAAACAGGATATTGAAACAACACATAATCAGCCCACTCAAACTTCTCACACTCCTCTTTTATATCGTAACCCTTATCTATATTTGTATATTTTATAAGAAAGTTATTTTCTTTGAAAAATTGTGTCGCTTTTTCTAAAATCTTTTCAGTTAATTCACCTTTTGCAACATTTTCATAATATTGGTGTCCATTTAAAATTAAAACTTTTTTCATTTTGTACTCCTTTTAAATTATTCAACAATTATATATAATCAAACTTAACTTTTATATCGATTAAGGCTTTATACAAAGTTTGCAAAAACCACTTGCACCAACTTGAAATTAGAGTAATTACCCTAGCAACCACTCTAGCACCAGCTATTATCTGTTTTTCTAATTTTAAATATCTTTTATCGATAAAAGCCTATACTCTATCTCATAATCTTTATACTCTTGAATTAATTTTTGAGATTTCAAAACTAAAGCCTGATAGTTTATCCGTTTTTCATTTAGTTTTACTTCACAAATTAGAAGTTTCTTATCAATATCATCGATAGCAACTATATCTATCTCATTTTGATTATTTCTCTCCCAATATGAGCCAATAGAAGTGAAAGTTTGTTTCTCTTTTAAGAGTTCCACAAAAAGTTTTTCAAGGAATTTTCCTTGAAAAGTTGAGATATCTCTATAGATAATCTCTTTTAATCTATCGAAATTTTCAGCTTCGATTAGTGATTGGTATTTAAAAATAAATCTAAACCAAAAGGATAAAAAATTATCAACTATCTCATATTTTTGTACTTTTGAGTTTGGTTTAGCATTTATTGGTTTAATTGATTTTATGATGTTATAGTCATTTTCAAGTCGTGATAAATGTCCTGAAATATTTCTTTCCAAAATTGATTCTATTTCACTTCTTGATGTTTTTGAATCAGAGATTAAAGCTAAAATAGAAAAATATGTTCCATACTCTTTTCCAAACTCTTCAATAAGTCTATTTTTTCCCTCTTCCAAAAATATTGAGTTTGGATCAATAATTGTATCTATCATAGATTTTAAATCAAAACTACTGTTTAAGATAAATAGTTCTATATATTTTGCAACTCCACCACTTAGCAAATAAAAATCAAGTAAATTTTTATTTGAATAAGAGTTGTAATCTTTTAAAATCTCCTTTAATACACTTACTTTCAAAGGTTTTAAATCTATTTCCCTTAGATAAGTCTTGGAAAAGTAAGCGTCCATTACCCATAACGATGATTGGAGATGCTGCTCATTTGATGCCTCCTTTTGCAGGACAAGGCGTAAACAGTGGGTTGATGGATGCCTTGATATTGTCGGATAATCTGACCAATGGGAAATTTAACAGCATTGAAGAGGCTATTGAAAATTATGAACAGCAAATGTTTGCTTATGGAAGAGAAGCACAGGCAGAATCAATAATAAACGAAACGGAAATGTTCAGCCTCGACTTTTCGTTCCAAAAACTAATGAATCTATAAAACAGAAAGGCGAGGAAATGAAAGAGAAAATAGTTAAAAAAAACGGAATAAGACTTTTTACCGAAAGTTTTGGATGTGAAAAAGATCCGGCAATACTCTTGATTGCGGGAGCAACGGTATCCATGTTGTATTGGGATGCTGAATTTTGCCAGAAACTATCTGAAAAGGGATTTTTTGTTATTCGCTACGACAATAGGGACGTAGGAAAATCTACTAATTACGAACCGGGTTCAACCCCCTATGATATTGTTGACTTAACCCATGATGCTATTTCAATTTTGGACGGCTATAAAATAGTCAAAGCCAATTTTGTGGGAATTTCACTGGGCGGACTGATTTCTCAAATAGCATCAATAAAATATGCCGACAGGGTAAGTTCAATAACACTAATCTCATCAGGTCCTTGGGGCGACTCAGACCCCACAATTCCTGAAATGGATACGCGTATTTTAGATTTTCACGGAAAAGCTGAAACCGTAGATTGGACAAATGAAGACAGTGTGGCAAATTATTTAATTCAAGGTGCTGAATTGATGAGCGGCAGGAAACAATTTGACAAACAAAGAAGTGAAAAACTGATTAGAGCCGAATTTAAAAGAGCTAATAACTATATAAGTATGTTCAATCATGCGGCACTGCAAGGTGGTGAAGAATACTGGAACAGATTGAGCGAAATCAATCAGCCAACCTTAATTGTACACGGAACGGACGATAAAATATGGCATTTTAAGAATTCAGCAGTTTTACTTGAAAAGATAAACGGCTCAAAACTAATAACGCTTGATGGAACCGGACACGAACTACATTTCGAAGATTGGAATAAAATTATTGATGGAATAACGCAACATACAACAAATAACAAAAGAATGAACAAATAGGGTATTATGTATTTCCAAATCAACGGTTTAGAGATTGAAGCTAATATCAATGTGTTCTTTGAATAACATCTTTTGGTGTTTTTTAATAATCATACTACGCAATTTTCTTTTATAAAAGGAAATATTGTAAACTAAATACGAAATGGTATCTTCATTAAATCATATTATCTCAGAGGTACAGCGAAAAGAAAATGCCATTTCGCTGTCTGCACCTAATATAATTGATGAAGCGCACCAAATGACGATATACCTAAAAGAGTACTTATGGTCAATAAGAGAGGATATTATAAAGCAGGGTTTTAAAAACCATTGGGAGGAAATCAACTTCTTTCGCAACATTAAGCCATACATTCTTAAATAAGACCGTCCCGTAAATTTCAGCCGAATCCGACAAAAAGGCGTGAAGATTTCCTTTAAATAGAGAGACCGAAGGTCATCCTTTTCCTAAAAAAGGGGGGGGCCATGGTTCCAAGATGTAAAATCGAGGGCTAATTCAGGCTATACTTTTGTAATTACCAAAAACTTCCATGGCTCTTGCCCAAAAGAGCTAGGAGATTTTCTCCCTGCTTCTAAAATATAGTTTAAATCTTCATCTTTTATCTTTTTTGTCTCATCAAATATTTTACAAGCATGTCTAAAATCCATTGCTTCCATAAAAGTTTTTTCCATAAATTTATCCTTATTTTTTATTAATATTATTCTCTGTACACGACAAATTTCACAGAACCCTTATCCTATCAGGATTCTGCTTTCTTAAAATTGCCAAAATTTCCTTAAACTCTTCTTTTTTCCCAAAACCAATTAAACGCTGAATCGCCATTTGAACA
>NZ_VPBQ01000037.1:0-4586 GCF_013418635.1 Acinetobacter sp. YH12131
TAAATTTTCAGCGTTGCTGGCTCCCCGTCAGCCGGATTGGGTTGCATCGCAGGGGTGTCGAAAGAGTCAACTGCGGTCCAAAGCTGTTGGACTTGGGTGAAAAGGGCGTTTATTCTTCCTATACGTAAATTGTATTTGTTTTAGAAAAAGTTTTTGATCATTTGCTTCTTGCTGTGTAAAAGGTTTGTATGCTTGAATTTCTTCAATGATTTCTTTCATTTTTTATTGTCACTTTCCTGTCGTCATCTACTTATCAGCTAAATACCCTTCAGGCATTGGAATCAATTTTTCTGATTCCCGACTGAGGCTCTCCTCTGCTTTCCACCCGGCGATTTTATTTTCCGTTGCTTCGATCACCCCATCAAAAAGAGAATCACTTAATATTAGACGTAGTGGTGGTTCAGGCAATGCCGCAAGTTTTAAGATTGTCTTTGCTGCTAATATAGGGTCACTATCTGTCGCCTGACCCTCCTGTTCTTTTGCGAAGGCATCCATTTGTTGATGCAGTTCTTGATAATCCGGCAAGCGTTTACTATTATGCAGTTTCTTGTAAAGATCTGTCCAATAACCTCCTGGTTCAACAATAGTCACATGAACACCAAAAGGAGCCAGTTCCTGTGCTAAAGCTTCCGTCAATCCTTCTACCGCAAATTTACTAGCACTGTATAGACCTGAAGTCATCCAAGACATGATGCCCCCGATACTACTCATTTGGATAAAACGACCTGATTTGTCTCGCAAAAAAGGAGAAACCGCTTGAGCCGTCCAAAGAGAACCGAAAAAGTTTACATTCATTATCTGACGCGCCTCTTCTTCTGTTGTCTCCTCAATCATTCCTCCAAGCATCATTCCCGCATTACTCAAAGCAATATCGATGCCATTAAATTTTTCTGCTCCCTTAGCAGCAGCGGCTACTACCATGTCTCGTTCTTCAATATCGCCTAAACAGATCAGCAAAGAAGATCCATATTCTGTTTTTAACCTGCTGAGTTTTCCTTCTGTTCTAGAAAAAGAAATGACTTGGTCGCCATTTTCTAATACTAATTTTACTGTCTCAAAACCAATTCCTTTACTTCCACCAGTAATAAACCACGTTCTAGTCATCTGTCCACGCTCCTTTTTTCCTAATTACTCTCAATATGATTATAACAAATTAAAAGGCCAACAACAACTATAGTATCTAATATGCTGATTGTCAGTTATAAAATACTAAGAGTCATTTTATTCAAAAAAAGTTGTGGCAAAAAACTTGCCACAACTTTTTTATTTTGCACGAATCGGGAGCCATATTTGGAACTGTGCATTCTGAGGATTAGCATCTAAATATAATTCGATATCTGGCAATTCAGCATATTCAAAACCTGAAGTTGGTAACCATTCAGTAAAAATCTGCTGTTGCAATTCTTGAATTGCTCCTGGTATAGGACCCGTTCCTGAGAATACCGCCATCCAGCTTTGCGTGATAAAAGCCAGCAATAAAAACCCGCACATATCAGCGCCCATTCCAAGCAGCAACACACCGCGGTCACCCAGTCGCTTTGAAAGAGTGCCGGTTAAAACAGCTTGTACGAATGTATGTGCTGCACCAAAAACGGCCAGCGACACACCTGCTGTGCCAATATCCCAATTCAAGCGCTGTTCGCCATAAATCACCCACAAAGCGGCGGGCGCCTGCCCAATCAGCTGCATAAGAAAAAACAACGCAAAAAAGCTGGCAAGTCCCTGAACTGCAAAATTGAAGCGAAAGCCTTCAAACAAATTGATTTTGGCTGGCTGTCCTTCAGGCGGTTGTGACGGCGTTTTGGGCAACAAGAAAGCCACCAAACAAAAGGCAATTGCATTGAGAAGAGCCCCTGCCACAAAGGGCGCATGCACAGATATATCACTAAGAACACCGCCAATAGCAGGCCCTGCAATCATACCTGCACCAAAACACGCCCCCATAAAACCAAACCAACGCGCACGTTCTTCCTGTTTAGTTGTATCAGCGATAATTGATGCCGCGATTGCACCAGTTGCTCCGGTAACACCTGAGATAATCCGGCCGATATAAAGCACCCATAAAACAGGCGCTGCCGCCATTATGCTATAATCAATCGTGGCACCTAAAAATGAAACCAGCAAAATAATCCGCCGTCCATAGCGGTCAGATAACCGCCCTAAAACGGGCGCGCAAAAGACCTGCATAAACGCATAAAGCGATAAAAAAACACCATAGTGAAATGCTGTTTGCTCTGCCGGTACAAATTCATTTAATAAAGCCGGAACCACCGGCATGATTAATCCCAAACCAATCGCATCAAGCGCGACAACAATGAGTGCGGTTATAAGTGATTTTGACATAGATGTGACTTTTATTTATCATTGATAAGTTGGCGATAAAAAACTTTGTACCTGGCATAAAGCTCGGTGGTGTCAGCGCGTGACCGTACCGGCTTCTTTTGATACTGCCGCCTGGGCGGCTTCTCCTGCTGATCCGGTGACGCCTCAAAGGCTCCCAGCCGCTTTTCCAGGGCAGGCTTGGACAGATCGCGGGACAGGGTGCTGGGCTTGACCATCGTGCCGTCATCGGCCCGGATCACCAACCCGTTACCCCTTGGCGTAATCTCCAGGCCGTTATCACGCATGACCTGGTGCAGCTCCGTCCAGGACTGCGCGGCTTTAATGTCGTCCAGGCATTCGCGCTTGATCCAGCCCACCAGACTTTCCACGCCGGCATGGCGCTCCATGTCGGCGGCCCTCGATGCCGCCCCGCGCTGCTGCGGCCGGTGATTGTCTGCCTCCAGGCCATAGTCCCGTTCCAGCGTCTCGCACAAGTCGGCCAGCGCCAGGTGCGGATAGTACGGTTCGTGCATCGTGTGCCTGGTCGGGTGAATCTTGTTGATGGCAATGTGGATGTGCAGGTTGTCGGTGTCGTTATGCACGGCGCTGATACGCTGATGCTCACCAAACCCTAGCCCTTGGCAAATCCGTTCCTCTATCGCCTTCAAGGTGTCGGCATCGGGATTCTCGCCGGCGCGAAAACTGACAATCAGGTGATAGGTCTTATCGCCCTTGGCCCTGGTGTTCATGTGCTGGGTGGCCAGCACTTCGGTGATGGCATCGCGCACTGAATGCGCCTCGCAATTCGTGACCTGAACATGGCCCAGCCGGTGGTCTTTGCTCTGTGCGTCGGTGATGTATTTAGCCAGGTCGGCAAAGTCTGATTTGCCCAGGGAACGCATGGCAACATGCTTGGCAATCATGATGCTGCCCTGGGTCGCACAATAGATTCCATCAATCGGCTCATTTCGTCCTGGTTGGCCTCAATCCGGGCCAGCAGGCCCAAGACAGTTTCAGCGCTGAACCGGGCCGTTCGGGCATCGTCGGTCAGCCACAATTTCAGCAGACCACCGAGGCGGCCCAGGTCGCCATTGACCCGCACCAGCTCGCGCACGTTCTCGTAATCGGTCACGCCCTGGACGGCGTAACCCTGCCCCACGGCCAGCAAAAAAGCAGACGTACTCAAGCCAGCCGCTTGTGCGTTGGCCTCAATGGCGGCCCGCTCTTCCGGCAGGCAATACACCTTGATCGGCGTGCTGCTTTTTCTCGTTACCTTCTGCTCTGTCGCCTCCATCTTTGGCGTCCTCCTGGTTCTCTTATTCCGGCGTCCGCCGATGGCCCCGCAGGGCAGGATTCCCGTTGAGCGCCGCAGGTGCGAATAAGGGGAAGTGAAGAGGAACACCATGCTTGCATGGTGGGCCTACTTCACACATCCTGCCCGCTTCACCACCACTTTAACATCACTACCATTTACCGGCTATAACCCGTTTTATCGACAAACACAAGCCGATTCCACGCATAAGGCGTGCAATCTGGCTTTAGTCGCCTTACAATCGCTTTAATAGCGATAGAATCGGCATTAAATCGCGGATAAATCGACATATAAAAGGCGGTAGAATCGGCATGACTAAACGGCTTACAGAGCGCATTGCAGCGCAAATGCAGACCCAAAAGCCCACCCGTTCAGGACAGAATCGGGCGGCTTTCCTGGCCCAGCGCGACGACATAAAAGAGGCTTTGACCGATGGCTGGCCGGTAAAAGCCATCTGGAAAACGCTGCACGATGAAGGGAAAATCAGCTTCGGATATGATGCTTTTATCAGCTATGTGAACAGTCTGATTCGGTCGCCAGGCGAGCCTGAAAAGGCCACCGCAAGACCGCCGGCATCCTCCCAACCGGCCCCCAAGAAAGCCACCCCAGCGACACCCAAACCAGTACCATCAGCCAGCCATAAGCCGGGGGAGATTCCCAGCTTCAACTTCAACCCCAGCCCGAACAAAGCGGACTTGATTTGACGCCCCAAGGGGCGGATTGGACGCCAAGAGGGAAGGCATAGCCCGCCCCTCAAGTGTCAATGAACCCCTGGAAATCGACCCCGAAAACAGCCCCCTTCATAGAGGCGGCCTATTAACATTTGAGTGGGAGTGACGGGCACTGGCTGGCAATGTCTAGCAACGGCAGGCATTTCGGCTGAGGGTAAAAGAACTTTCCGCTAAGCGATAGACTGTATGTAAACACAGTATTGCAAGGACGCGGAACATGC
>NZ_VPBQ01000038.1:0-4573 GCF_013418635.1 Acinetobacter sp. YH12131
TCCCTTGCGGAGCAATATTAGAATCATAAATTGTAATAGGGTTTTCCTTTGTCCCATTTACTTCTAAAGAACCTTCAACTTGGATGCCGAAGTGGTTTCCATTAATAGTGACACCAGGGTTAATTGTTAGCTTAATACCATGTGGTATAGAGATGCCACCTATTAAAGCATATGGTTTGGTTGTATCACTTAAGACAGTATCTTCTTTTAATAAACGTAAATTAATAACATTACTTTCTTTTATAGTTATAGATATATTTTTTTCTAAGTAATTTTTTTGTTGAGTATCATAATATTTCATAGAAATAATATATTTACCTGGCTTGTCAAACGACATTCTGTATTGATTGTCATCTCTCCAACTGTCATAACTAAACCATGGATCTGAACTTTCAGGTTTTTCTTTAAAAGAAAACTGAATATTACTTATATTATTTTGTTTGTTTTTTAATCTCAGAATGGTATGGCTATAATCATTTCCTATTACTTCAAAAAAATCACTAAAAGAATAGGTTTTTTCTTCAGTAGGTGTAGTAGGTGTAGTAGGTGTAGTAGGTGTAGTAGGTGTAGTAGGTGTAGTAGGTGTAGTAGGTGTAGAATTATCACCACCACCACCACCGCCGCCACAAGCAGTTAATAGTGAAATTGTAGAAATTAAAAATGTTAGATGCAGAACCTTCATTCTTCCCTCAATAATTTAAATTGGATACGGTTAAAAATAAAAAATAAATATTTTTTTGCTTCTAATTAATGAAAAAGCCCAATAACTCTTGCAAGTTATTGGGCTTTTCAATTAAATTCAGTGGGTACAGTTATTTGATGCTACCAACATCAATTAACGAAAGATCGGCAGAGCTACCAACTCGTACTGATATTCACCTTAAAGGCTAGTACCACTATCTATTTTAAAGAATTAGAAAAGTTTGACAAGCCTCAATTTGAAGTCCTTCGTTAATTCAGTAGTTTAAATCATCAAATAAGCACCTAACGGTCGAGCTTTATCTACTCCTGTGCGCCCTTTTTTAAAGGAAGATATGCGGTGCATGTGGAGGGAATAAGTGTCACTGGTGCATCGTAGCGATAGTCGCAAGGCTAAACCGCTTACAGGGGATCTCACATAGGCGGAGCGTTGGAAGTAGTTGTATAGGTTGGTTAAGTTGCATGTTGGAGAAATCCTCGCAGAGATATCGCCATACTTCGACAGGGAGCGCGTGGGAGAAGGTGCAAAACCTTTAGTCCTTGTCTGCATGGTCAGCAAAACCATGTGCGGATACGACCGAAGCGTGGCTCCGTCAGCCCAACTACAGGTTAATCGGCAATACTTAAGGGACGTTGATTTTGAATCAGCGACCCTTAGGGAAAGTATTGCCGAAACTCTCTCAACGTTCACCATCAGCCCGAGCAAAGCGAGGGATGTGGGGACGGTGAGAAAGAGTTGAGTGCCTTTAGTTTTACAATATTCATGCCAATACTTCCTAGAGTTTATATACCGTGTCATTTGATTTAATTATTACATAACAATTCTGGCCATTTTTAAATAAGCAAGGATACACAGCTACCCCTATTTAACTACGTTAAATGTGGTAAGCTGTGACCTTGATCAGGGGCTTCACCCCCGATACCCCCGAAAAGCTTTAAACAGAAAAATCAAAGATTTTCCAATTTAAAGCTTACAAAAGCCAAAGCAGGGTAGATTGAAATGTCAGGACAGGAACAAGAAAACAAACAGAGCAAAGCAGTTCGAGAACGAACCTTTAAAGTCAGACTTTCAGAATCAGAATATCGATTGCTCGATTCCAATAATCCTTATGGTTCGATTGCAAAGTTGCTTAGACAAGCAGCAGTAGAGAAAGCGACTAAAATTCATAATTCCAATGCAGAAGATGACCAAAAAATTAAAGCAACAAAGGTTGTTGAATCTTCGTATAGCAAGACAGAGCGAGCGTTAATTTTAGAACTTAGTCGGATTGGTAATAATGTGAATCAGATTGCCAAAGCAGTAAATACAGATATTGCGGGTACTGGTGCTTTCGATAAAGTGAAATTACTTCATTTATTGATTTCAATTGATCAACAGCTTCGGGAGTTACGTCCAGATGATCGTTGATTTTTTTCGACATGGTTCAGGTTTGTCAAAAGGTTGTCTTGATTATTTATTGGGTGAAGATCGAGAGCGTGAACATGCACAAGTGCTTAGTGGTGATGTAGATCTGACAGCACAATTGATTGATAGCAGTCCTTTTACCAAAAAATATACCAGTGGTTGTCTGTCCTTTTACGAGCATGATTTATCAGACCCAGATAAGCAAAAAATCATGCAAGATTTTGAGCGTTGTTTATTCCCAGGACTCGACCAAGACCAGTACCAAATTTTATGGGTACAGCATCAAGATAAAGTGAATCAAGAAACTGGAGAGACACGGTTAGAACTAAATTTTGTGATACCGAATGTCGAGCTTTCGACAGGCAAACGATTACAACCCTTTTATGCTCCAGTAGATTTAGATCGAGTAGACCTATTCAAAAAAATTACCAATGTAGAATATGAGCTTTACGATCCTGATGACCCAAACAATAAGCAATTACTGATTAATAAAAAGAACTTACCGCAAGATATCAAAGACTTCAAAGAGCAACTTCATCAGCGCATTTGCCAAGCGGTTATCCATGGCAAAGTTGCCGATCGGCAAACATTGGTTGAATGGCTTGAATCGAATGAAGTCAAAGTCACCCGAGAAAGTAAACAATCCATATCAATAGAAAATCCATATGGAGATGCAAAGCGTCCTATCCGCTTAAATGGAGAAATGTATGAGCAAGGCTTTAGAGCTACTGGCGAATATCGACAAGAAATACAACAACGAATTGCAGAATATCGAGGAACAACTTCTGAGCGGTATCGAGCAAACGTCACGGATTATCAAAGACAGCTTGAACACAAGAGCCAATACCACCGAAAACGCTATCCAACAGTCGGACGATATGATCTCTCAGCACATTCAGAACAGCTCAAAGCAGATCGAGACACAGTTAGACCAGTACCAAGCCTTGCTACAGTCAAAATTGAGCCGTTTAAAGCAAATGAACGAGGAAATACAGACAGCCGAGAATCAAGCACAGAACAAACAAGTCGAAAAGAAGTTGAGCCTTTTGAATATGGGGCTGATTTCAGCAGTAGTTATTTTAATTATTCTCGTTATTGCGCTCGGATTTATGGTGAAAAGCAAATACAGCGAGATCCAAACCCTGAATATGAGCATCAACGAGAAACAACTCAGAGTCGATCACCTGAACATATCGGGGGGCAGTCTGAACATCAGTACATGCAAACCGACAGGGAGCAAATCCCAACGGCTATGCATCTTGGTCAACGAGAAACAGGGCAGATTTGGGAATGGTTATTACATTCCAATGGGGTACTAAAAGATGACCGAACTAGAAGCGCAATTATTGAAAATTATCGAAGAACAACAGACGCAATTGCAGCAGCAACAGCAAAGTTTAGAATTGATGCAAACGAAAGTTATGAACGTGTTGTCGGTACAGTCAAAAGCAATCGAGACCATGCACAGCAACTTACAGCAGACACAAAAGTCATTCGCGACAATTCAGAAGCAATTTCACGAAGTACAGCAAGGTACAACGCAGTACACGGAACAGATCGGGAGCAAAGTGCAAAAAATGGAGCAGATCACGACCTCCAACGAGCGAGTATCGCAACATCTCTCACAGACGCAAAAAGAAATCTCTCAAACAGTACTGCAATCACAGCAGAACTTGCTCGAAACTTCGGAGATATTGAAGCGAATATCATCAAGATGATGGAATGCAAGAAGGAAATAGAGAAGCCCCAACCTAAGAAAGATAGGGGCATGGATTTTGGGATGTAGAATAGGCTTTTAAGTCTATAAATTTATTTTGGGGTTGTTGGTGATGGCTCTGTTAGGTAAGGAGTATAATTTACATAACCGCTTGAAGATAAACCAGAATTTCTATCTATAATTATAGATTTTATTTTACTTTCATCTGTTGTTCCCCAATAGTTAGATGTGGCATCTAACTCAGTATTAACAGGCAAATGGAAGGCGTTGAAGTTTATAGCATATCTATCCTCTCGCTTAGGATAAATAAATGTATTTCCATAAACCTTTGCTAAGGTATTAATATTAATAGCTGATTGAGTCTGCCAATTCTCAAATTTATTATTTTCTATATTGATAGAATATCTACTTAATTCCCAATTAATACCGCCTGTAGTATTGAAGTTATTTCTTACTATATTTACTGGTCCAGATGGAACCCATAAATATATTTCATCTGTGAAGTCATATAAATAAGAGTCAGATAACTCTAATGTCCCACCAATTCTATCTCCATAAGATGAGTATGGTGCTGTTCCAATTAAGTTACCATGCTTAATAATGATGTTTGCATCGAAGCTTCTATTCCCTTGCGGAGCAATATTAGAATCATAAATTGTAATAGGGTTTTCCTTTGTCCCATTTACTTCTAAAGAACCTTCAACTTGGATGCCGAAGTGGTTTCCATTAATAGTGACACCAGGGTTAATTGT
>NZ_VPBQ01000039.1:0-4021 GCF_013418635.1 Acinetobacter sp. YH12131
TAATGAAGACGCTTAGATATTCAAATTTAGAAAAGATCATGACCATTTATACTGAAATTTCTACTTATATTACATTTCATAATGCGACTGGTTTAACAGATATAAATAAATCAATGGAAGATTTTTGAACCGTACCGGGTTTGTCGGAGACCAAGCTTTCTGAGAGAATGTCCCGATGAAAAAAGTAAAATATACCCCTGAAATCAGAGAAAGAGCGGTTCAATTATTGATTGAATCCGAGAAAGATTATCCATCGAATTGGGCTGCGATCACCGCTATTGCTCCCTGAGCAGTATACTGCGCAAGGGTTGTACTCCTGAAACACTACGTGTTTGGTATCAAAAATATTTAGATAAACAAAATCCAGTTAAAGTACAGCAGCTTTCAGACCAAGAACGTATCAAACAACTCGAACGCGAAAATAAAGAACTGCAACGCGCCAATGAAATTCTACGTAAAGCAGCCGCTTTTTTCGCCCAGGCGGAGCTCGACCGCCCACACAAATAATGGTGGATTTTATCCATAATAATAAAGAGCTGTACGGAGTCGAGGCGATTTGTAGAATTTTACCGATCGCACCTTCAACCTATTACCGGACTCTAGATCTCTGTGAAAATCCAGAACATCGAGCAAAGCGAGATTTACATGACTTGCATCATGCTGAGGAGATTAAACGAATTTGGAAGGAAAGTTCAGGTCGGTATGGTGTACGTAAAGTCTGGCAAAAACTGAAACGTGAAGGCTATATTATTGCGCGCTGTACTGTTGCTCGATTAATGCAAAAGCTAGGTATAAAAGGTGTTTGGCGTGGTAAGAACAAACAAACCACCCGTAGCCGAGATGATCAAAAACGAGCGGATGACTTGGTAAAACGTAATTTTACTGCTGATCATCCTGACCAACTGTGGGTGAGTGACTTTACGTATATTCAAACAAATTCAGGCTGGGTTTATACTGCATTTATTATTGATGTGTTCTCACGAGCAATTGTTGGATGGAAAGTATCGACACGGATGAATACAGATATGGTGCTCGATGCATTGGAGCAAGCATTTAGGGCGGCAGAGGGGGCTGGAACGCTGAGTGCGCCCATGCCGCATTGCAAAGCAAAAGATAATCGGATAAAATGTAGCAATTCATATTCGTAAGCGTGGAGTAATCAGATGGGAAATTCCAAGTCAGCAGACAAGTAAGCCGCAACAACCAGTATTGTTGTTGCGGCGCTCTGTAAGGCTAGTCTCATCTGATTGCTGACGAGCAGACGTCGCCCGGTATTCCTTAATCGAGGGTTGATTCGTCATGACCACCACACGCCCCGCGTGGGCCTATACGCTGCCGGCAGCACTGCTGCTGATGGCTCCTTTCGACATCCTCGCTTCACTGGCGATGGATATTTATCTCCCTGTCGTTCCAGCGATGCCCGGCATCCTGAACACGACGCCCGCTATGATCCAACTCACGTTGAGCCTCTATATGGTGATGCTCGGCGTGGGCCAGGTGATTTTTGGTCCGCTCTCAGACAGAATCGGGCGACGGCCAATTCTACTTGCGGGCGCAACGGCTTTCGTCATTGCGTCTCTGGGAGCAGCTTGGTCTTCAACTGCACCGGCCTTTGTCGCTTTCCGTCTACTTCAAGCAGTGGGCGCGTCGGCCATGCTGGTGGCGACGTTCGCGACGGTTCGCGACGTTTATGCCAACCGTCCTGAGGGTGTCGTCATCTACGGCCTTTTCAGTTCGATGCTGGCGTTCGTGCCTGCGCTCGGCCCTATCGCCGGAGTATTGATCGGCGAGTTCTTGGGATGGCAGGCGATATTCATTACTTTGGCTATACTGGCGATGCTCGCACTCCTAAATGCGGGTTTCAGGTGGCACGAAACCCGCCCTCTGGATCAAGTCAAGACGCGCCGATCTGTCTTGCCGATCTTCGCGAGTCCGGCTTTTTGGGTTTACACTGTCGGCTTTAGCGCCGGTATGGGCACCTACTTCGTCTTCTTCTCGACGGCTCCCCGTGTGCTCATAGGCCAAGCGGAATATTCCGAGATCGGATTCAGCTTTGCCTTCGCCACTGTCGCGCTTGTAATGATCGTGACAACCCGTTTCGCGAAGTCCTTTGTCGCCAGATGGGGCATCGCAGGATGCGTGGCGCGTGGGATGGCGTTGCTTGTTTGCGGAGCGGTCCTGTTGGGGATCGGCGAACTTTACGGCTCGCCGTCATTCCTCACCTTCATCCTACCGATGTGGGTTGTCGCGGTCGGTATTGTCTTCACGGTGTCCGTTACCGCGAACGGCGCTTTGGCAGAGTTCGACGACATCGCGGGATCAGCGGTCGCGTTCTACTTCTGCGTTCAAAGCCTGATAGTCAGCATTGTCGGGACATTGGCGGTGGCACTTTTAAACGGTGACACAGCGTGGCCCGTGATCTGTTACGCCACGGCGATGGCGGTACTGGTTTCGTTGGGGCTGGTGCTCCTTCGGCTCCGTGGGGCTGCCACCGAGAAGTCGCCAGTCGTCTAACCGACGACTGGTAGCAGGCCCGCTCCGATGCGGCGCACTAACCATCGAAACCTCGTGAATGTCGGTATCCTGTCTGGCAGGATACCGCTCATTTCCCTTGTTCAGTTCATCGCCGTCGCCGAGCATCTGAATTTTCGGCATGCGGCCAAGGCACTTGGTATCAGCCAGTCGAGCGTCAGCGCGCGTGTGAAAGCGCTGGAGGATAACCTTGGTGTCCTGCTATTTGAGCGCCATGCGCGGGGCGTTCGGCTAACAGACGCAGGCAGGCACTTCATGGAGCGTGTCACGGCGGGTGTCGATCAACTCGATCACGCAGTGAAGACCGCAGGCATGACAGCTCAAGGAGAATACGGCCGGCTTCGCATCGGCATCCATGCCTTAATCCCACGCAGCTTTCTCACGGAGCTGATCCGTCATTATCGGGAAGAACATACGGGCATTGAGGTTGAGATCACCGAAGGCACAGCCCGCGATGCGGTGATGCAGCTTCGTGCTGACCAGCTCGACGTGGTGTTCGTCGCGGGCAAGCCCGAGATGCCCGACTGCCATACCCGACCGATCTGGACCGAACCGCTGGTGGCCGTGCTATCGGATGGGCATCGCCTCGCCGGGCAGTCCGCAATCACTTGGTCCGATCTGGTCGGCGAGACTTTCATTGTTCGCTATGGTGGCACCGGCCCGCAGGTCCATGACCATATCGTGCTGCGCCTTGCCGGGCGTTGGCCCGCACCGTCGATCCGGCGCTTTGATGTGGGGCGCGACACGCTGCTATCTATGGTCGGACAAGGCTTCGGCATCACTATCGTCGGCGAGGCAACGTCATTGTTGCCGACGACCGGCATCGTCTTCCTGCCCTTCCTCGATGAACCGGAGCCGGTTGCCTTTACAGCCGTCTGGTCGCCGTTCAATCGCAACTCCGCACTGAAAAATCTACTCAACCTCGCAGGCAAAATGAAGCGTGACGGCGATTCGCCCAATCGTTTCCTGGATGGCACTCGACCGGCACGATAACGGCACAGGCGATCCATCCTATTTGCCGCCGATAGTATCCGGCAGCCCTCCGGCATCCTCTTTCCTGTTGCCCGTCCCGATTTTGCCTACTCTCTGATCGGCTCCGTCTCTTTTGCCGACTGGAGCCTGCATTGCGCGGAGGCCGAATCCTTTGGGGTCAGATCGCCGTAGTCATCACCATCGTTCTGGTGATGACACTGAGAAATTTGACGATAATCAAAATACTGACCTGCAAAGAAGCGCTGCATACGTCGATAAAATGATTGTGGTAAACACTTGATGGGCAAGGCTTTAGATGCAGAAGAAAGATTACATGTTTGCTTTAAAATAATCACAAGCATGATGAGCGCAAAGCACTTTAAATGTGACTTGTTCCATTTTAGAGATTTGTTTAAGATAAGATATAACTCATTGAGATGTGTCATAGTATTCGTCGTTAGAAAACAATTATTGTGACATTATTTCAATGAGTTATCTATTTTTGTCGTGTACAGAG
>NZ_VPBQ01000040.1:0-3582 GCF_013418635.1 Acinetobacter sp. YH12131
TCTGTAAAGCTCATTTTCGGCTTTTTTCTGCTGCATGTACACTTCTAGCGCATCCTTTGCTATCTGCTCATTTACAGCTTTCTGCGCGCTTCTAGCAGCATCATTTGTCTGTTTCGCTGTTTCCAGTTCTTTCAGTCGTTCAAGATTACGCTCAACATCATTGATGACAGGTTCGAAATTCTCATAGTAATCATCGAGTTTATTTTGGAATCGTTTACCAATCTGGTTTTCAGGATTCTGTTTTAATATAGAAACTGTTTCATTAATTTCTAATTCTTTACTTTTATCGTGAATATTCTTTTTATAAGTATAGGAATATTGCATGTTTGATTGATTATATTGATATTCAGACATATAGAAATCAGGCTTATCAATATATATTTTTGAGCCGTCATCTTTCCATCCTTTATTAAACTCTTTTTCAGTTAAGTTGTTCTTTTTTAGCCAATTTTCTGTTTTCTCGTACTCTTTTTTGAGCAGTTTTTCATTATCAATTTTGGCTTTTAATTCAGAGTTGCAATAATCATAGAAACACTCAAAGTTATTCTTATGTGTATTAATTAATTCTATTTTATTATTATATTTTTCAACTTCTTTTTGAATATCCTTTTCGTGTTTATTCTTAATTAACGAAGCTGTTTCTTTTATCTTGTTATTGAATAAATCGACATGTAGCTCGGGTACATCATCCAGAGCTTTCAAATATACCTCCGCTTTTTCAGCAATCTGTCTTAGTGCTTTAACTTCTTTTTCTGTATGAAGTGCTTGTAATGCTTCAATTTTTGACTTTTTGTAATCGGGCAATACTTCATCAATCACACGTTTTGCATAATTCTCTTTTGATTCAAAAAAGTCTGGTTTTGGCAAATTATCAATACTTGGACTGAACTCGTTTATTTCATTAATTTGATTAACGATCTCATAGTGCTGTTTGATTGTTCGATGTTCAGCTTTAGAGTTTTTGATACCTCGACTTAATCCTAAATGTTTAACAATTTCAGCAGCTTCTGTTTGTTCTTCTTGTAATAGTTTTCGTCCATCAAGCCATTTTTTACAGTTCAGAACCTTCTTTTCTTCATCAAACGGAACGATATAAACAATCATATGTGGTGTTGTCTCGTCTCTATGAATGTGAGTAGAGATAACATTTTCAGTTCCCCATTTTTTTATAAGTCTTTCTTTTTGAAGATTAAAAAATTCGGTTTCTTTCTCTGTACCCCATCCATCCCAGGTCGGTGAAGCAGTTACAAGATATTCAACACACAAGACATTATCTGGACGTTCTTTTATACGTTGATCAACTCTGTTTTTTATTGATTGAACAACATCAGTTTTTTTATTGAAGTCGTGTTCATTGAGATTTAAACGAGATGAATCAGAATTTGGAGTGTCAATAAGTCGATATGTATGATCAAGAGACCCCCCAATTTCACCGTATGATTTTAATTTTGTATGTCTCAAAATAACGTAACCAGTCATCACAAAATCCAAAAAGAAGAAATTAAACTACGTTCAATATCTTCTTTTGATTTTGTTTTTTCAACCTAAATTTCGATTTTGGTGTACTTACTACACCAAAATTTTTTCTTCGAAAAAAATTTAGGTTCCGCAAGCAATGGAAATCCTTTCCCTTGACCCTTTGCCAAGTCCTTCGGACTTGGTCCAAGTCTGGCGACTTGGAGGGCAGCCGATCTAATTAACCTTTAAAGCCGTATTCAGCAAGTAGCGGATAGAATGTTTTGAAGTGTTTTTCTTCTGCAAGCATATCAGCAAGCAGTTTGCCGAATTGCTCATAAGTGCCAGTACCAACAAGATGGCTGTATTCGCTTTGTACACGTGCATCGTGTGCTAGTTTACTGCCGAACAAGTGGCGCTGCGGGTCAGTCATTTTGTTGAATAAGTCTGGCGTGTTCTGATCTCGCTGCGGTTGTTCAATCTTCTGCTGTTTAACTTTCTGTTTAAACTTGAATGAAAAGCCGTCAATCTTGCGCCCGGCTTTGTGTTGCTCATAAGTTAGCTTAATGTCTGTATGCTCGTTGATCTGTGCAACTGCTAAGTCGAGAACGTACTTTTTAAAAGTACACATATCTTTGTACTCATTTTCATCAAGCAAGCCAACGCGTTCGCGGAACTCTGACAGCTTAATGATTGGTGTTTTTCCCACTGACTTCCAGGACATCATAAGTTCATAAAGACGTACAGCATACTTGCTTGTGAGTGGTGCAACTTGCTCAAGATCATAGCTTGTAAAGTGACGCTCTAAGCGTGAACACATGCTTGCAACCGCAGGACTAAAGATGATCTGTACTTCTGCTGACTTATCAACATAAGCGATTTGAGACACCCATCTGCTTTTAACTACTTTTAGCTTTTCGTCTTGTAGTTCAGTGAATGTGAATTGACGCTCAAATAGTGACAGAACAGCATCTTTTAATGCTTTATATGCTGCATCTTTAGTGACGTTGTACTGTTTTTCATACTCGCTTGCATGAATAGAAAGCGGTGTTTTTGTATCAAAGCCTTTTTCTGTTTCACGAGCTTTAATAATCGCTTGAAGTACAATTCTTTGTTCAACTAGCTCTAAGCTGTAACTAGCGTTAATAAGAGCGTTATCTTTCACGACTTGATTCATTCGTTTTCCTTTTTTCAACTTCAATGCAATGCCTCCTATGTTTAGAAAGAAAAAAGTTCTCAACGAACCGAGTCGGTATAAATCAGCTACCGCGACTGTCTGGCTAGTGCATGTGTATAAATTAATCACTTGTATTTAATAAGTCAATATATTTACTTATTTAAATAAAATATTTTTATGTCTTATTTAATTAAGAGTAAAGCTTATTGAATATAAGAGTAAAGCTTATTGAATATAAGAGTAAAGCTTATTGAATGTAAGACTAAACCTTATTGAATGAAGCTTGAAACGCAGATACAGCAAGGCTTTCGAGCTACCTAAAAGCATTTAAAAGCTTTAAAAACTATTAAAAACCCAAAAGCAAAAGCAAAAGCAAAAAAACAGTTATGAAAACTGCCCTATGTACTCGCTTCGCTCGTACTCTATTGCTGCTCGCTTCGCTCGCAGCGTTGGGGCAGTTTTTGTTACTGCATTACATGACAACTCAAAGCAAAAGCAATTATGTATTCGCTTCGCTCATACGTCTTTAAAAGCAAAAGCATCAATACATCGCTCGTAGACACTCGCTAAATACTGTCGTTTGTGAGCAAAAAAGAGCAAAAGCAGTAATCAGAGAGGGGAATGGGCGACTTTTCATTGCGTCGCTCGTAGACACTCGCTAATAAATACTTGTTATTGTTTATTTTTACCGATTGTGTACTGTACTGTACTGTACTGTATCGTTGTACAGTACAGTACGTTTAGATACTTAATTGAAAGGTCTATAAGTATTATCATTATCAAGCGAATTGTCTTGATCTTTATTAACATCGCTTCTAGACGCTCTGTAAAGCTCATTTTCGGCTTTTTTCTGCTGCATGTACACTTCTAGCGCATCCTTTGCTATCTGCTCATTTACAGCTTTCTGCGCGCTTCTAGCAGCATCATTTGTCTGTTTCGCTGTTTCCAGT